>DASZKX010000322.1:0-10040 GCA_035552735.1 Xanthobacteraceae bacterium
TCGTGAAGATCGTGCGCGAGCGCGACACCCGCGCGATCTCGTTCCCCGCCAACCTGGCCAGCGCGATCGGGGTCGGGTGCTGGCTGATCTACGGCGCCGCGCTGCCGGACTGGCCGCTGATCGGGTCGAGCGCGATCACGCTTGCCTTCATGCTGGTGATCCTGGCCCTCAAGCTGCGGCACGGGTGAGGCCGGCAGCCGAAATTGACCGTGCCGGCGCCGTGGCCATAGAGTGAAGTCTATTCATTTGTCGGGGGATGTCATGGTGATCGCGTCTGTGCGAATGGCGGTGGTGTCCGCAGCCTGCCTGCTGACATTCCTGGTGGCCGGCGCTTGCGCGCAAGGCTACCCGACGATGCTGCAAATCTCCCCGCAAGGCGGCGGCAGATGCATCGAGGTTCCCAACGGCGACGTCAGCCCGGACCAGGGATTGCAAATGGCGGAGTGCAACAGCACCGCAGCCCAGATCTTCGTCTACGATCCGGCCGGCATGCATCTGACGATCGGCGATCTTTGCGTCGATGCCGACGGTGGCAAGCCGGGTGATCTCGTCAAGCTGCGGACCTGCGCGGCGGGGGCCAATCAAATCTGGAAGTCGGAGCCGAAGGGCAACTTCGCCAAGCTCGTGGGCCAGAACGGTCTCTGCCTGGACATCCGCTATGGCTCCAAGGACAACGGAGCGCCGGTGCAGAGCTGGAGTTGCGGCGACAGCGAGCCCAACCAGCTCTGGAGCTTTCAACGCGAGTAGGCGCGCGAGTTGCTGCGTTCCTCGCCCCGAGCCGAAGTCGGATATATCCGACTTCGGCCACCATTCATGGCGAAGTCGGGCAAGCCCGACTTCGTGCGGGGAGAGGGCGACACGGCAATCAGGAAAACCAAAAATCGGCGTGGTGAGGGGGCGCTTCAACAGGCTCAGACTCGCGGAAAGGCCCCCTCATCCCGACCTTCTCCCCGCTTGCGGGGAGAAGGAGCCCGCACGTGCGAGAACAATTTCAGCGATATCGATCCCTCACGTTGCCGCCAGATGCGGGATCTTCGGGCGCTCGCCGCTGGCTTTGCCGGTGATCGGCGGGCGCGGCAGCTTGGCGCTGCCGGGCTCCATCACGAAGGTATAATCGAGCGCGTACCACGGGCCGGTGACGTCGGGCGCCGGTGCCGGCTCGTTCTCGTGCCTGACGTAATTGCCGATGAGGTGGCGGGTGACGCCGAACTGGACGTCGGTCTCGAGGAACTTGTCGTCATTGACGTAGACCTGCGAGACCAGTGTCTTGAAGCCGTCCTTGACGGCGAGGAAATGCAGATGCGCGGGCCGCATGTTGTGACGGCGCAGCGCGCGCAACATCTCGCCGACCGGGCCGTCGATCGGGATCGGATAGCCGGCCGGCTTCACGCTGCGGAACGCGATATGGCCGTCCTGGTCGGTCAAGAACTTGCCGCGCAGGTTCATGTCCGCCTGCGCCGGGTCCTGGTTCTCGTAGAAGCCTTCGGGCGAGGAATGCCAGATGTCGACCTCGGCGCCCACGACCGGCTGGCGGTTGCGGTCGCGGAACCAGGCATTGACGAACATGGCGGGCCCGGGCGTGGGCGAGCGCACGATCGAGCCGCCGTTGGGGGTGGCGGGCGAGTGCATGCGCCAGAACGGTCCGAGCAGGTTGGCGGAGGTCTCGGTCTGTCCGTCATCGCCGTTGTTGAGGAGGCAGATGAGTGTCGAGAGGCCGAGCGAGCCCGACATCAGCACGGCCTCGTTGTGGGTCTCGTTGGTGTGCTTGCCGAGCCCGATGACATAGCCGATCGCGGCCTGGAACTCGGCCTCGGTCAGCTTCACCTCGCGGGTGAAGGCATGCAGGTGGCGCACGAACGCCGCCATGATCTCCTTGAACCTGGCATCGGGGGCGCGTTGCAGCTCGGCCAGCACCGCCTTGGTGACGTCGTTCTCGTTCTCGATGATCATGTTCGGCTCCGGGCACCTATTGATCGCAATGCGTGGCGCTCATTCAAAGAGGATCGGCTCGCGGGTCAAGCCCGCGAGCCGGGAAAATGCTGTCCATGGTTGGGTGAGCACGGCGGTTCACTCCCTCGCCATCGCAAGTCGAGCTTGCTCGACTTACGCACTATTGGTGGCGAAATCGGGTACCCGATTTCGCATGGGGAGAGGGGGTTACGATCGTTCCGTATCGCGCGGCCAGAGCCCCCTCATCCCGCCTTCTCCCCTCTGGGGAAAAGGACGGACTCTGAAGCTCTGCGAGGACGGTCCAGCAGGACTCTCTTACTGGCCGCTGATGAAGCCCGCGATCCTCCAGTTGGCGCCGTCCTTGACGTAGCACAGCTGCTCGTTGCCGAGCGACAGCAGCTGGTCGCCGGCCACGTAGCCGGTCTTGCCGGACGGCAGCACGACGCGGATGAAGTCCGGTCCCTGCACGGCGGCGGCCGGGGACTCGTCCGGATAGACCCGCACCAGATAGAGGCCGAGCTTGTCGGTGACCGCAGAGTCCGGCTTGCCGGCCGCGCGTACCTCGACGCCGTCCTTGACCGGATACCCCCATTCGCCCGGATCGGTCTGGGTCTCCTTGGCGAGCGCCTCGGCGGCGTTCTCGTCGAAGGCCGGATCGGCCGGGGCGCAGAGCACGCCCTTGTGCTCCTCGTCGGCCTCGGCGGTGGGCTCCTTGGCGTATTCGCCCAGCGTGGCCCAGCCGGCAGCCGAATCTTTGCCGTCCAGGCTAAGCGCCTTGGCGAGATTTTCGATGCCGGGCTTCTTCTTGTCGGCCGCATCCTTCTCGCCGTTCACGAAGAAGAAGCTCTGCGCCACCAGCTTGGCCAGCGCGGCGCGGTCCTTCTTCTGCGCAATGTCTCCGACCTGCTTGCGGAACGCCACGAAGGCCGGATCGGCCACCGGGACCGGCAGCTTGATTGTGACCGGCTTGTAGGGCTTGGGCGGCGAAGCCGCCGGGGCCTGCTGGCCCGGCGTGGGTTGTTGCGCCAGCAGGGGTGTCGCGGTGAGCGCGCCAGCGGTCACGAAGGCGGCGGCGAGGGCGGTCAAGCCAAAACGGTGAATGCGCATCTCTTTCTCCAGGAATTTGAGCCACTGATGAACAGCAAATTGAAGCAAAACCGGGGCCGGACTCCGCGTATCGATCAGCGGTCATCCACACACCGGGGATCGGGTGGCCCGGCCGGTTAGCCACCCGCTCGGCGCAGAATAGCATGCCGTCCGCCACGGGGCTCCGTCCGCGGCAAAAAATATCGCGCCCGTGCAGAGGTGTCGCGGTGCCGGCATCGGTCGCCAAAGCAAAGACGGTCGCGCGGCTGCCCGATGGGTGCGTCCGTGAATCGATTCACGCGATCTGAACGCGCCCGCCCTCGAAGTCGTGAACGATCCTGGACCGACAAAAAATTCCGCTGATTATTCTCGCAGAAAAAAGCGGTTCCAGCTCGGGGCAAAGCGAAAGCTGGAACCGCCAAGGTCACAAACGCCCAAACGCAACTTGATACAAACGGTACGCAATAACGGCGTGTCAGGCGAGGCCACCTCTATCCGGCCAGTGTTACACGGTCGTGACGCCGCCACCGTTTCGCCGCAGCAGATGTGATGGCCGTCACACCGCTTTGGTGCGATGCAACGCGTTGCGCCGACCGACGTTGCGTGTGTCGGGACGAATGATTCGCAGCGATCGAAACACAAGTGACGGACGACGTTGGTGTTTCAAGCCTTCTTGCAAGATTTCTCACGATTCTTGTTGCTGAAGCGGCGCGCGAAAACGAGATGCCAAACTGTCAATTTGTTCACGGTCTCCTTACCAAAATGAAATGTTGATGCCTCACTGTCGACATGACTTTAGCGAAAGCTGCCGGCTACGGGCGCTGTTCGAGTCGAGCTGTTCGAGTTGAGCTGTTCGTTGACCAGACCTGAGCGAGGATCGTCGTTCCCAATTCGCTCGATCCACAAGAGGCTTGAGCCACATGGTGCCTGAACCACATGTCTCTTGATCCCCAAACAGAAGCGGCGCTTGCGCTGCATCGATTCGGCTTCGGCCCGCGCGCCGAGGCGATCGCCAAGATCGCATCCGATCCCCGTGGCGCCTTGCTGGCGGATCTCGACCGCCCGGGCGCCGGCACGATCGACAATCCCGATTTGCTGACCGGCGCGGAGGCCGCGCAGGCCGCCCGCGATTTCCGCCAGGTCCGCAAGGCGGCGCGGCTGGCCGAGCACATCCAGCGCGACGCCGATCAGCAGGCCGCCCAGCAGGCGGCGCGCAATACCAAAGCGGGCGCCGACATGCAGCCCGGCTCCGACATGATGGCGTCGGCACCGGCACCCGCCGCGCGCGATCCTAAGCCCGCCATTCCCCAGGAAATTCTGCTCGAGGAGGCCAAGGCCCGGCTCACCGCCGCGACGACCGCCGACATCGGCTTCGCGGAGCGGCTGGTCTGGTTCTGGTCGAACCATTTCTGCATCTCGGCCAGCAAGGGTGGCGTCGTTGCCGCGCTCGCCGGGGCCTATGAGCGGGAGGCGATCCGGCCGCACGTGCTGGGCCATTTCGGCGACATACTGCTCGCGGTCGAGACCCATCCGGCGATGCTGCTCTATCTCGACAATGCGCGCTCGATCGGGCCCGATTCGCCCGCCGGCCGCACCGGCGGCAAGGGTCTCAACGAGAACCTCGCCCGCGAGATCCTCGAGCTGCATACGCTCGGCGTGCGGACCGTCTACAGCCAGGCCGACGTGACGCGGTTCGCCGACGTCATCACCGGCTGGACCATCGTGCCGCCGCGTCCCGAGCTGCCCCATGCCGGAGAGTTCACCTTCAATCCGCGCATGCACGAGCCGGCCGCCGAGAAGGTGATCGGCCGGGACTATCCGGATGCGGGCTTCGAGCAGGGCCGCGCGGTGCTGCAGGCGCTGGCCCGCCACCCGGCGACCGCCCGGCACGTTGCCACCAAGCTGGCGCGCCATTTCGTGGCCGACGATCCGCCGCTTGCACTGGTCGACAAGCTGTCCAAGCGGTTTCTCGACACCCAAGGCGATCTCAAGGAGATGGCCAAAGCGCTGGTGGCGGCGCCCGAAAGCTGGACCTCGCCGCGCAAGCTCAAGCGCCCGGGCGAATGGATGATCGGCATGCTGCGCGCGACCAACAGCGACATGCCCGACGTGCGGCCGATCCTGCAGGCGCAGAACCTGCTGGGCGAGCCGCTGTGGCGTCCGCCGGCGCCCAACGGCTTTGCCGACAAGGACGAAGCCTGGATCGACGGCATGGCGCAACGGCTCGATATCGCCACCCAGGCGGCGCGCCGGCTCGGCAACCAGATCGAGCCGAAGGCGGCGCTCGAAGTGGCGCTCGGGCCGCTCGCCTCGGCCGAGACCCGCCAGACCATCAATCGCGCCGAAAGCCGGCCGCAGGCATTGGCGCTCCTGTTCATGGCGCCCGAATTCCAGCGCAGGTGAGACCATGACCCTCGATCTTCGCCTCTCGAACCGTCGTATCCCGAATCTTCATGCACCGAGCCGGCGCGAGCTCATGCTTGCCTCCGGAACGCTGTTCGCTTGGGCATTCGCGCCCAAGATCGCGCGTGCCGAAGGCCGCGATCCGCGGCTCCTGACCATCGTGCTGCGCGGGGCGCTCGACGGGCTGGCCGCGGTGGCGCCGGTGGGCGATCCCGACTGGACCTCCTTGCGCGGCGACAAGGCCCTCGCGCTCACGGGCGCGACTGCGGGCCTGCCGCTCGATTCCTTCTTCGCCCTCAACCCGGCGATGCCGAATCTGCACCGCCTCTACAAGTCCGGCGCCGCCACCATCGTGCATGCGGCCGCCACCCCCTACCGGGAGCGATCCCATTTCGACGGCCAGGACGTGCTCGAGAGCGGCGTGCTGCGGCCGGGGGCCTCGGAAACCGGCTGGCTCAACCGCGCCCTGACCGCGCTCGCGCCCGACGGTCGCGCCGGCGCGGCCAGCCGCGACGCTTTCGCGGTCGGACCCCTGACCCCGCTGGTGGTGCGCGGCCCCGCCCCGGTCTTGTCCTGGACGCCGCCGCGGCTGCCGCCCGCCAACGACGACACCATGATGCGGCTCCTCGATCTCTATCGCCACACCGACCCGGCGCTCGCGCGGGCGCTTGAGGAGCGCATGGGCCTGGCGGCGATCGCGGGGGCCGGAGGCCCGGCCAAATCCGACCAGAAGCCGCAGCCCGGCGCGGTCGCGCCCGGCCCGGCCGCGCAGGTGCGCGCCTATTTCGCCCAATCGGCCGGCATGGCGGCGAAGTTCCTGGCGCAACCCGACGGGCCGCGTATCGGGGCGCTCGCTTTCGACGGCTGGGACACCCATGCGGATGAAGGCGCGCTCAACGGACGGCTTGCCGCCCTGCTCGGCGCGCTCGACGGCGCGCTCGCCGCAATCGAGAGCAATATGGGGCCGGCCTGGCGCGACACCGTCGTGGTGGTGGTCACCGAGTTCGGCCGTACCGCCCGCATTAATGGCACCGAGGGCACCGATCACGGCACCGCCACGGTCGCGTTCCTGGCGGGCGGCGCGCTCAAAGGTGGCCGCGTCATCGCGGATTGGCCCGGCCTCAAGCTGGCGCAGCTGCAGGACGGCCGCGACCTCAAGCCGACCACCGACTTGCGCGCCGTGGTGAAGGGCCTGTTGCACGGGCACCTGCGCGTGGACGAGGCCGCGCTGTCCGCCAAGGTTTTTCCCGACAGCGGCGCCGTGAAGCCGATGATGGGGCTGCTGGCGTAGTAACAACGCTTGTCAGTAGGATTGGCGGAGCTCTTGCGATACCCACCGTGGGCATTTGATGGGTTTCGCATGGCCCGCGAAGATGGGCGTAAACGCCCTTATGAACTCTACCCATCGTACAGCTCCGATCGAATGGCCGCGCCAAATCCTGGCTGCGGCGTATACTCGCCGCATCCAGTTCGGGAGGGGCGGCATGCAACGCATCCGTTTATTGTGGTTGTTGGTCGGCGTCGCGGCGATTGCTGCGTCATCGAGCGCCTGGGGCCAGGCCTATCCGACGCGGCCGGTACGGGTGATCGTGTCGGCGGCGGCGGGCGGGCCGAGCGACGTGATCGGGCGCATCGTGGCGCAGAAGCTGAGCGAGCGGCTGGGGCAGCAGTTCTACGTCGAGAATATCCCGTCCGGCGCCGGCAATGTGGCGGTCGGCATGGTGGCGAAGGCGGCGCCGGACGGCTACACGCTGCTCAGCCCCACCAGCGCGGTGGTGGTCAATCCGAGCCTCTATGCCAACCTGCCTTACGATACGCTGCGCGATTTTGCGCCCGTCACGCTGGCGGCGGCCTCGCCGCACGTGCTGACGGTCAATCCTGATCTGCCGGTCCGCAGCGTGGCGGAGCTCATCGCCTTGGTGAAGGCCAATCCCGGCAAGTTCAGCTATGCCTCGCCCGGCACCGGCACGACCGGACAGCTTGCCGGCGAATTGTTCCGCCTCTCGCTCGGGCTCGATCTCATCCATGTACCGTTCAACGGCGCGGCGCCGGCCGTGCTCTCCACGATCGGGGGCCACACGCCGATCATGTTTTCGGCGCTGCCGTCGGCGGCGGCGAACATCAAGGACGGACGGCTGCGCGCGCTGGCGGTGACGAGCGCCAAGCGCTATCCGGAATTCCCCGACGTGCCGACCCTGGCGGAGGCCGGCGTGCCCAACCAGGTGACCGAGTTCATCGCCTGCGTGCTGGCGCCGGCCGGAACCCCCGAGCCGATCATCGACACGCTCTACCGCGAGATCGCCCGCATGATGGAGCTGCCGGATGTGAAGGAGCGTCTGGCGGCCATCGGCTTCACGCCGGTCGCCAACAGCCCGGAGGCATTCGGGGTCGAGATCAAGGCGCAGGTCGCGCTCTGGGGCAAGGTCATTCGCGACGCGAAGATTCCGAAGATCGAGTGATCGGTCCAGGCCGCTCGATGCGCATCCTCGACATCCGCGAGAAATCCATCCCCCTGCGCTCGTCGCTGGCGAATTCGGGCTTTGATTTTTCCGAGATGACCACCTCGGTGGTCGCCGTCATCACCGACGTGGTGCGTGAAGGCGCCCCGGTCGCCGGCTTTGCCTTCAACTCCACCGGCCGCTATGCCTGCGGGGCGCAGATGCGGGCACGCTTCATCCCGCGCATCCTGGCCGCCGATCCCGACATTCTCATCGACCCTGAGCGCGACAATTTCGATCCCGCCCGGGTGCTGGCCTGCATGCTGCAGCGGGAGAAATCCGGCGGCCATAGCGAGCGCTCGATCGCCATCGGGACCATCGAGGTCGCGCTCTGGGACGCCATTGCCAAGATCGCGGGCAAGCCGCTCCATCGGGTGCTGGCCGAGCGCTACAACGGCGGCCGCATCGCACGCGAGGTGTTCTGCTATGTGGGCGGCGGCTGGTACCAGCCGGGCCGCACCATCGCGGATCTGCAGGACGAGATGCGCCGCCATCTCGATGCCGGCTACGCGCTGGTGAAGATGAAAGTCGGTGGACTGCCGCTCGCCGAGGATCTGCGCCGCCTGGAGGCGGTGCTCGAAGTGGTCGGGGCCGGCACGCGCCTCGCGGTCGACGCCAATTGCAAATTCGGACGCGAGGCCGCGCTCGCATACGCGCAGGCGCTCGCCCCCTATGGGCTGCGCTGGTTCGAGGAGCCCTGCGATCCGCTCGACTTTGCGCTGTTGGCCGAGATCGCCGGCCGCTATGCGGCGCCGCTGGCGAGCGGCGAGAATCTGTTCTCCACCCCCGACGTCGAGAACCTGGCGCGCTTCGGCGGCTTGCGTCCCGATCGCGACATCATCCAGGTCGATCCGCCACAGTCCTACGGCATCGTGCACTATGCCGGCACGGTCGCCATGCTCGAAGCCCGCGGCTGGAAACGCGCCTCGCTGTTCCCGCATGGCGGCAACCAGATGTCGCTGCACATCGCCGGCGGTTTCGGCCTCGGCGGTGCGGAATCCTACCCGGGCGTGTTTGGTGCGTTCGGGGGCTTCGCGGACGATGCCTGGCCGATCAATGGCGCCATCGCGCTGCCGGAGCGCCCGGGCATCGGCTTCGAGGCGCAATCCGCGCTCTATGGCATCATGCGAGAGCTGATCGCTTGAAGCGACCCGCTGGTCGACGGACGGCGGGATCGTGTAAGCTCGTGTGCAATAGCCGAAAAAACAGGGAGGTTGCCATGGGGTTGAGGTCGGGGATGGAGATTTGGACGAAGGTCGCGGTGGCGGCGACGGCGGGCGTGCTGAGCTGTGCGGCCCCGGCGCTGGCGGCCGAGATCACGGTTCTGGCCAACCAGGGCGCCCTGTCGGCGGTGCGTGACCTCGCGGCCGGATTCGAGCAAGCGACCGGCAACAAGGTCATCGTCAGCTTTGAGGCCGGCAACGCGCTCAACGAGAAGATCAACGCCAACGCGCCCGCCGATCTGGTCACCAACACGATCGATCAGTTCGACGGTCTGGTGATGCGCGGGAAGGTCGCACCCGCCAGCTTCGTGGAGTTCGCGCGAGCCGGCAACGGCGTCGCGGTGAAGGAAGGCTCGATCAAGCGCGACATCAGCACGCCCGAGGCCTTCAAGCAGGCCATGCTCAATTCGGCGTCGATCGGGCATACCAATGCGGGCACCGGGCCGTTCAACACCAAACTGTTTCAGAAGCTCGGCATCTACGATCAGGTGAAGGGCAAGGTGAAGATCATCGGGGGCCGTCCAGTGGCGGCCGCCGTGGCGGACGGTACGGTCGAGATCGGCATCCAGCAGACCAACGTCATCCAGCCGTTTGCCGGGACCGTCTACCTCGGACCGCTGCCGAAGGAGCTGATGGAATACGGCCGCTTCGCCGTCGGCCTGCTGACGGTCAGCAAGGAGCCCGAGGTCGCCAAAGCCTTCATCAAGTTCATGGTCGCGCCCGAGAGCGCGGCGCTGGTCCGCAAAAGCGCCATGGAGACGCCGCAGAGCTGAGGCCGGTGTCCCGGGCGCGGCGCAGCACGGAGCTCATAAGGGCGTTTACGCCCGTCGGAGTTTATCATCGGGCCGGCCGAAGGCCGGACCCGTTGGCGGGCTAAGCG
>DASZKX010000323.1:0-18491 GCA_035552735.1 Xanthobacteraceae bacterium
CCGTGAACAGCATGGTGCGGCGGATCGCGCGCGGATCGACCCGGTTCCCACGGAAATCGATCACGCCGCGCGCCAGCGCGAAGTCCTGGAACACGAGGCGGACGGTCTCCAGGTAGAACTCCGCTGTCAGGTCGAGCACCGCGAAATATTCGTCGTAGAATTTCTTGGTCACCGCCGCCTTCTCGATCTCGCCCTTGACCAGGTTGTCGTAGAGATCGCGGTGGGCCTTCAAATGGCGGTCGATGTTCATGCTCATGAACGCGGCCAACTGCACGAAACCGGGATAGACGCGCCGGAACGCGCCGGGGTAGCGCAGCGGCACCGTCGCGATCAGGTTCTTCTCGAACCATTCGATCGGCTTGCTCTCTGCCAGCTTGTTGACCTTGGTCGGGTTGACGCGCGGATCGATCGGTCCGGCCATCAAGGTCATGCTGCGCGGCTGCGCCGCGTTGCCGGCCTGTGCCATCACGGCGACCGCGATCAGCGCGGCGACGCACGGCTGGCAGACCGCGACCACATGGGCGCCGGGGCCGATCACCTCGAGAAAATGGATCAGGTGCGCGACGTAATCGTCGAAGCCGAATTGGCCCTCGCGCGGCGCGACGTCGCGCACATTGTGCCAATCCGTGATGTAGACGTCGTGCTCCGGCAGCAGGGTGCGCACGGTGCCACGCAGGAGCGTGGCGAAATGGCCCGAAAGCGGGGCGACCAGCAAGACCGGCGGCTGCGCCTGCTCGATGTCCTTCTTGAAGTGCAGGAGCGTGCCGAAGGGAGTGACCTCGGCGAGCTCCTCGCGCACCTGCACGTCCCGGTTGCCGACCTTGACCTGGTCGATGCCGAACGGCGGCCGCTCATGGGTGAGGCCGGAGCGTGCGATCAGCTCGTAAGCGGCCGTGAGATTGCGCAAATGCCCGGCGCCGGTGATGTCGGATAGCGGCTGGCCGATCGCCTTGAGGGCGGACGCCGCCAGCATGCGAACCGGAGCCAAGACGTCCGACTGCGCCTGGTATGCCTGGTAGAGCATTACGTTATTTTCGTCGCTGCGCACGGCAACGACCCCCTGCCCCTTCGAAGCTCAACCCGGCAAAATAAAAGCTAGTGGATTTCTTGCTGCACTGCGAGGTATTTATCATGGAGTTGGGGATGCCGACCCTTGCCGGGGGCGCGCAACCCTACGGCCGCGCTCTGGCCGTGGGTTCGAGGACTGCGTCAGCAAAGCAAAACCAGCGCCTTTCGGCGCGCGCGCCGGCTCGGACAGGGGGACCAAGATCATGGCGGAAGCCACACTTACGATTGCCAGCAAGAATTACGGCTCATGGTCGCTGCGTGGCTGGCTCCTATGCAAATTAGCCGGCCTCGATTTCCAAGAGGAGCAGAGCCGAAGCGACGACCCCTCGGTGCGCGCCGAGCTTCTGCTGCTCTCGCCATCCTTCCTGGTGCCGCGCCTGACCCATGCCGGGGTCAAGGTCTGGGATACCCTGGCCATCGCCGAATACCTCGACGAGCTGAAGCCGGACGCCGGCCTGGTGCCGCAGACGCGGCCCGAACGCGCGCTGTGCCGATCGATCTGCGGGGAGATGCATTCCGGCTTCAGCAATCTGCGCTCCGCGCTGCCGATGAACATCAAGGCCCATTATCCGGGGTTCAAGGTCTGGGCTGGCGCCCGCGCCGACATCGAGCGCATCATCGCCATCTGGCGGCAATGCCTGTCCGGCTCCGGGGGCCCCTATCTGTTCGGCAACCGGCCATGCATGGCGGATGCCATGTTCGCCCCGGTGGTGACGCGTTTCACCACCTACGATGTGGCTCTCGAACCCGACTGCACCGCGTTTTGCGCCACCATCATGGCGATGCCGGCCATGCAGGAATGGGTGGCCGCCGCCAAAGCCGAGCCGGACGAGCTCGAGGAGCTCGATGTCGAGTTCTGAGCATCGGCGGGATCATCCGGTCCTTTCCGCCAGCCATTTGCTGATCCGCGCCACCGCCTCGTACATGTCGGCGGTCGATCCGGCGTAGCAGAAGCGCACGAAGCGGCTGCCGTTGAGCGGATCGAAATCGATGCCCGGCGTCGCCGCCACATGCGCCTCCTCCAGCATCTGCTTGGCGAACGCGAAGCTGTCGGCGCAAAAGCGCGATACGTCGGCATAGAGGTAGAAGGCACCGTCCACCGGCAACATCCGGTCGAGCCCGGCCCTCGGCAGGCC
This sequence comes from Xanthobacteraceae bacterium, assembly GCA_035552735.1. Classification (GTDB taxonomy): domain Bacteria; phylum Pseudomonadota; class Alphaproteobacteria; order Rhizobiales; family Xanthobacteraceae; genus VAZQ01. The sequence continues at coordinate 2,205 of DASZKX010000323.1, forward strand.
GTCGAGCAGCACCAGCCGGTTGGCTTCATAGATGCGCTTGACGGCTTGCGCCTCGGCGCGGCCGTCGAAGGCCGCCTGCGCGGCGATCTGCGAAAGCGCCGGCACCGATATGGCGAGATTGCCCTGCAGCCGGTCGATCGGTCGCACCAGCGCCGGCGGCATCACCATCCAGCCCACCCGCCAGCCGGTCATGCAGAAATACTTGGAGAACGAGTTGATGACCACGACGTCATCCGACAGCCGCGCGGCGGTCTCGGCCGCAAAGGCATAATCGAGGCCATGATAGATCTCATCGGAGATGAAGCGGATGCCCTCGCTTTGCGCGGCCGCCAGCAAATCCCCGATCGCCGCGGCCGTCATCATGGTGCCGGTCGGGTTGGCGGGACTGGCGACCAGCACGCCTTTGAGCGGCGTCCGGCGGTGGGCCGCGATCAGCATGTCGGGCGTGATCGCCCAACGCGAGGCTTGCGTCGTCTCGATCAGGACCGGCTCGCAGCCGAGCGCCGTGAGAATATGCCGATACGGCGGATAGCCCGGCACCGCGACGGCGACACGATCGCCCGGATCGAACAGCGCCAGAAACGCCATGACGAATCCGGCCGACGAGCCGGTGGTGACCACGATGCGCCCGGGATCGATCTCCAGGGCATAGTGCTCGGCATAGTGGCGCGCAACGCGGGCGCGCAGCGACGGCATGCCGAGCGCCTGCGTATAGTCGAGCCGTCCCGCCAACGCCGCACGCGCCGCCGCGATCGCGCTCGCCGGAGCCGACGCCGCCGGCTGCCCGACCTCCATATGCACCACATGGCCGCCGGACGCCTCGATGCGAGCCGACGCCGCCATGACGTCCATCACCATGAACGGCGGCACGGCGCTGCGACCCGAAGGCGCGACCAGCCGTTTTGCCCGTTCCAGCATCATCTCGAGCCCTCCGCTCAAACCGGCCGGGTCACTGCCCCGCTGCCGCCGCATTTATGCGGACTTTCTGGCGCCTCGCTGCAATTAGACGTGAACGCGACCGCGTTGACCCTATTCCGGCACGCTACTACGTTGCACGGGGCTCCGGGATAAGCCTGGGACGCCTGAATCGGGACGCCACGCGGGTCTTGAAGTACCTCTTGAAGTATCTTGGGACACCGACCGTGCGACGCAAACTTTGGGACCCCAACCTTGAGGGCGCAAACCTCAGGGTGCAAAGCTGAGCCGACATGACCGGAAACCAACGACCTATCAGGGCGCGGCTGTGGAAGCCAGCGGTGCGGTGCATGGCGGTGCTGGTCGCGGCCGCCTTGACAGCGGGCGGCATTCCGGCCGGCGCGCAGGAACGCGGCGGCGGGCCGCCGATCATCCGCGACGCGGAGATCGAGCAACTGCTGCGCGAATATACCCAGCCGATTCTCAAGGCCGCCGGTCTCGCGCAGCAGAATGTCCGCGTCGTCATCATCAACGATCCCTCGTTCAACGCCTTCGTGGCCGATGGCCACCGCATCTTCATCAATTCCGGCGCCCTCATGCAGGCGAAGACGCCGAACGAGGTGATCGGCGTGCTGGCGCACGAGAGCGGCCACATCGCCGGCGGTCATCTGGCACGCATGCGCGAGCAAATGGCCAACGCCTCGACCGAATCGCTGGTCGCCATGCTGCTGGGCATCGGCGCCATGGTGGCGGGCGCGCGCAGCGGCGGCGGCGGCGGCGACGTCGGCATGGCGGCCTTGACCATGCCGCAGGGCCTCATCCAGAGCACCATGCTGGCCTACATCCGCACCCAGGAGGAGCAGGCCGACCGGGCCGGGGTGAAGTTCCTCACCGCGACCGGTCAATCCCCCAAGGGCATGTACGACACCTTCAAGCGCCTGAGCGACGAGCTCTTGTACCAGGCGCACTACATCGATCCCTATTTGCAGACCCATCCGATGCCCAAGGAGCGCGTCGCCGCGCTCGAGGAGCTGGTCAAGACCAGTCCCTATTGGGACAAGAAGGACTCCCCCGAGCTGCAGTTCCGCCACGACATGATGCGGGCCAAGCTGTACGGCTACATGGATCGCTCCGGCGTCTCCGCGAACCGGTATCCGGCAAGCGACCAGAGCCTGCCGGCGCGCTATGCCCGCGCCATCGCGACGTCCCGCTTTTCCGATCCGCGCGCCGCCATGGCGCAAATCGACGGGCTGATCGAGGCGCAACCGCAAAATCCGTATTTCCAGGAGCTCAAGGGTCAGACGCTCCTGGAGGGCGGCAAGCCCACTGAGGCGATCGCGCCGCTGCGCCGCGCCGTGCAACTGGCGCCCAATCCGGCCCTGATCCAGGTCATGCTCGGACAGGCGCTGGTGGAGAGCAACGATCCCGCGCATCTCACGGAGGCAATCTCGGTTCTCGAATCCTCGCTCACCCGCGAGCCGGATTCGCCCGAGGCTTACAACCAGCTCGCCATGGCGTATGGCCGCAAGGGCGACCTCGCCCATGCGGATCTCGCTTCCGCGCAATCGGCGCTCGATCGCGGCGACCTAAAGGCGGCGCGCATGCTGGCTGCGCGCGCCAAGGACCGCTTCCCGGTCGGCTCGCCCGGCTGGGTCAGGGCCGACGACATCTCGAACCGTGACCGCAAGGGTACGGCGAGCACGACCGTGGTGGTGCATCCGAAGGATCCGCCGTAGCATCGATCTCGAAGAGGATATGAAGATGAAGCTCAATCTGGTGCCGCTCGCGGCTCTTCCGCTGGCGATTGCTCTTGCGGCCTCCGCACCGGCGCCCGCTCGCGCGCAGACCTTCGCGCCCGACCAGCGCACCGAGATCGAGAAGATCGTGCGCGAGTATCTGCTGAGCCATCCCGAAGTGCTGCAGGACGCGATGGCGGAGCTGGAGAAGCGCCAGACCGCCGAGGATGCGGAAAAGCATCTCGCCGTCATCAAGGACAATGCGACCGCCATCTTCAGCTCGCCGCGGCAGGTCAATCTCGGCAATCCGCAGGGCGACGTCACTCTGGTCGAGTTCTTCGACTACAACTGCGCCTTCTGCAAACGCGCCATGTCCGACATGCTCGATCTCCTGAAGAACGATCCCAAGCTCAGGATCGTGCTCAAGGAATTCCCGGTGCTCGGGGAAGGCTCGGTGCAGGCCGCGCAGGTCGCTGTGGCGGTGCGCATGCAGGACAAGACCGGCAAGAAATATCTCGATTTCCATACCAAGCTGCTGGGCGGCCGCGGACCGGCCGACAAGGCGCACGCGCTCGCCGCCGCCAAGGATGCCGGATTCGATATGGCCCGGATCGACAAGGACCTGCAGAGCGACGAGGTGAAGCAGACCCTGGAGGAGAACCTCAAGCTCGCCGAGGGGCTCGGCCTCAACGGCACCCCGAGCTACGTCTTCCCGGGGGAGGTCGTCGTTGGCGCGGTCGGCCTGCCGGCCCTCAAGGGCAAGGTCAATACCGCGCGCTGCGGCAAGGAAACCTGCTGACGGCCGCCTGAGGGGCGCGCGCGTTCCGGCCCAGGCTTCTTGCCCGCTCTGGCCACGCTTCGCCGTGGCCCGGCCCCTATCCGCCTTTCCGACTTCACCTTTGTGGATCAGGCCCCTATAAGGCTGCACGGCACCTTTAGGCCGCACACCACGTCACCTTGCAGGGCGGCTCGTCGATGGCGAAATCCGTCTACGTTCTCAACGGTCCAAATCTCAACCTGCTGGGCACGCGGGAACCGCAGACCTATGGCCCCGCCACGCTCAAGGACGTGGAGCAGCTGTGTCGGGACTGCGCCACGCGGCACAAGCTCGGCATCGAATTCAGGCAGTCGAATCACGAAGGCGATCTGGTCGACTGGATCCATGAAGCCGCGGCCAAGAAGGCAGCCGGCGTCGTGCTCAATGCTGGAGGTTACACCCACACCTCGGTTTCGATCCGCGACGCCGTCGCGGCCGTGAAGGTTCCGGTGATCGAGGTCCATATCAGCAACATCTTCGCGCGCGAGCCCTTTCGCCACCACTCCCACATCGCACCGGTGGCCAAGGCCTCGCTGTGCGGCTTCGGCATCGAGGGCTATGCGCTCGCGATCGATGGGCTGGCCGCGCTGATCACAGCCGAGCTCAAGGCCTGAACCATGGCGGGCACACCCGACGAGCGTGACAAGCCCGACGAGCAGGGCAAGAAACCCGCCAAAGGCCCGTCCCGGCCGGCATCCACCAAGCCGGACCGGAGCAGCGACATGGCAAAGCGCGAGTCCGCGGTCGATCACGACCTCATCCGCGAGCTCGCCAAGCTGCTGGAGGAGACCGGCCTCACCGAGATCGAGTTCGAGCGCAACGGCGAGCGCGTGCGGGTCGCGCGCCGCGCCAAACGGGCTGCCGCTCCGGCGGCCGCCGCAGCGGTGCTATCCGGGGCGCGCGCCGAAGTCGAAGCGGGTCCGGTCGACCACACCGGCAATCCGGGTCTGGTCACCTCGCCCATGGTCGGCACCGCCTATCTGGCAGCGGAGCCGGGCGCGCGCGCCTATGTCGAGATCGGCAGCCGGGTCCGCGCCGGCGAGACGCTGCTGATCGTCGAGGCGATGAAGACCATGAACCAGATTCCGGCGCCGCGGGCCGGAACAGTGACGCAAATTCTGATCGAGGACGGCCAGCCGGTGGAGTTCGGCGAGCCGCTGATGATCGTGGAGTGAGCGGTGAACGGGCGAATAGCGAATGGCGAATAACGAGTAGTGAGGACACCCACCCTATTCGCTATTCCCTATTCGCCATTCGCTACTCCGGAATCCCATGTTCGACAAAATTCTCATAGCCAATCGCGGCGAGATCGCATTGCGCGTGCTGCGCGCGTGCAAGGAGCTCGGCATCGCGACCGTCGCGGTGCATTCGACCGCCGATGCCGATGCCATGCATGTGCGCCTTGCCGATGAGAGCGTGTGCATCGGCCCGCCCGCCGCCCGCGACAGCTATCTCAACGTTCCGGCGCTCTTGGCCGCCTGCGAGATCACCGGCGCCGATGCGGTCCACCCGGGCTACGGCTTTCTCTCGGAGAACGCGCGCTTCGCGGAGATCCTCGAAGAGCACAACATCCATTTCATCGGCCCCCGGCCCGCCCATATCCGCCTGATGGGTGACAAGATCGAAGCCAAACGTACCGCCAAGCGGCTGGGCATACCGGTAGTGCCGGGCTCCGAGGGCGGCGTGACCTCCGACCCGGAGGCGCTGTCGATCGCCCGGGACATCGGCTTTCCGGTGCTGATCAAGGCGGCGGCGGGCGGCGGCGGGCGCGGCATGAAGGTCGCTGCATCCGCCGACGAGCTGTCCCAGGCGCTCGCCACCGCGCGCGCGGAATCGAGGGCGGCGTTCGGGGACGACACCGTCTATCTCGAGAAATATCTCACGCGACCGCGCCACATCGAGATCCAGGTGCTGGGCGACGGCCGCGGCCGCGCCATCCATCTGGGCGAGCGCGACTGCTCGCTGCAGCGCCGCCACCAGAAGATCTGGGAGGAAAGCCCCTCCCCGGCGCTCAATGCCGCGGCCGGCGACGCGATCGGGGAGACGGTCGCCAAGGCCATGCGCGAGCTCGAATATCTCGGCGTCGGCACCGTCGAGTTCCTGTACGAGGACGGCACCTTCTCCTTCATCGAGATGAACACGCGCATTCAGGTCGAGCATCCGGTGACCGAGGAGATCACCGACATCGATCTCATCCTGGAGCAGATCCGCATCGCCGCCGGCAACGCGCTCGATTTCAAGCAAAGCGATATCCGGTTTCACGGCCACGCCATCGAGTGCCGCATCAATGCCGAGAACCCGGCGACGTTCCGGCCCTCGCCCGGCAAGATCGTGCACTATCATCCGCCCGGCGGGCTCGGCGTGCGCGTCGATTCGGCCGTTTATCACGGCTACACGATCCCGCCGTTCTATGACTCGCTGGTCGGCAAGCTGATCGTGCACGGCAAGACCCGGGCCGAGGCGTTGATGCGGCTCAAGCGCGCGCTCGACGAATTCGTCATCGACGGCATCGAGACCACCGTCCCGCTGTTCCAGGCCCTGGTGCGCGAGAAGGAGATCATCGACGGCGATTATCACATCCACTGGCTCGAGGAATATCTTGCCCGCACCCTGTGAGTGGGAGGTTTCGTCTACGAGCCCCCCGACGGCGCCCGCGGCAGCAGCACGTCGTCCTCGAGGGTTTCCTTCTCGAAATCGCTGATCAGGACGTCGACCCGCAGCGTCCAGCGGCCGGCGATCGGAATGCGCAGATCATCGATGCGCCAACCCGAATCGGTCAGGCGATCGGCATCGCGGTGCAGCGGCTCGATCCCGGACTTGGCATTGGACAGGAAGATCGTGACCGCCTTGGCGGCCAACGGATGGAACGCCGGGTCGAGAACATCGATGCTCATTTCGGCACCGCGCGCGCGCACTGGCTCGACCTCGATCTGCACCATCGCCTTGCCGCCGTGGAAATGGATCGAGGTAGGCTCGGCCGCGATCAAGGCGCGCGGCGGCGGCGTGAATCGCCAGAGCGCGACCGTCCCCAGGATCGCGAGCGCGAGCACCGATTCGGTCGCGATCGCGGCGGCGAGCGGTCGCACCGCGCCTGGCGCCCGCGCCTTGAGGCGCGGCACCAGCACATAGCGGTTGGCCGCCGCCAAGCCGAGCAGGCCCAGCACGGCCACGAGCTTGGCGGCCAGAACCATGCCGTAGCTTGTCGTCCACAACGCATCGGGGCGATCGAGCTGCTGCCAGGCCAGATAGCTGCCGCTAGCGATGAGAACCGCCAGCGGAACGGGAATGAGGCGCGAGAACCTGGCGAGCTCGGCGTCGCCGCCGTCGCGGCGCCCACCGGCGCGCACGATCGCCGCCAACGGAAGCAGCGATCCGACCCAGAACGCGATGCAGACGCCATGCAGGAAAACCGCCGGCCGGCTGAGCGACTCGAGCCCGGCCGTCGCCGCATGTCCGCTCAGGGCGAGCGCGAAGCCGGTGCCCGCGAGCCCGCATGATGCGCACAACCCGACCAGGGCCGGCCGCGTGGCGCGTAGCGAGACGAGCCCCAGCAGCATTGCGAGCGCGGCGACCACCGCGGTCCGGCCGTAGGAGGTGGCGAGCCCGCTCGTCCACACATCGGGACGCCAGAATTGCGTGAGCCGCAGCGCCAGCCCGTCGAGACCCTGCAGGCTGAGCGACACGATCGAGGCCACGAAGCCGCCCGCCATCGCGGCCGCGATCCATGCTTGCATGCGTCCCGGCAGCGGCCGCGCCTGCGCGATCAAAGCAATGAAGCTCGCCCCCCCGATGCCGACGAAGAGCCCGAGATAGATCAGGAGGCGCGTCGCCCAGATCGCCACCTTGACGGCGGGGTCCGTGTCGAGCCCGGCGAGCGCCGGCCCCGCGCTCGGGGCGCCGATGGAGAACAGCACCGCGCCGCCGACCGGATGGCCGTCGGCCGAGATCACCCGCCAGCTCAGCGTATAGGTGCCGCGCCCAAGCCGCGGCGGCACGATCGTGAGCGTGCTGTTCTGCGCCGTGACGGCGGGCGTGACCGCCTCGCCGGTTGGCCCGACGAGACGCACGACCAGCGGCGATACCGGCTCGTTGAAGTCCAATCTCAGGGTCGCGGGCGGGTCCGCGAGCGTGACGCCCGCCGGCGGCTCCGATCCGATCAGCGAGGCATGCGCCCACGCGGGCGCCGGCGCCAGGCACGCCAGCACAGCGAGCAGCAGCGCGAGCCTGCAGCCGCGCAACGCGGGCGCCGGCGATCGGCGCCGGTGTCCCCTCACGGCTTCGGCTTCGGTTGCAGCTTGAGGGCGGCGGCCGGCTCGGCCGGTTCCGGCGCCTGCGCGCCGTCGGCCGCGGGAATCTCGATCCACCGGTTGACGCCCTTCTCGCAGTCCTGCACCACCGGAAAATACATCGTCTGGCCGGCGGGCGCCGCATCGCTGACATAGCCGGTGAGGACGAACTCGTCGTAATAGGCGTCGGGCAGATTGCCGCCCGACCAGTCGACCTCGGTCACGCCTTCGGTGACGCTGGTGCCGCGCGCGCTCGTCGGTTTGGGATACTTGCCGCGCACGACATCGAGCTTCCAGCCCGGCTTGGGCATCGGCTTCACGTCGAGGAAGCCTTCCGGAATGCGCACCCGGATCGCCACCGTGGCGGATCCGTCGCAGCCGTGCGGAACCCGCAGCACGGCCTTATAGGACGCGCCGACGGCGGCCTGCTGATTTTCGAGCGTGATGTGGGCGAACGCGATGGTTGCGCTTGCGAGCGCACCGGCGGCACCGAGAGCGGCCGCGCCGAGAAGGGTCGTGCGAAACATGGATCGTCTCCGAGATCAGGAATGAATGCGCGCGGGCCGCGGCTTGGCCCACATCGAATACGTCACATTCAGTCTTGGCGCGGAGGCGCCTGCGAGGGTCCGGCCCGAACGGCGCGCGGCGCGATCTGGATCGCGGCCGCGGAAAAGAACCGCGGCGTGAGCAGCCACGGGCGATCCGCGCGCAGCACGATCAGTTGCTCGGGCGCCACGGCCGGCGCGGCGGCTCCTGCCGCGCAGGTCAGGCAGCACGGATGCTGGCTTTTTGCCGGCTCCGGGGCGGTCCCGGGATCAGAGTTGGAGCCGCCATTGCCGTGGCAGATGACGGCAAAGCCGGCGTCACCGGCCAGATCCGGCGCCAGCCTGAGCTCCGCCTGCGCCAACACGAGGCCCGCCAGAAAGGCCTGCACGGCGATCAGGCCGGCCCCGACGATAACGGCGGGACGGCGGTAACGGCGCAGATGGGCGATCACACCCGGCTTCATGACGGCTCCAGGTCCTTGCGACCAATCGTCTTGCTACCAACATAGCGCGAATCGCCGGGCCGGGCACCCACCCGCGTGCGCGTAAGTGACGCCCGGCGTTGCCCCTACCAGGGCGGACCAAACCAGCGCGGCGGAGCCGGCCGCGGCTCCCAAAAATCGATCCATTTTCCGGCGAGTCCTGCTAAAATTCGGCTCATGGCCAATCGCGAGTCCGCCTTTATCGAGATCACCCCGGAGGTGCTGCTCAAAGCCTATGCCTGCGGCATCTTTCCGATGGCGGAGAGCGCGGATGATCCGGCGCTGTATTGGATCGAGCCCGAAAAGCGCGGCATCATTCCAATCGATCGCTTTCATGTGCCGACGCGGCTCGCCCGCACGGTGCGCTCCGACCGCTTCACGGTCACCGTCAACCGCGATTTCGACGGGGTGATCGATGGCTGCGCCGAGTCTCTGCCCGATCGACCGCGCACCTGGATCAACGACCGAATCCGCACGCTCTATCGCAAGCTCTACGAGCGTCGCCATTGCCACAGCATCGAGGTCTATGACGGCGGCCGCCTGGTCGGCGGCCTCTACGGAGTGACGCTGGGGCGGGCCTATTTCGGCGAGAGCATGTTCCACCGCTCCCGCGACGCCTCCAAGGTCGCGCTGGTGCATCTGGTGGCCCGTCTCAAGGCCGGCGGGTTCCGGATGCTCGACACCCAGTTCGTGACCGACCACCTGCGGAATTTCGGCGCGGTCGAGCTGCCGCGCCGACAGTATCACAAGCTCTTGGAGGCCGCGCTGATCGGCGAAAGCGATTTCCTGGCGCTCGGCAAGGGTCCGGTGTCGGGCGCGCAGGTCCTGGCCCAGTTCGCGCGCGAAGGAGGCTCGCGGACTTGAGCGGCCAGGCCTGGCTCAGCCTGCGGCTAGCGCGGCGGTGTCGGTGGCCGGCGCGGCTGTGACGGTTGCGGCTGGGTAGGCTGCTGCTGTTGCGCAGGTTGTTGCTGGGCGCGTTGTTGCTGGGTCTGCTGCGCGCGCGTCGGCGGTGGCGGCGGTGTCGGATCGGGCGTGGGTGTCGCGGTGACGGTTTGGGTGGCACCCTTACAATTGGTGAGCCAGACGTCGTAGATCGCGTGCTCGACCCCATGCAGGCCGGGACTCGCCGCGAACATCCAGCCGGTGAAGATGCGCTTGACCTCGCCTTGCAGCGTAACCTCATCGACCTCCACGAACGCATCCGTGTTGGCGGTTTCGGTGAGCGGGCGCGTGTAGCAGGCGCGTGGTGTCACCTGCAGGGCGCCGAACTGCACGGTTTCGCCGATCGCGACGTCGAAATTGATGATGCGGCCGGTGATCTTGTCGAGGCCGGAAAAAAGCGCGCTGGTATTGGCGATCTTCTGCGTCGGCGGCTCCGGGATGATCTGATCGCCCGGTTGCGGTGAGGTATCGACCGGCTGCGCCGCGCCGCGCAGCGGTGGCGGGCGCTGGCCCGGCGGTGAGCCGCTGGGTGGTTGGCCCGGCGAAGCCGGGTCGGTGCGCGCGACACCGGGCGGCGGCGGCAGCGGCTGCGATTGCACCGCGCCCGGCGGTGGGACTCGTCCACCGCCGGGCGGCGGATACGCGGGGGCCTGCTGCTGCGGCGGATAGCCTGGCGCCAGCGGCGGATAGGAGTCGTCCGGCGGTTGCCTGCCGTTGGGCACGCCGGCCGGCGGCCGCGGCGGCGCGCCGAAGATCGAGCCGAACTGCGCGAGCGCGCTGCTGGGTCCGAGCGCGAAGGCGACGGCAATAAGCGCGGCAGCGAAGCGAGTTCGAAGCATCGGGCGGGTTAACACGCAGATTGGGGCGGGGGAAGGGCGTGGCGGGAACGCGTGCTCGCTTGCGTCTTCGGGTCGCAAGCACAATTCAGGGCCGCCCAAGCTTCAGGGCCCCGACCCTCAGGGCTGCCAAGCCTTGTAGTCGCCGGTAGCCTTCGGTCTGCGGCCCTGCGCCAGGGTCGAACCGGTCGGCCGGTGGGCGCCGGGCGTGCCGGTGAGGTTGGGCCGGTGCGGCTTCCACCAGCTGCGCGGCGTCACCTGCTCCTCGCTCGGCAACTCGTCGACCGTATGGTGCAGCCAGCCATGCCACGTCGGCGGCACGCAGGAGGCCTCGGCGACGCCATTGTAGACCACCCACCGCCGCTCGAAGCCCAGCATCGGATCGATCTTGCGGCCCTTGGCGCGGTAGTAGCGGTTGCCGAACTCATCCTCGCCCACCAGGGCGCCAAAACGGGCGGTCCACAGCTGGGTGCCGAAGGTCTGACCGTTCCACCAAGTGAAGAAGCGCAGCAGCAAGGATTTCATGGCGCGTCGGCTGATCCAAGTTCGACGGGCCCACCTGCCGGCCTCGTCGGAAGAACGCCACCTCATGCCAGCTCGGCTGCGCCCTGTCCAGCGGTGCCGCTCATGTGAATGCACGGCTTCCAAACGCAAAGCCGCGAAATCAATCGGCTTTTAATATTGGCGGGACCCACGAAGATATCGGGGGCGCTGCGTTGGGACAGGCGATGGCTCGGCCTGCAAAGCGGGCCCGCACCCTTTACGATAGTCGCATTTTCGGACGCCGGGGCAGTGCCCAACCGGCTTTCCCGAGGCAAGCTTTTGCTGAAAATGCTTTATTGCAGCGATTCGATCGAGGCGATCCATGCAGTCCATGCTCGAGAGCATCAGGGATCCCATCCAGCGATTGGCGGTTGCCCTGGCTTTTGCGCCCAAGGAGGTCGCCAGCGGGCTCATTCTCGCGTTGGCGGCGCTGATCGCGCTCGCCGTCCATTGGATCGGGGTGCGGCTGCTGCGCCCGCTCTTGAGCGGGCGTCATCCCTATTGGGGCGCCCTCCTCCATGCCACCAACGGGCCGACCCGGCTGGCGCTCCTGGTGCTGGCGCTCGCGATCGCATTGCCGGGCGCATCGTTCGATCACGCCATCAGCGACCTGCTCACCGAAATCCTCAGCATCGCCACCATCGTGCTGATCGGCTGGATCGCCATGACGGCGGGCCATCTTGCCGGCGATCTCTACATTGCGCGAGCCCGCGCCGAGGGCGTCGACATCATGCTGGCCCGCAGGCATGTGACGCAGGTGCGCATCCTGCGCCAGGTCGTGGACACCGTGATCGTCGTCCTCACCGTCAGCGCCGCATTGATGACGTTCGAGCCGGTCCGCCAATACGGCGTCAGCCTGTTCGCGTCGGCGGGCGTGGCCGGCCTGGTGGCCGGCCTCGCCGCGCGGCCGATGCTGAGCAACCTGATCGCCGGCCTGCAAATCGCCACCACGCAGCCGATCCGTCTCGAGGACGAGGTCGTGGTCGAGAACCAGTGGGGCCGCGTCCAGGAGATCAACTCGACCTATGTGGTGCTCGGGCTGTGGGACCTGCGGCAGATGATCGTGCCGTTGAGCTATTTCATCGAAAAGCCGTTCGAGAATTGGACCCGGGATTCGACCGCTCTCGTCGGCTCGGTGCTGTTTCACCTGGGCTACAAGGTGCCGATCGAGGCCTTGCGCGCCAAGGTGATCGAGATCGTGAAGGCTTCGCCGTATTGGGACGGCGATATCGTCAAACTGCAGGTGCAGGACGCCAAGGAGAGTTCGCTCGAGCTGCGGGTGATCGCCAGCGCCCGCACCTCCGGCGAGGTGGCCGAGCTGCGCTACCTCATCCGCGAGAAGGTGATCGAGTTCCTGCAGCGGGAATACCCGGCCTGCCTGCCGCCGCTCGCCCTCTCGACCCCGGCACCTCCCGGCGAACCGACCGCCGGCGCCGACGCGCCGCCCCTGCCCGCTCCACCCGTTTGAGGCGTGGTGCAGCCGCACGGCCTCAAGGTTGCGGCCGGCTGCCGGCCTGCCTATGCTTCCGGGCGCGGCGACGCCTTGCGGCGAGCAGGCGAAGCAAGCAGGCAAAGCAAACCTGCGGCGTTCCAACCGGGAGGAACCAGCCGATGAACAAGCAGGTGCGGGGCGCTCGCATGAGCGCTTGGCTGGGGCTGGCCGGATCAGGCGTGCTCCTGGGGCTCACGATGCTGCAAGTCTTGATGCCGCAAGTCTTGATGCCGCAAGCCTTGATGGTGCAAGCCTTGGCGCAAGGTACCGCTCAAGCCTGGCCCACGCGGCCGATCCTCGCGGTCATTCCCTTCAGCGCCGGCAACGCCAACGACGTGGTCGGGCGTGTCGTGCTCGATCAGCTGTCGCAGCAGCTGGGCGAACCCATCGTCATCGAGAACCGGGCGGGCGCGGGCGGCACCACCGGGGTCGCATCCGTGGCCAAGGCCGCGCCCGACGGCTACACCATCCTGGTTCATTCCTCTACGTTCAGCGCCGCGCAGGCGATCTACAAAAGCCTGCCCTACGACACCCTGCATGATTTCGCCTCCATCATTCCGCTCGGTCTGCAGCCGACCGTACTGGTCGCCTCCCCGTCCAAGGGCTGGAAGAGCGTGGCCGACCTGATCGCCGCCGCCAAGGCCAAGCCTGGAGCCCTGACCTTTGCCTCCGCCGGCATCGGCAGCGCCTCTCACCTGGCGGCGGAGCGCCTGCGCTACAGCGCGGGATTTCAGGCGCTGCACGTTCCCTACCGGGGACCCAACGAAGCGCTTGCCGACGTGATCACGGGCCGCATCGATTTCTATTTCCTGCCGATCGCGCCGGCCTTGCCCTTGATCAACGACGGCAAGCTCGTGGCGCTCGCGGTCAGCACGGCGAACCGGGCGGCGGCACTGCCCAACGTGCCCACCACCGCCGAAGCCGGCCTCAAGGATGCGGCCTATCACTTCTGGACCGGGCTGTTCGTGCCGGTCGAGACGCCCAAGAGCATCATCGTCAAGCTCTATGACGAGACCCGCAAAGCCCTCGACGTGCCCTCAGTGCAAGCGCGGCTGTTGAAATTGGGCGTCGATCCCATGCCCATGGGGACGGGCGAATTCGACACCTATTTCCGCAACGACGTGCGCTCCACCGTCAAGCTGGTGCGCGACGCCGGCATTCCGCAGACGGAGTGAGGCGGGGCGCTATCGCCCAGACAGCGCGGCATCGCCCGAATGCTGGTCGATGAATCCGACCGTCAAGAATTATGTCGGAGTGCACCTGATGGATTTTGCGCCCAGGGTGTTCCAGCTGCGGCCGGCCGCCAGCGAAGATCTCCAGTTTGCCTGGTCGCTTTATCGAGACCTGATGAAGCCACTGACCGTGGAGCTTCTGGGGTGGTGGAACGAGTCGGGACAGCAAAGTGTCGTGGAGGTGGCCCTCAAACATGAGGGGACGTCGATCATCGTCGTAGATGGATTGGACGCTGGATGGCTGCATGTGATCGAATCGGCCGATTCCATCTATTTGGGACAGCTGTATCTTGCACCTTCGCTGCAAAATCGGGGGATCGGAACAGCCATCGTGAGGGAACTTAGGGACAAAGCGACGCAAGCCGGGAAGGCTGTCACCTTGGACGTGATGAAAAACAATCGTGCCCGTTCGCTCTACGAGCGCCTTGGGTTCGGGGTGGTTGGAGAATCCGAATACAAGCTGAAAATGCGGTGGCAGGAAAACGCCTCTGGGTCGGAGAGCACGTAGGTCTTGATTCCGTCAACGATCGACCGCGATGAATGCCAGGCTTTGCAATGCGACTTATCTTTCTTCCTTTGATCTTGGCGACCAACCCGAGGAGCTTGTCGCGCTAGCTGGCTCAGCCAGACGAGCTGCAATCATCCTCAATGCCCTCGACCACCGCCCGGAAGCACGAACCGTCTGGCTAAAGGAGCAAACGGACAAGTTGGCCAGCCTGGGCTTTAGCGTGGTCGAGCTCGACTTGAGGTGCTATTTTGGAGCGTCAGATAAGCTAAAGAGATTTCTGAGCGACATCGACGTCGTCTGGATAAACGGGGGCAATGCGTTCATTCTTCGCAGAGCGATGAAGCAGAGCGGCTTTGACGTACTCATAAAAAGCGCTCTCGCTCGTGATGAGATAGTCTACGCAGGCTTTAGTGCGGCCGCCGTCATTGCTTTCGACAGCCTGAAAGGATTGGAAATAATCGACGCCCCGGAGGGGATTCCTCCAGGCTACGACGCAAACATCGTCTGGGACGGGCTCGGGTTCATCCCATTCGCGCTTGCGGTTCATTTCAAGTCTGACCATTCCGAGTCTGAATCAGTCGACCGTGAAATCGCTTATTATGAGGCGAGCGGTGTTCCATATCGAACTCTGCGAGACGGCGAAGCACTCGTCATCCATGACCACCGAGAGAAGATCGTTTCGCGCGATGGCCGCTAAGGTCGTTCGTCCAAACCGTCCAGCCGCCGTTCGGCATATCCACGCTCGGTCAGCTTCTCGCGTCGGTTGTCACCGACTTGGGAGGCGTCCTGCCCTCGGTGCAGGAGCGGCTGCTGAAATTGGGCGTCGATCCCATGCCCATGGGGACGGCCGAATTCGACACCTATTTCCGCGACGACGTGCGCTCCACCGTCAAGCTGGTGCGCGACGCCGGCATTCCGCAGACGGAGTGAGGCGGGGCGCTGCTTGATCAACCTGCCGTCGGATAAATGAGCGTAATCGGCAGCCGACCATGTTTCCGATAGATCGAGAAATCGGAATCGAGCGTCAGGACGGCGTGCCGCTCATGGATTTCCGCCATGCGTACGATGCAAGCATCGGCAAGCGACATCGGCGTGTCCCGATAATTCTGAAGCAGCTTTCCCAGCGCGCCGACATGCTCCTCGATTCGGAACGCAATGTTGAGGGCGCCATTCCGCAGGAGCTCCAGCAAGGCATCCTGCGCCCCCTGGTAGCGCCCGAGCAGATACATTGTCTCAGTGAGAACAGGTTCACAGACGAGGAGCGGCGCTTCGAGGTCTTCGATGCAGCCCGCAACCCAGCCGTGGTGTCGTTCCGACCGGTCGAAAAGGGCGACCAGCGGCCCCGTATCAACGATGGCGGGCATCGCGGCCCAAGCCTTCGAGATGCTCAGGATTCGAACCGAGGTCAGGCACTCCCGAATCGACCACTCCGCACGCGCGCTTCATAAGTTCTGTCAGGCTCGGCTGCCGAGGGGTCTTGCGCGGGGCTTCCAGCACCAGCCGGAGACCCTCCTCGATGAGATCCTTGAGCTTGCGGCCACGGAGAGCCGCCTCGGCTTTGGCGCGACGGTAAAGATCGTCTGGAACTTCGACAGTCGTCTTCATCTCGAGACGCCTCCCATAAACCCATATAACAATATATATGCACCCTCCCCTTGGCGCAAATTCCAAAGCGGGGACTGGGCGTCAGAATCGCGGGTCGACGGTTGCTTGATACCATCTATCTCCGCCTCGAACCTGCTCTGGCCCCCGATTCCCGGGGCTCGGTCCCGGTTTTTTGTCCCCTGACCGGCCCGCATGACAGTCTTGCGGCGGGATGTCCCCAGATGTCACTTTTGAATCTCCCCTGAATCTCCGATACTTGCGGGGCGGCAGCGATTCTTTCCCCGCACTTCACAGTATTCCCACCATATTTAGCGGTTGATTCAGATTCTCGCACTAAGGCTTGACGGT
>DASZKX010000324.1:0-15661 GCA_035552735.1 Xanthobacteraceae bacterium
GACCCGCGGCTTCAAGGGACCGCGCGCCTACGACGAAGCCGGCCTGCCGCTTCATCTCGACAATCAGTCCATCTTCAAGGAGCGCATCTACCGCGACAAGGCCGATCCGAACATCCTGCACGACGAGATGACCACGATCGACCATGCCTTGACGCGGCCGTGGACCGTCGACAAGAGATACGTCCACAACCCGGATTTGCGCGCGGATTGGACCGAGTACTACATCACCGAAGCCAACGCGCAGATCGTCATCGGCAAGGAGAACTATTTCCTGAGCGCAGAGGGCTTCTTGATGCCCGCCAAGAAGGATCAGGCACCGCCCGATTTGCGCTATTTCAAGCAGGACAAGAAGTGACGGGCGCGTTCGGCAAGCCCGACACTTCATCTTGTCGCGCAAAGAATAGTCCCGCGGGTCAAGCCCGCGGGTGGCAGACAGACAAAGCGATCGAAATCTGCTCGCGTCTCGAACAGCCTCACATCTCGATGTCGAGCGCGACGTCCAGATTCGGCGCCGAATGGGTGATCCAGCCGGATGACGCATAGTCGACGCCGGTCGCCGCGATGGCCGCGATGGTGTCGAGGGTAATGCCGCCGGAGGCCTCCAGGGTCAGCTTGCCGGCCACCAGCGCGACCGCCTGGCGCAGCGTGGCGGTGTCCATGTTGTCGAGCAGGACCGCATCGGCTTTGCCGACCGCCAGCACCTCGCGCAGCTGATCGAGCGTATCGACCTCGATCTCGATCTTGACCAGATGGCCGGCGGCGCCGTGGGCGCGCTCCAGCACGGCGCGGATACCGCCCGCGACCGCGATGTGGTTGTCCTTGATCAGGATGGCGTCGTCGAGGCCGAAGCGGTGGTTGAAGCCGCCGCCGCACCGCACCGCGTATTTCTCCAGCGCCCGCAGCCCCGGCGTGGTCTTGCGCGTGCAGCAGATGCGCAGCTTGGTGCTGGCGACGCGGCGCACGAATTCATGAGTCGCGGTCGCCACGCCCGACAGGCGGCCGAGCAGATTGAGCGCGGTGCGCTCGGCCGCCAGCACGGCGCGGGCCGGGCCGGTGACCTGCATCAGCGTGGTCTTGGCCGTGACGCGCGCACCATCGCGCAGCGCGGCACCGATCTCGATCTCGGGGGCGAGCTTGCGGAACGCCGCCGCCACCAGCGGCAAGCCCGCGATGACGCCGGCCGTGCGCGCCACCACCACGGCGCGCGCCTGCGTCTCCTCCGCAATGGTCGCGGTCGAGGTCACGTCGCCGGCGCGGCCCAAATCCTCGGCGAGCGCGCGCGTCACCGTGGCTTCGATCTCGAGCGGCGACAGGAAGGCGTCGGGGCAGATGAGGGGAGGGGTCATGTTGTCGTCACTCGACGTGAACAGGCGTGCGGGCGGTGTCTTGAGTGACCTGCCGCGCGATCGCGCGGGCGTCGGCGAGCACGCCTGACGTGCGGCGAGCCGCGCTTGGATGGGCTTGCGGAAAATCTTCCCGGTAATGGGCGCCGCGGCTTTCGCGCCGGCGCCAGGCGGCGGTCGCGACCAGAAGTGCGGCCACCGCCATGTTGCGCAGCATCTGCGACTTTGCTTCGCGCTCGATGCGTGCAATCGCGCTGATGGCCGTCGCCAGCCCCGCACCATTGCGCATCATGCCGACGTGCCGGGACATCAGCGCGCGCAATTCGTTCTCGCTCCCCTCCTCGATGTGCAGGGATTCCCCCGCCGGCTCGTCGGATTCCGCCGCGCGTGAGTTGTCCCGCCGCTGCTCCAACCCTGAAATATCCTCGGCCACGCGCGCCGCAAATACGACCCCTTCGAGCAGGGAGTTGGACGCGAGCCGATTGGCCCCGTGAACTCCGGTCGTCGCCACCTCGCCCGCCGCCCACAAGCCCTCGAGCGAGGTACGGCCGCGGATGTCGGTGAGCACGCCGCCCATGTGGTAATGTGCGGCGGGCGCAACCGGAACAAGCGCGCGCGCCGGATCGATGCCGGCCGCGATGCAACTCTCGTAGACGGTCGGGAAACGCTCCGGGAAGGCCGCCCCGATCGCCTGCCGCGCATCGAGATAGGCGCCGCGCCCGGCGGCGATCTCGGCAAACACGCCTCGCGCCACGATGTCGCGCGGGGCAAGCTCGGCCTGCGGGTGAAGCGCAGACATGAACCGCTCGCCATTGCGATTGACCAGGATCGCTCCCTCGCCGCGGATCGCCTCGCTCGCGAGTGGCGCGGGGTCGCATCCGACCGCAATCGCGGTCGGATGAAATTGCACGAATTCTGCATCGGCGATGATCGCACCGGCGCAGGCCGCGACGGCCAACCCGGTGCCGCGCGCCTGCAACGGATTGGTGGTCACCGCATAGAGATGTCCGATGCCGCCGGACGCCAGCACCACGGCGGCGGCCGGGACGGTCACCGGCCGCCGGTCGTGGAGGCGTATCGCCCGCACCGCGCAGACGCGACCGTCCGCAATCACCAGATTTTCCGCGTCATAGCCCTCCAGCAAGCGAATGCTCGGCGCCTTGCGAACCGCGGCGGCGAGCGCCGTCATGATGGTGTGGCCGGCACGGTCGCCACTGACGTGGACGATGCGGCGCGCCGAATGCGCGGCCTCGCGCCCGACCGCGAGATGGCCGCCTGGGTCCCGATCGAACGGCACCCCGTAGGCCAGGAGGTCGTTGATCCGCGCCGGTGCCTCGCGCGTCATCAGGCGTGCCACGGCCGCGTCGACCAGGCCGGCACCTGCCGCGATGGTATCGCGTGCGTGCGCCTCCGACGTATCGCCGGCCGCCACCGCGGCTGCGATGCCGCCTTGCGCCCAGGCGCTCGATGCGCCTTCGCCGAGCGGCGCGGCGGCCAGCACGGTGACGGGGCGCGGGGCCAGCTTGAGGGCGCAGAACAGGCCCGCGATGCCGCCGCCCACGATGACGACGCGGTCAGTGCCGGCCGCCGGGCCGGCGGAGGCAATGTCGTGATCGCGGAGATTGGCGGGCATGATCGGCCTCTTGGGCACTTCCGTCCGAAAATGCGATCTCGGCCGCGATCGGTTTGTGCAGTCAAAGCGATTGAGGTCGAAGCGGTCAGCTTCGCAAGTTCACCATGCGCTCGACCGCGCGCCGCGCCCGCGCGGCGATCGCCTCATCGATCACGACCTCCTCCTTGAGATAGACGAGGCTGTCGAGAATCTTGGGCAGCGTGATCCGTTTCATATGCGGGCAGAGATTGCAGGGCCGCACGAACTCGATGTCGGGCAATTCGGCCTGGACGTTGTCCGCCATCGAGCATTCCGTGACCATGATCACGCGGCTGGGGCGGTTCTGGCGCACCCAGTCGATCATGCCGGCGGTCGAGCCCGTATAGTCGGCCTCCTCGAGCACGTCGGGCGGGCATTCCGGGTGCGCGATGATCTGCAGCGCGGGGTCGCCCTCGCGGTAGCGGCGCAGCTCGTCGGCGGTGAAGCGCTCATGCACCTCGCAGGCGCCCTTCCAGGCGATGATCTTCACCCTGGTCTGGGACGCCACGTAGCTCGCCAGATACTGGTCGGGCAGGAAGATCACCCGCTCCGCGCCGAGGCTTTCGACCACCTCCAGCGCGTTCGACGACGTGCAGCAGATGTCAACCTCCGCCTTCACGTCGGCCGACGTGTTCACATAGGCCACGACCGGGACGCCGGGAAATTTCTCGCGCAGCACCCGCACGTCCGCTCCGTTGATCGACGCCGCCAGCGAGCAGCCGGCCCGGCTGTCGGGGATCAGCACGGTCTTGTCGGGATTGAGGATCTTGGAGGTCTCGGCCATGAAGTGCACGCCGCACTGCACGATGATGTCGGCGTCGACCTTGCTGGCTTCGCGCGCGAGCTGCAGGCTGTCACCGACGAAGTCTGCGACGCAGTTGTAGATCTCCGGCGTCTGATAATTGTGCGCCAGGACGACGGCGTTGCGCTCCTTCTTCAGCACATTGATGGCTTTGACATAAGGAGCGAAGAACGGCCACTCGACGGCGGGCACCACCTTCTGGACGCGCGCATAAAGCGGCGCCGTCTCGCGCGCGACCTGCGCGTTCCATTCGAGCGAGGGCATCGGCAGCACGCCAAGGCGGCGCGCCGCCGACAGGGTGCCGGGCTGCAGGCCGCCGGATACCGGGTCATGAGCAGGGGCGGTTCCGGCCGATGGGGCGAATGATTGCAGGATGGACATCGCGGCTCCCGGGCTTTATGCTCCGTTTGAGTATATTAGGGGTGAAAAACGCCCATTGGCGCGCTTCGGCCCCGGCGCGGAAACAGTTATTCTCAACTCGAGCAAATCATATATAGCACTTTGTCCCGCCGGCTTCCAGCCCCCATGTGGGGGCAGCTCCCGCGGGCGGCCGGCTGCCATGCATTTAACGGATGCGCCCCCTGTCAATGATCTGATTGGGCGGCGCCGATCGAGGCCCTATGTTGGCGCCGTCCCGGGAGAATCGTGATGACCACGACCGCCAAGAAGCCCGAAGCCCGCGAGCCGGCCGCTGTGGTCGAAACCTGGCGTACCCCAGCGGTGATCGTCCTCTGCGGCTGCCTCATCGGCCTGCTCACGTTCGGGCCGCGCTCGGCGGCCGGCCAGTTCCTCACCCCGTTGTCGTTCGCCAATGGCTGGGGCCGGGACGTGTTCTCGATGGCGTTCGCCATCCAGAACCTGTTGTGGGGTGTCGGGCAGCCGTTCGCAGGCGCGATCGCGGACCGCTTCGGCACCGTGCGGGTGCTGTGCACCGGCGCCATCATGTATGGGCTCGGCCTTGCCATCATGGCCTATGCCAGCAACCCCCTGGCGCTCGATTTCTCGGCCGGCGTCCTGATCGGCTTCGGACTGGCCGGCTGCTCGTTCAATCTGGTGCTCTCGGCGTTCGGCAAGCTGGTGCCGGAGGCGTGGCGTTCGTTGGCGCTGGGCGCTGGAACCGCGGCCGGCTCGTTCGGGCAGTTCCTGTTCTCGCCGCTCGCCCGCGTGCTGATCGATGCATTCGGCTGGCAGCCGGCGCTCCTGACCTTTGCGGCCGGCATGCTGCTGGTGTTGCCGCTGTCGCTCGCGCTCGCGACGCCGCGCTCGACGCCCGCCAGCGGCAAGGCGGCGCCCCAATCGCTCAAGCAGGCGCTCGCCGAAGCCTTCGGGCATCGCTCCTATGTGCTGCTCGTGCTCGGCTTCTTCACCTGCGGCTTCCAGCTCGCCTTCATCACCGTGCATCTGCCGGCCTATCTGGTCGATCGCGGTCTTTCCGCGGAGGTCGGCGGCTGGACCATCGCGGTGATCGGCCTGTTCAACATCGTGGGCTCGCTGTCCGCCGGCTGGCTCAGCACCCGGATGCCCAAGCGCTTTCTGTTGTCGGGCATCTATTTCGTGCGCGCCGCCGCGGTACTGGCCTTCATCGTCTTTCCGGTCAGCACCGCGAGCTCGATTGCCTTCGGGGCCATGATGGGTCTGTTGTGGTTGTCGACCGTTCCGCCGACCGCGTCGCTGGTGGCGGTGATGTTCGGCAACCGCTGGGGCGGCATGCTCTACGGCTTTGCCTTCTTCAGCCATCAGGTCGGCGGCTTCCTCGGCGTCCTGCTCGGCGGTCTTGCGTTCGAGCGCACCGGCTCCTATGACGCGGTCTGGTGGCTCTCGATCCTGTTCGGCGTGCTGTCGGCGCTCATCAATCTGCCGATCGTGGAGAAGCCGGTGCGGCGCCTCGCCATCGCTGCGGCCTGAACAGATCCCCGATGTCCATTCATTCGGCCGCCGCTCGATCCGTGATCCCCTGGGCGGGGCCATCTACGAGCGCACCGGTTCCTACGATATCGTGTGGTGACTGGGGGTGATGTTCGGCCTCATCTCGGCGATCATCAATCTGCCGATCGTCGAGCAGCCGGTGGCGCGACTGGTCGCCAACCCGGCGTGACAGTCCGCGATCCCGGCCGCCCGACGGCCGATCCGGCAACGTGAAGGCATGCGCCGTGGCGACATTCAAAGCGATCGTGATCGACAAGACCGACACCGGCCAGGTCGTCGGTCTCCGGGACTTCGACGAAAACGACCTGATGGACGGCGACGTCATGGTTCGGGTCGAATGGTCGACCGTGAACTACAAGGACGGCCTCGCGATCTCCGGCAAGGCGCCGGTGGTGCGCCGCTTTCCGATGATCCCGGGCATCGATTTCGCCGGCACCGTCGAGGCTTCCACGCATCCGGACTGGAAGCCCGGCGACCAGGTGATTCTCAATGGCTGGGGCGTGGGGGAAACCCATCTGGGGGCCTACGGAGCGAAGGCGCGGGTAAAGGGCGACTGGCTGGTGCGGCTACCGGCCGGCATGAGCGCCCGCGACGCGATGGCGATCGGCACCGCCGGCTATACCGCCATGCTGGCCGTGATGGCGCTCGAGCATCACGGGCTCAAGCCCGCCGGCGGACCCGTGGTGGTGACCGGCGCCGCCGGCGGGGTCGGGTCGGTCGCGGTCGCGATCCTGGCCAAGCTCGGCTTCCAGGTGGTGGCGTCGACCGGACGCCCCGAGGAGGCGGACTATCTCAAGCGCCTGGGCGCCGCCGAGATCATCGATCGCAAGGAGCTCGCGGGCGCGCCCCGGCCGCTCGCCAAGGAACGCTGGGCGGGCGGCATCGACGTGGTCGGCTCGGCCACGCTCGCCAACGTGCTGTCCATGATTCGCTACCGGGGCGCGGTAGCGGCCTGCGGCCTGGCCGGAGGTATGGATTTGCCGGCCACGGTGGCGCCGTTCATTTTACGCGGGGTGTCACTTCTCGGCATCGATTCGGTGATGCGGCCATTGCCCGATCGGCGGGCTGCCTGGGGGCGGCTCTCGGCCGATTTGGAGCCGGCAAAACTCTCTGAAATGACACATGAAATCGGCTTGGCCGCAGTCATCGAGGCGGGTCGGGCCATCGTCGAGGGACGGGTGCGGGGCCGAATCGTGGTCAAGATCGGGTAAAGGCTGTTCAGAGTTTAGCGACGATCGCGGTTCATGATGGCTTGATTCGGATGGTTAGTCGGTGGTTAAGAATCCAAGTGGGTGTCGGAGGGAGTTCATCATGTTGCGTGTGACGATGATGGCGGCGGCTCTGGTGGCAGCCGGGCCGGCCGCGGCCGAACAGCTGAATGTCGAAGCCGCTCGGCAGTTCGTGGTCGGCAAGCTCTTCGCCTTCAATTGCTTTGAAGGCACGCACGGCGCCGGCCGCATCTATGGGGACGGCTCGGTCGCCGGCACGGTGCAGTTCGGCGGCAGCGGACCGGTCCGCTACGTGACACTGCCGGCCGGCACGGTGCGGGCGCAGGGCGAATCGGTCTGCGCGTCGGTGAACGGCCTGCCGATCCAACCCTGCTTCAATGTCGATAAGACCGATCCGCAGAGCTTCCGCGGCTCGGTGTCGGGCTTGCGCTTCGCCTATTGCGACTTCACCCGCCGCAACGTGCGCCCCGCCATGGTGCGCACCACCGAGGGCCCGCGCACGCCGCTGGCCATTCACGCTGCCGCCATGACGGAAGGCGGGGGCGACTAAGTCTAAGCTGGATTCTGAACCTTCGTCAGCATGGCCGCGACTAATGGGTACCGGCCGCTTCAAACCCCCCGATCCCCCTGAATCGGTCGATGATGACTTGACCCCGCTTCGGCGCCCATGCGCTGCGGCGGGGTTTTTTCGTTTGGGCGGTTGCTTCGGGTGGCGCTTCGGAGTCATGCTCGGCTGCCCCAAAGGATATTTTTAGGTCGCTCGGTTGCCGGCGGAAACGAGCGGGGGCTCGGGTCGATGAAACTTGCCGCGGTTCAGCATGGTTGAACTCGATCATTTCACGCCCCTCTCGCGCGCCGTTGCATCGATTGATCGCGACGCCTATGCGGCGCGTTTTGCGGTCTACGATCAGGCGCACAAGGCGCTTCTGCGGCGCTTGGCGACCGCCGAGTCTCCGTACTCCGAGGCCGATATCGCGCGGGAAGAGCAGGCGTTCCGCGACGCCGTCCGCCGCATCGAATTCGCCGACCAGGACGGGCAACCCACGCTGGTCCCGCAGGACGAGCCGTTCGCCGACGAGCCGCTCGCGAGCGAGCCGGTCGTGGAGGCGCCGCCCGCGCCGCGGAGCGACCCCGTCTGGCCGCCGCCGCGCGCGCGGCGCGAGACCCTGGACGTGTCGGACTTGCCCAGCCTCGATCAGTTCGAGTCGGCCGGCGCGACCGCGCCGATACTTCGCCTCTCCGAGCCCCGGTCGCTCGCGCGCCGGGTCGGCGAACGGATGGCGCTCGCCGCCATGGTCCTGGCCTTGATCGGGGCCGGGCTCTGGATGGGCGAGGGAGATCGCGACCAAGCGACGGATCCCTCGTCCTTGCGCGGTGCCGAATCGACCGAGCCGGCGGCGTCGGACGGTGCCACGGATGCGAAGGCGCAGCAGCCGACCTGGCTGTCGCCGGAGATGCTCTACGCTCCGCCGCCGATGCCGCCGCCCGCGGCTGCGCCACCGGCGGCTGTGCCGCGCGCCGACGTGCCGCTGCCGACGCCGAGGCCGGACCGATAAATTTGTTCCGTGGCTCGCCGTGCTTCGGCGTCAGAGCATTTTCAGTCGAAAGATTTTCCGCGTTGGATGCGAGCTGGAATCCGTTTTGATTCCACGGCTCCGGTTTCACAGTCGCCGATTTGGTAGAATGTTGCTCCTGAATTGTTTGAAAAATGCCATCCGGGTGCTGTTCTACCGCTTGAAATCAGTCCGAATCACGCATGCTGCCGACCTTCGGGCTTGGGCTTGGAAACCAATCAGCAACCTCGAACTCGAGGAGCAGCCATGGCAAGCGTGCATCTGCCGAACGCCCACCGCGACCGTGGGCTGGACCAGCCGTCGCATCGACCCGACACGCGTTGTTTGGACCTGGATGCGTTGCGCGAGGAAAACGAGCAACTGCGGGAGCTGGTGGTGCAACTCTCCGAAATTGTCGTCAGGAGCGTGCTGGACCGGAAGTGACGGTGGTCGGCGCGAACAGCAGCCGCTGATAGAACCAGCCGATGCCGAGCAGCACGATGCCGAGCCCGATGAAGGACAACGCCTGGTAGATGCCGGTGAGATCGGACATGTCGATCAGGAAGACCTTGAGCACCGTGATGATCGTGACCGCCGCCGAGGCGAAACGCACCGGCCGCGAGCGCAGCCGGATGCCGGCGGCGAGCAGCACGACCCCGAAGGCGAGCCAGACTGCCGAATAAGTGTATTGCTCGGCATCGCTGGTCTCGCCGGCGGTCAATACCGGTCCGTGATAGAACCACGTGACCTGCAGCGTCAGATAGGCGAGCGCGAGTGCCACCGCCGCGACCGCCGCGATGGTGCCGTAGGGTCGCGGCCGTGTTCCGCGCGACACCAGCGCCAGCGCGCCGGCCAGCAGCGCCGGCACCCCATAGCCCAAGAGGATGAGATTGAGGAACGGCCCGCCGACCGGCTCGCCGCTCGAGATCGGGTTCTCGATCAATCCCAATCCGAGCACGGTGCCGGCGAGCGCGAGCGCCGCTGTCGCCAGCGCGCCGACATTGTGAATCACGCTGCCGGTGCGCAGGCGCAAGCGTTCCAGACCGATCGCGAGCGCGAGCCAGACGCATACATGCAGGGCGACCTCGGTGAGCCCGCTGGTCTGCCGGTAGACGTCGCCGCCGGTCATGAAATGACGGATCTCGAGAAACGCGAGCAGCAGCGTGAACAGGATCGCCGCCAAATCCACGATGCGGGCGGGCACATCGTCGGCGCGCTGCCGCAGTCGCCAGCCGGCAAGCCAGAACGCGGCGGCCGGAATGCCGTAGCCGTAGAGCAGCCAATTGAAGATCGGCACCGTCCCGACGTCCGCCCCCACGATGCGCGGCTCGTGCGCGATCCGCGCCAGCACCAGCGCCGTCACCACAGCGGCGAGCGCGCGCAGGGCCGGCAGCGGCCGCCGCTCCGCGATCCAGGCGATGCCGGGCACCATCAGGGCGAGCGCGACCGTCAGCCAGCCGCGGTCGAGCGCCATGGTCAGCGCCAGCGCCAGCGCCGCCACCGCACCGGTCGCGAAAATCGCGCCGGAGGCGGCAAGGCCGGGACGCGGCGCGCGCCGGCTTAGGGATTCGGTCGCCGCCGCCGCGAGCGCCGCCAGCAGCAACGCCACGCTGGCGAACGGGATCGAGCGATCGAAGCCGGCGATGCGATAATAGAGCGCGACCAGGATCGCGACCGGCGCGAACACGGCGCAAGCGCTCCAGAGCATCGGCACGAGCGCGTGCTCGGAGCGTCCTTGCGCCAGAAATCCGGCAGCGGCGAACAGCAGCGCAAATCCGATCCCGAGCACCAGGTGCCAGCCGAATTGCGCCTGCTCCGGCTCCGGCACCGCGCCGGCCGCGGGGCCCGCGGGTGCGATGAGATGGAAAATGTCGGTGTTGACCGCCCATTGCGCGAACACGATGGCGACCAGCACGGCCGCCGCCGGCACCGCCGCGGTCGCGGCCTCCGCGCGCCACGCGATGGCGCAGGTGGCGACCACCAGAACCACGAGCGTGGCGAGCGCCAGCGGATCGTGCCGGCTCGCCAGCACCACGATCGTGGCGGCGGCCAGAAAGGCCGCGAGCGCTCCCGAGGACACCGCGTCGATCCGCCCGGGCTGCGCCGGCGGCCCGTACCGCAACCCTGAAACGATCAGGAGCGCGGTGAGCCCAAAGCCCGCCACGATGTGGAACGCGTGAGCCGGGAGCGCATCGACACCGTGATCGGCGATCCCGGCAAGCGTCCACAGCACCGCGAATCCGATCGCCGTGATGGCGAGCCAGCGCCACATCCGCATGCGCGCCAGCGCGAAGGCGGCCGCGGTCACCACCACCAAATAGATGTAGAGCGACCAGTAATCGGGATGGTCGGAGGCGACCAGGAGCGGCGTCACATAGGCGCCCACCAGGCCGAGGCCGGCGAGCGCTGGTCCATGCAGCAGCGCGGCCGCGAGCGTCGCCAAGGCCACCACGCCGAGCAGCAGGAATGCGGCGGCGGGTCCCAGAAATCCATAGAGTCCATAGGCCGCATAGATATCCGCATACGCGATGGTGGTGCCGACCGCGGTGAGCATGCTCGGAATATGCGCGCTCGGCAGGCCCACAATGCCGGTCAGCTGCTCGTTGCGTCGCGCCCGTTCGCCGGCCGCGATCAGCGCAATCGCCAAGAGGGCGCCGAGCGTCACCCGCACGCCGGGTCCGACCAGGCCCTGCTCGATCGAATAGCGCACCAGAAAGAACCCGCCGAGCGCGAGCGCGAGGCCGCCGACCCAGACCACCCATTGGGTGCCGAAGCGCTCCTCCAAGCCCATGGGACGCGGCGCCGGCCTGGCCGCAGACATTGGTGGGGGCGTGCGCCGGGGCTCTGGGGCGGACTGCGCCGGAGCGGCGGGCGGTTCAGTTGCAGCCGTGCGCGTTGCTGGTGTGCGCGTTGCGGGGGCGGCGGGTGGCGGAGCGGAGATCGTTTCGGGCTCGATCGCAGATGCTTGCGCCGCAGGGGTCTGCGGGGCGGATGGTTGCGCCGCGACCCCGGGCGGCAGTTCGTCGAGGCGGCGCTCCAGCTGGCGCAATTGCCGCTCGAGCACAAGCAATCTGTCGCGCGTCCCGATCGTCATCACCACGCCCACAATGGCGGCGATCGGTATGGCGAGCAGGAGAAGGATCAGCAGAACGGCCAGCAGTTCCACGCATTCGCCCCGCAGCGGCCGGTTCGGCCGGCCCGGATGCTATGTCAACGTGAACGTCTGCGGAAGCGCGATCAGGATCGGCCGCCGAAGCGCAGCCCGGCCGAGGGCCGCTCCTGCGCCACCTCGCGGCGAAAGCGGAACAGCGCCGCCGGCCGCCCGCCGGTCGCTGTCGACATCTCGCCGGTCGGCTCGACCAGCGCGGCGCTCTCCACCAGGCGGCGGAAATTCTGCTTGTGCAGATGGCGGCCCGAGATCGCCTCGACGGTGCGCTGAATCTCGGTGAGCGTGAATTCCTCCGCCATCAGCTCGAACACGACCGGCCGGTATTTGAGCTTGGCGCGCAGCCGCGCGATGGCGGTCGCCAGGATGCGGCGGTGATCCAGACGCATCGGCTCGCCCAGCACCGGGAGCTTGCGGCGTGCGAGCGCCGCTTGCCGACCGTCGCGCCGGGCCTCCTCGACCAGGCCGGCTTCGTAGAGCAGCTCATAGCGATCGAGGATCTTCTCTTCGTCCCAGCCGCCGCCGTCGCCGAAGCAGAGCCGCAGCCGCTCGCGCCGGCCGAGCGCGCGGCCGGGCTCCGACCGATCGGAGCGTCCCGCCCATTCGCGCAGCAATGGCAGGATGGTGGCATCGAGAATCTTCGGTCGCTGCTCGCGCCAGTCCTCCCACGGGAAGAAGCGGTACCACGGCTCGAAGCCGGCACCGGCCGCGCGCAGCGGGCCGATATTCTCGGGCCGGCGGGTCAGCGCCAGATAGCCGATCGAGACCATATGGGCGCCGGTATCGCCGGGCCTCGCATGGCGCCCGCGGTCGCCGAACGTATAGAGCTGCTCCACATAGCCGACGGTCAATCCGGTCTGGGCCTCGACCCAGGCCCGCAACCCGATCTCGAAGGTGCGGTGCGTGAGCGGATCGAAGGCACCGAACGGCAGGCCGGCGCGCGGCTCATCCTTGCCGCCGTCGCCTGCATCCAAGTCGCCTGCATCCAAGTCGCCTGCATTCAGGTCGCCCGCGACCAGGATGGCCGGCTCGTCGCCTTCGACAGCCACGATCGCGGCGGTGAGCCCGATCTCGATCGGCGTCAGCGGAGTCTCGAGCATGGCGGATCCTACCACGGGGCCGCGCAGAGGATTTTCAGGAAAAGCCCGCCCTCGCCAACAGGTCCGGCCAAAGGCCGGCCCGTGAAACCAATCTGCCCGAGGCGCTCACTCGAGGTCGAGCCGGAACGGATCACCCTCGAACGCCATGACGCCGCGGCCGATCTCCTCGATCGCCGTGGTCATGCGGCCGTCCCGCCCGAGCGCGCGATCGGCCAGCGCCACGATGCGGAAATTGGGAGTTGCGGTCGGCGAGGCGCGGCGCAGCGTGTGGGCGATCGTCGCCTCGTTACGGTGCGGGTTGAGGGCGCAAGCCGCCACATAGGCACCCGCCGTGGAGCGGCTGATGCCGGCGTAGCAATGCATCACCAGCGGGGCGGCGCGGTCCCAGCCGCGCACGAAGTCGAGGAGCCGGGCGACGTGCTCGTCGGCCGGCGCGATGTACCCGTCGAGCGGTCCCGTGATGTCGTCCATGCCGAGAATGAGATGGTTCTCCGACATGATGCCGCCGGGCCGTTCCACCAGATCGGTATCCTTGAGCAAGGTCACCACATGGCGGGCGCCCGTCGCCGCGACGGTCTCGTGCAGGCGTGCAAGGGAGCAAACGTGAATCATGCCGGTCTTCGATCCTAAACCTCGATATAGGGGGCCGGGTCGCGGTATCAACGTGTCGCGACCAAGCGATGACCTCCGCGGTCGTCGTGCGCGCAGGTGCACAACTGTGCGTCCTGCACTCAATCCCCGATCAGCCGCTCGAAGCGCTCGAGATAGCGCGCCTGCGCGATATCGGCCGGCCAGGGCGTGAGATAGTCCCGCTCGAGGGCGGCCGACAAGCGCGGCGGGCTGCCGAAGAAGCGGCCGGCTTCGGCTTTGGCGAAGCCGGCCAGCCGGGTCGCCTCCAGATGGGCGGCGGCGCGATCCGCCGCCTTGATCAGGGCCAGCACGTCGGCGGCCAGCACCGCCGGCAAGCCGAAGCGCAGGTGGATCGCCGCCAAGAGGCGCGCCTCGACGGTCTTGTAGGCGTCCCCGATCACCGCCTTGAACGGTGAGATCATGTCGCCGATCACGTATTCGGGCGCATCGTGCAGCAGCGCCGCGAGCCGATGCGGCCGGCTCAGGCGCACGCGTTGCCGGGCGATGGTCTCGACAAGGAGCGAATGCTGGGCGACCGAGTAGATGTTGGGGCCCGCGGTCTGGCCGTTCCAGCGCGCGACCCGCGCCAGCCCATGGGCGATATCCGCCATCTCGATGTCGAGCGGGGAGGGATCGAGGAGATCGAGCCGCCGTCCCGACAGCATGCGTTGCCAGGCACGCGGAGCCGCCCTGCTGGCGCGCTTTGCGTTCATGGCTCGGCGTGGAGCTTGGCGACGGCGGCGTGCCGGTGACAGGTCACCAAATGATCGTTGACCATGCCGACCGCCTGCATGAATGCATACACGATGGTCGGTCCGCAGAACTTGAAGCCGCGGCGCGCCAGCTCCTTGGAGATTTGGCGCGACAGCGCGGTCTCCGCCGGGACCTGCTTGGTGCTGCGGAATGCATTGATTTGCGGCTCGCCGTCCAGGTATCCCCACAACAGGCGCGAGAAGCCCTGCTCCTTGTCCATGACGTCGAGATAGGCGCGCGCCGAGCGCACGGCGCCCTCGATCTTCAGGCGGTTGCGGACGATGCCGGCGTCCTGCATCAGCCGCTCGATTTTCGCCGGCGTGTAGCGGGCGATCTTCTTGGGCTCGAAGCCATCGAAGGCGCGACGGAAGTTCTCGCGCTTGCGCAGGATCGTGATCCAGGAGAGGCCGGCCTGGAAGCCGTCCAGCAGCAGCTTCTCGAACAGCGCGCGGTCGTCGAATTCCGGCACGCCCCATTCGGTGTCATGATAGGCGACGTAAAGCGGATCCTGCTGGGGCCAGGGACAACGGCGCAGGCCGTCGAGGTGGAGTACGGCCGCGCTCATGGGGCGGCCTTGGAGCCTGGCGCCGCCGCGGAGGGGGCTGCATCGCCCGGGAATGCAAAGCGCGCCCATGCGGGCTTCACCAACCGCAGCTTCGCGTCGCCGGCCATGAGCGGCGTGCCGGCGACGAGCGCTTCATCGACCCGGTCGAGGCGCAGCAGCGCGAGCCCGCGGCCGCCCGCCGCCGAGCCCATCGTGCCCATCGATTTGCCGCCCGCCGTCACGGCGATGCCCGGGGCCGGGTGCGCGGCGTCAAAGGCGACCGGAACCACGCGGGTGCGGGTCGAGCCGCGATGCTCCATCCGCGAGACCACCTCCTGGCCGACGAAGCAGCCTTTTTGGAAGTCGACCCCATGAAGCTGGTCCATGTCGGCTTCATGCGGGAAGGCGTCCCCGTAGACGAAATCGAGCCCGCCGGAGGGTACGCCGAGCTTGATCCGATGCGCCTCATAGGCGGCTGCATCGACCAACGCGGCCCCAAAGGCGGCCGCCGCGTCGGCGGGGTGGGGCGGAGAGATGCAGCGCCAGCCCAACTCCGGCAGGCGGGGGTCCGGATAGCACACGCCCGAATGCGTCGGGACAGCGCCGTCCCAGATCGCCATCACGCCGGCAGTGTCGGACACATCCTCGACAACGACCTTCGCACGCAATTTGTAGAAGCCCAGCCGCTCGACCAGCGTGGTCGCGAGCGCACGCGGGCAATCGAGGTAGAAATCGTCGCCATTGGGAGAATCAGAATCCGCAATGATGAAGTCGACGATGATCTTGCCTTGCGGCGTCAGGAGCGCGGCATAGCGGGGGCTCGAGGCGGTCACCTTGCCCATGTCGGTGGTCACAAGCCCGTTCAAGAACTTGCGGGCATCGATGCCGGCGACCTTGACCACGCCGCGATCGGTGAGATTCGTTGCCTTCATACCCGGTACCTGCCAGATGTTGCCCCGAAACG
>DASZKX010000325.1:0-2328 GCA_035552735.1 Xanthobacteraceae bacterium
CGACGTGCTCGATCCGGCCTTGCTGCGTCCGGGCCGTTTCGATCGGCAGGTCATCGTGCCCAATCCGGACGTGGTCGGGCGCGAGCAGATCCTCAAGGTGCATGTCCGCAAGGTGCCGATGGCGCCGGACGTGAACCTCAAGACCATCGCGCGCGGCACGCCCGGCTTCTCGGGCGCCGATCTGATGAACCTGGTCAACGAGGCGGCCCTGATGGCGGCGCGGCGCAACAAACGCATGGTCACCCAGGGCGAGTTCGAGGACGCCAAGGACAAGGTGATGATGGGCGCCGAGCGCCGCACTTTGGTGATGACTGACGAGGAGAAGCTCCTCACCGCCTATCACGAAGGCGGGCACGCGCTGGTCGCGCTCACCGTCAAGGCGACCGATCCGGTGCACAAGGCGACCATCATTCCGCGCGGGCGCGCCCTCGGCATGGTGATGCAGCTGCCTGAGCGGGACAAGCTGTCCATGAGCCTGGAGCAGATGACCTCTCGGCTCGCCATCATGATGGGCGGCCGCGCCGCCGAGGAGCTGGTGTTCGGCCGCGACAAGGTGACGTCGGGTGCAGCCTCCGATATCGAGCAGGCCACCAAGCTGGCGCGCCTGATGGTGACGCGCTGGGGCCTTTCCGAAGCGCTCGGTGCGGTCGCCTACGGGGAGAACCAGGACGAGGTCTTCCTCGGCTACCAGGTGGCCCGCCAGCAGAACGTGTCCGAGGAGACCAGCCGCAAGATCGATGCCGAGATCAAGCGACTGGTGGAAGCCGGCTATGCGGAGGCCGAGCAGATCCTCACCGCCAAGCGGGCCGATCTTGAAACCCTGGCGCGCGGTCTGCTCGAGTTCGAGACGCTCAGTGGCGACGAGATCAAGGATCTGCTCGTGGGCAAGCGGCCGAACCGCGAATCGGTGATCGAGCCCGCCACCCCGCGCGGCTCGGCGGTGCCGCCCGCCGGCAGGCCGCGTCCGCGCCCCGAGACCGGAGGCCTCGAGCCGCAGCCGCAGTCTTAAAGTTTCGTCCCGCAATTCCGTCGAAATGCCCGCCAATCGGCGGGCACTTCGCTTTGTGCGCGTTGGGGCGCGGTGCCGCTCCTCACCGTCAGGGCTCCGTTACCATCAGCCGGCCACACTCTTGCGCAATCTGCATTCGCCCATGAACCTGAGCCCGTTGCGGCCCGACTAACCAGAACCACCGGGATTGGGATCGTCTCAGTCGTTCCTGGATTTTGGC
Source organism: Xanthobacteraceae bacterium (assembly GCA_035552735.1). GTDB lineage: Bacteria > Pseudomonadota > Alphaproteobacteria > Rhizobiales > Xanthobacteraceae > VAZQ01. The sequence continues at coordinate 1,230 of DASZKX010000325.1, forward strand.
ACTGGCCGACGGGTCTTCGAGCCCGTGGTCGTGCCGCGTTCTCGAGCCACGGTTCAGGGGGGAGCTTGCGTATGCACGAAGACCGGGTGCTTTTTTCCAAACCGTTGATTTCCAAGCCATTGATTTCCAAGCCGTCGAACTTAGGCAAGGCGTCAGGGCGCTCGGCGGCCGTTGCCGGGCTCGTCCTGCTGCTGGCGCCCGCGCTCGCAAGCGCCGCGTTCGCCCAGGCGGCCGCGCCGACCGCGAAGCCGAAGCCGCAATTGGTGCAGTCCGAGCCTGGCCTGCCGACACTCGCGCACATCTCCGCTTCGCCGGTTCCGACCCTGGACGAAGGCACCGCTCAGCGTATGGCGGCCGCCATGCTGACCTATTCGGCACTCGAGGTGCGCGGCGGTTGGCCGACGCTGCCGGCGAGTGCCGCCAAGCTCGCACCGGGCGCGCGCGGAGCCGATGTGGCGCTGCTGCGGCAGCGCTTGGCCGTGACCGAGGATTTGTCCGCCGACCACATCAGCGGCGATGTCTTCGACGACGCGGTGGCGGCGGCGGTCCGGCATTTCCAGGGCCGCCATGGCCTGCCGGAAACCGGCAGCGTCGGGCCGGTCACGCTGGCGGCCCTCAATGTGCCGGTCGGCAAACGCTTGCATCAGCTCGCCGCTTCGATCGACCGGTTGGCCACGATGGATGTGACGTTCGGCGAGCGCTACGTGGTGGTCAATCTTCCCTCGACCGTGGCGGAAGCGGTGGAGGGCGACCACGTGGTGCGGCGCTATGTGGTGGTGGTCGGCAAGACCGACCGGCCCTCGCCGACGCTCACCACCATGATCACCACGGTCAACCTCAATCCGACCTGGACGGTGCCGTTGTCCATCGCCAAGAAGGACATCATCACCAAGATGCGGAAGGACCCGGTTTATCTCGCCCGCATGCACATCCGCCCGCTCGATGCCCAGGGCAACGAGATCGACGCCAGGACCATCGACTGGAATTCCGACCGCTCGCCCAATTTCACCCTGCGGCAGGACTCCGGCACCTGGAACGCGCTCGGCGCCGTGCGCATCGACATGCCGAATCCCTATTCGGTCTATATGCACGACACCAA
>DASZKX010000326.1:0-16858 GCA_035552735.1 Xanthobacteraceae bacterium
GTGCCGGTCTTCGGCAGCTTGACCACCAGCGATTGATGGCCCGGCGTGTGCCCGGGGGTCGAGATCAGCACGAGGCTGCCGTCGCCGAACACGTCGTGATCGCCCGTGAGCTTCGTCACCGGATGCTCCGGCTTGAAGCGCGGCGCGCCGTTCGGACCCGGCCAATCGTATTCGGCCTTCTGCACCAGCAGCATGGTCTGCGGGAACATCTCGACATTGCCGCTATGGTCCGGATGGGTATGCGAGACCGCCATGAACTTGATGTCGGAGGGCTTGACGCCGAGCTGATCGAGCTGGGAGGCGAGCGTCTTGGGCCGGTGCCAGGCCGGGCCATTGCCTTGGCCTGGCTGGCCATTGGGCATGGCCGCGATCGCATCGGCGACGCCGGTATCCCATAGGAACCAGCCCTGCGCATGATGGATCAGATAGCAATTGTCCGAGATGGGGAGCGGCTTGCCGACATTGACGCCGGGCGACCACCGCGCCTGGTCGGGGCCGACACCCTGTCCGCAATCCAGAATGTAGAGCTTGTCGACCCCCGATTTGCTCTGCGCGAGACCGGGCTGCGCCGACAGCATGACCGCCACGGACGCGGCGGTGACCAGATAACCAAGTTTCATGAGAGCCTCCCTTGAGGGGTGATCGTGGACCGATGTCCCCCGTGATCATTGAAGAGCCGCCAGCATAGCAATTCGCCAAAGCCCCGAGAAGCCGCGCGGCGGCGCATTCGCGCTCTTTGGGGTATCTTGGCGGCGAAGCCAAAAACAGGCATTCTGTGGCCGGGCCCGCAAGCCGGCTTGCGAGTCCGGCGTGAATTCCGTTCCAAAACGAGCGCCCGTCTCGAGGCGCGCATCACCTGGGGAGATACCATGAGGAGCGTGATCTCGATCTTGATGCTGGCCTTCCTGCCCTCGTCGCTGGCACTCGCCGCCGACCGGCCGGACTGGGCCTATCCGCCGGCGCATGCCGAGAATGTTCCGGCCGAGCCCGATGACGGCAAGCCCGTGCAGGCGGCGGGCAGCACCCGCTCCTACACGCGCAAGCAGATCAACGCACAGATGGATTCGCCGGACTGGTACCCGGACGAGCATCCGCCGATGCCGAACATCGTGGCGCACGGCAACGGAACGACGGTGCGCGCCTGCATCGGGTGCCATCTTCCGCATGGGCTCGGCCATCCCGAGAACTCGCGCCTCGCCGGCACCACCGCGGCCTATCTGACCCGCCAGCTCGCCGACTTCAAAAGCGGCGTGCGGGGCGGCGCCGGCGCCGGCCAGATGACCAAGTTCTCCAAGGAGCTGACCGACCAGGAAATCCGCGAAGCCACCGCATACTTCGCCAGCCTCAAGCCGAAGCCGTGGACCAAGGTGGTCGAGACCGACACGGTGCCGAGGTCCTATTTCAACGGAACCCGGCGGCTGCAATATTCGGACGGCTCGACGGAGCCGCTCGGCAACCGCATCATCGAGCTACCGGTGGACAAGGAGCAGGTGGAGATGCGCAGTCCGCACGCGAGCTTCGTGTCCTACGTCCCGGTCGGCAGTGTCGCCAAAGGCGAGGCGCTGGTGACCACCGGTGGCGGCGGCAAGACGCTGCCTTGCGCGATCTGCCATGGCGTCGGGCTGAAGGGACTGGGCGACGTGCCCAATATCGCGGGCCGCTCCCCCGGCAATATCGCGCGCCAGATCTATTACCTCCAGACCGGCGACCGCGGCGGCCCGTCGGCCGCCCTGATGAAGGGCGTGGTCGAGAAACTGACGGGCGACGACGTGGTGGCGATCGCCGCCTATGTGTCGTCCCTGCAGCCGTAGCGGCGCAATACTTCGGCGACCCTCCCGTTGCGGGAGGGTCGCGGAACTTTCGGCCCGTTTCAGCTCTTGCTTGTCGCCGCGGGAGCGTGCCGCCCACCGCTGTTGAGCGGAACTACGGCCGGCGTTCCCGTCCGGCAGCCCGCAAGGCTTTGCAAGATTGGTTCTATCCGGTCCGATCCGCGGTTGCATCGCCGGGTCGCTGAAATGTCATAATAGGCCCTATCATCAACAGCTTCGCGAAATTACCATATTCCGGAGCGACGACGGTTCGTTCGGCCAATACCAAGCGGGGAATTTCGAATGCGAAGGCATCTTGCGGCCCTTATGATCATGGCTCTGCCGATCCTGTGCCTTGGCGCGCGCCCTGTGGATGCGCAGGAGCCTAGCGCAACCGGGCTGTGGCAGAATATTGATCCCGAAACCAACAAGCCCGACGGCTGGTTCTACATCTACGAGCACAATGGCACCTATGAGGGCGCTATCGCGAGAATGTTCACGAAGCCCGGCGAGCCCACCAATCCGCTCTGCACCAAGTGCGTGGGCGATCAGCAGAATGCGCCATGGCTCGGCCTGACGATCATCAAGGGCATGGAGCGCAAGGGCCTGGACTATGAGAACGGCAGCATTCTCGATCCGCGCTACGGCCAGGACTGGAAAGCCTTGATGAAGCTCAGTCCTGACAGCCAGGACCTGACCGTTAGGGGCTACCTCGGCGTCGCGATGTTCGGGAAGGACCAATATTGGAAACGCCTGCCCGACTGCGCCTACAGCCAACTTGATCCCGCCGTCGTGGCCAAGCTCAAGATCCCCACCCCCAAGCCGGGTGCGCCCGCCCCGAAAGGCAAACCCCCCGCGGTCTGCTGATGCTGGCCGTGATGCTGGCAGCCGCCGGATAGCCGGCGGCCGATCGCAAATCGCATTTTGCGGCTGCGCGCCTCGCTGCCATCCCGCGGCGTCGGCGCTTTGCCGTTTCGGCCGCCGAAATCCGCAACTGACAGCCGGAGACTATCGCCAACCGTATGATATGGCTTCACTATGAACCAGTCACCGGCGCATTCACGTGCGCAGCGCCATGAATTGCTCACGGGCGAGCCGCCAATCTCCATGAGCGATCCGACATCGATCTTCCGGAATCGGTCTTTTGTTCTGTTCTTCCTGTCGCGGATCTGCGCCAGCGTCGCGGTGCAGATGCAAGCGCTCGCGGTCGGCTGGCAGATCTACAATCTGACCGACAGCCCGTTCGATCTCGGCCTCGTCGGGCTCATGCAGTTCCTGCCGTTGGTGTCACTGATGCTGGTCGCCGGGCAGGTGGCGGACCGGTTCGACCGCCGCATGATCGTGCAGGTGAGCCTGGCAGTCACCGGAGCGTCGGTGTCGGTGCTGGCGATCGGGACGGCCGCCGGTTGGATCAGCCGCGACGTGATCCTGGTGACCATCCTGATCTTCGGCTCGGCGCGGGCCTTCCAGACGCCGACGACCGCGGCGCTGCTTCCGGCCGTCGTTCCGGCGGCTCAACTGTCGCGGGCGGTCGCCGCCTCTTCGTCCACCAGTCAAGTCGCCATCATCGCGGGTCCGGCCATCGGCGGCATGCTCTATGCCGTCAGCCCGCCGCTGGTCTATGGGATCAGCGCCGCGCTGTTCCTGCTCGCCAGCCTGCTGATCTGGCCGATCAAGATCGTGCGGCAGCCGCCCCGGCGCGAGCCGGTCACGTTCGAGCTGGTGTTCGCCGGCGTCGTCTACATTTGGCGCAATTCCATCATTCTCGGTGCCATCTCGCTCGACCTGTTCGCGGTCCTGCTCGGCGGCGCCACCGCGCTGCTGCCGATATTCGCCCGCGACATTTTCGGCACCGGGCCCATGGGGCTGGGTCTCCTGCAAATGTCGCCCGCGCTTGGGGCGCTGGCAATGTCGATCCCGTTGTCACGCTGGCCGATGCGGGGACGGGTCGGACCCACTTTGTTCGCGACCGTGGCCGGCTTCGGCTGTGCCACCATTCTGTTCGGCCTGTCGCGCTCGTTTGCGTTGACCATGGTGGCGCTGGCGGCCTACGGCGCCACCGACATGGTCAGCATGGTGATCCGCGACACGCTGATACAGGTCGGAACCCCGGACCTGATGCGCGGACGGGTGAGCGCCGTGCACTCGTTGTTCATCGGCACGTCCAATCAATTGGGTCAGTTCCGGGCCGGCCTGACCGCCGATTGGTTCGGAGCCGTGGCGGCGGTGGTCATCGGCGGCGGCGCCACCTTGCTGGTGGTTCTCGCCGGCCTGAAGGTGTTTCCCGAACTCGCCGGCATCAAAAGCGTAGAGGGTCTTTCGACCTCCTTGCCGCCGCCCGAATAGGCCTCACGCGACTTGTTGCCGGGCGGTAAGGTGTGCCTGTGCGGGAACTCGGCCTCGTTCTCATAGGCCGGACAGCATGCCAGATTTCGGGTATTGAACGACGATGAAGCTTTTCGAGTGCCAGAACTGCCGGCAGCCGCTTTATTTCGAGAACACGCGTTGCGATAGTTGCGGCAAGCAGCTCGGCTATCTGCCGGCCCGTGATACGGTCACGGCGCTGCACGCCAAAGGCGGCGGTTTGAGCGCGCTGGCAGAGCCGCTGGGCATTTACCGCTACTGCGCCAATGCCGAGCATAGTGTCTGCAATTGGTTGCTGCCGTTCGACCACCCCGAGCGATTTTGCGCGGCATGCCGCCACAACCGGATCATTCCCGACCTGTCGCAATCGCACAATCTCGTCCGCTGGCGGAAGATCGAGACCGCCAAGCACCGGCTGTTCTATACGTTGCTTAAGCTGCGCCTGCCGTTGGTGACCCGAGCCGAGGATCCGGAGGGCCTGGCTTTCGATTTCATTGCCGATCGCGAGATGAACGGCGGTCATATGCCGGTGCTGACCGGTCACGACAGCGGCCTCATTACCATCAATCTGGCGGAAGCCGACGACCCGGAACGCGAGCGCCAGCGCTTCGAGATGGGAGAGGCCTATCGCACGCTCCTGGGCCATTTCCGCCATGAGATCGCGCATTACTATTGGACCCGGTTGGTGGCGGGGTCCTCGTTCCTGGAGGAGTTCCGCAATATCTTCGGCGACGAGCGCAAGAACTACGTCACCGCTCTGCAGCAGCATTATGCCGAAGGCGCGCCGTCGGATTGGCCGGAACATTTCGTGACCGCCTATGCGAGCGTCCACCCGTGGGAGGATTTCGCGGAGACCTGGGCGCACTACTTCCACATGGTCGATACGCTCGAGACCGCGGGTGCGTTCGGTCTCAGCCTCTGGCCGAAAGTCGCCAAGGGCATGGAATTGGCGGCCAAGATCGATTTCGATCCGCATCACGCCCCGTTGGACCGCACCATCGAGGCCTGGCTGCCGCTGACCTTCGCGGTCAACTCCGTCAATCGCAGCATGGGCTTGCCGGACCTCTATCCGTTCGTGCTGGCGCCGCCCGTCATCGTCAAGCTCGCCTTCCTGCATCGGCTGATCGAGGCGCGCGGCCATCCGCAAGCCCGTGCCACCGGCACCAGCACCATCCGGGCCATCGTGGCGAGCCTGCGCCGCCCGGTCGGCTCGCCCGAAAGCGGCTGAAGGTGCAAGAGCACGGCATTCTTCATGCGATGTCACCGAAAACTTGCTCTAAGGTCGCTCGTGGCCGCAGCCGGTGCCCTGTTGCCTAATTTTATCGCGGCCCGGAAATTGCATATTTTAATCTCTTCAGGCGTGGGAGGCTGTCAAATGACCGAATCCAAGCAGGGGCGGGTGCCCAGATTCACGGCGCCTGCGCGGCAATCCGGCGGCTCCGGCAACCGCGGCGCATGCCAAGCGCGCCGGCGCCATGCATCCACAAGTCAAACCTGCATAGACCAAGCCTAATGTCAGTCCGCATCGGTCTCCACCACGCCACCCGCTATCAGTACGACCAACCGGTCAATCTCGGGCCGCAGGTCGTGCGGCTGTGCCCGGCGCCGCACGGCCGCACGCGCGTGACCAGCTATTCCTTGAAGGTGACGCCATCGCAGCATTTCGTGAACTGGCAGCACGATCCCAACGGCAACCGGATTGCCCGCTTCGTGTTTCCGGAGAAGACGACCGAATTCTCCGTGACAGTCGATCTGGTCGCCGATCTCGCCGTGGTCAATCCGTTTGATTTCTTCATCGAGCCCTGCGCCGAGACGTACCCCTTCGTCTATCCGTCCGAGTTGCGGCCCGAGCTCGCGGCTTGCTTGGAGACGGAACCGGCCCGCAAGCATCTCAGGGCGTTCCTCGACGCCATCTCGCTCAAGCCGCGCAAGACCATCGATTTCCTGGTCGAGCTCAACCAGCATTTGCAGCAGAAGATTCGCTACGTGATCCGCATGGAGCACGGCGTCCAGACCGTCGAGCAGACGCTCGCGTCTTCGCAGGGTTCCTGCCGCGATACCGCGTGGCTCCTGGTGCAGGTCCTGCGCCAGCTCGGCCTGGCGGCGCGGTTCGTGTCCGGTTATCTCATTCAGCTCAAGCCCGACATCAAGCCGCTCGACGGACCTGCCGGCGCGGAGCGCGACTTCACCGACCTCCATGCCTGGACCGAGGTCTATCTGCCGGGCGCCGGTTGGGTCGGCTTCGATCCGACGTCGGGCCTCTTGTGCGGCGAAGGTCATCTGCCGCTGGCGGCGAGCCCGCACTACGGCGCGGCAGCCCCGATCAGCGGCTTGGTCGGACCCGCCGAGGTGGTGTTCGGGTTCGACATGAATCTGACGCGGATCGCCGAGCAGCCGCGGGTCACGCTGCCGTTTTCCGACGAATCCTGGACCGCCTTGGATGCGCTCGGCGATCGAGTCGATACCGATCTGGCGGCGCACGACGTTCGGCTCACCATGGGGGGCGAGCCGACATTCGTCTCGATCGACGACTATCAATCGGCCGAATGGAACACGGACGCGCTGGGGCCGAGCAAGCGTCTGCGCGCCGACGAGCTCATCCGTCGTCTGCACGGGCGCTTTGCGCCCGGCGGGCTGCTGCATTACGGCGAGGGCAAATGGTATCCGGGCGAGCCGCTGCCGCGCTGGGCCTTCTCGCTGTTCTGGCGCCGCGATGGCGTGCCGCTCTGGCGTCATTTCGAATTGCTGGCGCCCGAGGCCAGCACGCGCCCGCCGTCGGACGACGAAGCCAAGCGCTTCACCGAGGGCATGGCGGCCCGCTTGGGTATCGCGCCCGATTTCGTGCAGCCCGCCTTCGAGGACCCGGCCGATCGTTTGATCAAGGAGGGCCAGCTGCCCGCCGATGTGGATCCGAGCAATCCCAAGATCGATGATCCCAACGAGCGTTCCCGCATCATGCGGGCGTTCGAGCGCAAGCTCGGCAAGCCGGCCGGCTACGTATTGCCGGTGCAGTGCTGGGGCGCGCAGGCGAAGCCGGGTTGGATCAGCGAGCTGTGGCAGACGCGCCGCGGCCGTTTGTTTCTGGCGCCCGGCGATTCGCCGATCGGTTTGCGCCTGCCGCTGAGCTCGCTGCCTCATCTGGCGCCCATCGATTATCCGCATCTTGTGCCGGCCGATCCGTTCGCGCCCCGCCAACCATTGCCCGGCCCCCACCCTAATCCTGCCCCGCTCGCGGGGGAGGGAATGGGAGGGGGGGCGCGAGCGCCGGCCGGGGGGAGCAAGGCCGGGGCCGCGGCGGTGATTGATCGTCCGGTGCCGCAAGCCATGCCGGCCTCCGTGCTGCCGATCGCCGGCATTCCGGTTCGCACCGCCCTCGCGATCGAGCCACGCGACGGCAAGCTTTGCGTGTTCATGCCGCCGGTCGAGCGGCTCGAGGATTATCTCGATCTTCTCGCCGCCGCCGAAGCGACCGCCGCGGAGCTTGGAACACCCATCCGTCTGGAAGGCTATCCGCCGCCGCACGATCCGCGCATCAGCGTCATCAAGGTGACGCCCGATCCGGGAGTGATCGAGGTCAACGTGCATCCGGCTGCCTCCTGGCGCGAAGCCGTGGAAACCACGACCTCGCTCTATGAGGAGGCGCGTCTCACGCGACTCGGCACCGACAAGTTCATGATCGACGGCCGCCACACCGGAACCGGCGGCGGCAATCACGTGGTGCTCGGCGGAATGTCGCCGGCCGACAGCCCTTTCCTGCGGCGGCCCGATCTGCTCAAGAGCCTGGTGCTGTACTGGCAGCGGCGCCCCTCGCTCTCCTATTTCTTCTCCGGCCTGTTCATCGGCCCCACCAGCCAGGCCCCGCGCATCGACGAGGCGCGGCAGGACATGCTGTACGAGCTCGAGATCGCGCTCGCGATGGTTCCGCCGCCAGGAGCCGGCGAGCCGCCGCGACCTTGGCTGGTGGATCGGCTGTTCCGCAACCTTCTGGTCGACGTGACCGGCAATACCCATCGGGCGGAGCTCTGCATCGACAAGCTGTTCTCGCCCGACGGGCCGACCGGACGGCTCGGCCTGGTGGAGTTTCGCTCGTTCGAGATGCCGCCCGACGCGCGCATGAGCCTCGCCCAGCAATTGCTGCTGCGGGCGCTGGTCGCCTGGTTCTGGCGCCATCCCATCGATGGCGATCCGGTCCGCTGGGGCACCGCGCTGCATGACCGCTTCATGCTCGAGCACTTCGTGTGGCAGGACTTCCTCGAGGTGCTCGACGACTTGGCGCGCGCGGGCTACCGCCTGGATCCCACCTGGTTCGCGGCGCAGCGCGAATTCCGCTTCCCGCGCTACGGCAGCGTCGATTACGGTGGTGTGCAGCTGGAGCTGCGGCATGCGCTCGAGCCCTGGCACGTGCTGGGCGAGGAGAATGCGACCGGCGGCACCGCGCGCTTCGTCGATTCATCGGTCGAGCGGCTGCAGGTCAAGGTCGAAGGCATGATCGAGGGCCGCCACATCGTCACCTGCAACGGCAAGCGCCTGCCGCTGGTGTCGTCCGGACGTTTCGGGGAATACGTGGCCGGAGTCCGGTTCAAGGCTTGGAAGCTGCCGTCATCGCTGCATCCCAACATCGACACCCATGCGCCGCTGACATTCGACATTATCGACGCCTGGAGCGACCGCTCGCTCGGCGGCTGCGTGTATCATGTGGCGCATCCGGGCGGGCGCAGCTATGACACTTTTCCTGTGAATTCCTACGAGGCAGAGGCTCGCCGGCGCGCCCGATTTCAGGATCATGGCCACACGCCGGGCCGACTCGGCAGCCTGCCGGTGCTCGAGCGCTCGATCGAGTATCCGCTCACGCTCGATCTCAGAAACGCGACCTAAAGGTTTGTTGGCCGCATGGCAGCCCGTTCCGATACCGCGGTCGACGCGCGCCTCGATGGTCTGGAGCGCATCCTGTCGGCCTACCGGCCGCTGTCCGGCATCTTCGATGAGATGATGGATGCGGACGGAGGGGTGCGGCCGCATTGGCGGCCGTTCCTGACGATGCTCGCCTCGCTCGGGGCCGACGAGATCAATCGGCGCTTCGCGGTGGCGGACCGCTACTTGCGCGATTCCGGCGTGTTCTACCGGGTCTATGAAGATCCGGCCGGCGCCGAGCGGCCGTGGCCGCTCAGTCATGTGCCGCTCATCATCAATCCGCCCGAATGGGCCGAGCTCAAGAGCGGTCTCATTCAGCGCGCCGAGCTGCTCGAGCTGGTGCTGGCGGACGCCTATGGGCCGGCCACCATCGTGCGCGATGGCCTGGTTCCGGCCGTGCTGATCGCGGGCAATCCGGAATTCCTGCGGCCGCTGGTGGGCGTGGCGCCGCCCGGTGGCGCGCATCTGCGGTTCTATGCGGTCGACGTGGGACGCGGCGCCGATGGCCGCTGGTGGGTGCTGGGTGATCGCACCCAGGCGCCTTCGGGCGCCGGCTTCGTGCTGGAGAGCCGGCTCGCCTTGCAGCGCGCCATCCCGGAAGTCTATCGCGCTATCAGGGTCGAGCGCCTGGCGCCCTTCTTCCAGGCCTTTCAGTCGGCGCTGTCGAGCTTCAATCGCCAGGACGATTCACGCGTCTGCCTGCTCACGCCCGGGCCCATGAACGAATCTTATTTCGAGCACGCTTATCTGGCCCGCTACCTCGGGCTGCTGCTGGTCGAAGGCGAGGACCTGACCGCGCGCGACGACGGCGTCTTCATCCGCACGGTCTCCGGCTTGAAGCGCGCCGAGGTCTTGCTGCGCCGCCTCGACGCCGATTTCTGCGATCCACTGGAGCTCAATGCGCGCTCGCGTCTCGGCGTCACCGGATTGGTGCAGACGGTACGCGACGGCAAGGTCGTCATCGCCAATTCGCTCGGGGCCGGACTTGTCGAGGCACGCTCGATGCTGGCCTTTCTGCCGGCGCTGGCGCCGGTCTTGCTCGGCGCCAAGCTCGCCATCCCCAACATCGCGACCTGGTGGCTCGGTCACCAGCATGAGCGCGACGAGATGGTCGGCAAGCTGGACAAGATGGTGATCGCCTCCGCCTTCACCGACAACCTGCCGGGCCGCAGCATCGGGGCGGCCGCCCTCGGCGCGACGCTCGACAAGGATCAACGCCGGCATATCGTGCAGGCCATCACGGATCGCGGGATCGATTTCGTTCTGCAAGAGGCAGTGACGCTCTCCACCATGCCGGTCTGGCATGAGGGCGGCTTCGAGCCGCGCCCGTTCATTCTGCGGCTCTATCTCGCGCGCGTCGGCGATGGCTGGGCCGTCATGCCGGGCGGCTTCGTTCGCATCGCCGACGGGACCGATGCGCACGCCGTCAGCCTGCAAAAGGGCGGCCGCACCGCCGATGCCTGCGTGCTGTCGGAAGGTCCGGTCGCCGAAACGACGCTGCTTCCGGCCCCGGAGCGGATCGCGATCCAGCGCGCGAGCGGCGTGCTGCCGAGCCGGGCCGCCTACAATCTGTTCTGGGTCGGCCGCTACGTGGAGCGCGCCGAGGCCACGCTGCGGCTGGTGCGGGCGCTGATCAATCGCATCACCGAGGCCGACGAGGCGGCGGTTCCGATCACCGCGCAGGTCAGCACGATTCTGGAAGCCTGGAGCGCCGGGCCCAACGACATACCAAAGGCCAAACCCGGCCTGATCGCCGAAGCCACGCTCACCCGCCGCGACTGCGAAGGCTCGCTGCCGCGGCTGGTCGCCGGTGCCCGCTCGGCCGCGTCGGTGATCCGCGACCGGCTGTCGCCCGATGCCTGGCGGGCCCTCAACGATCTGGTGGCCGCCATCGATGCACCGCTGCCGGCGGGATCGTCCGAGAGTATCATGCTCGACCGGGTCGAGCGGGCGCTGCGCATCATCTCGTCGTTCTCCGGCCTGGCGCAGGAGAACATGACGCGGCTCGCCGGCTGGCGGTTTCTCGAGCTCGGGCGCCGCATCGAGCGCGCCATCCTGACCTGCCGGTTCGTGCGCGAATTCGCCGATCCGCAGGCGCCCGACGGCGCGCTCGACGTGCTGCTCGAGCTCTGTGACAGCCAGATCACCTATCGACAGCGCTACGTCATGATCGCGGCGCGGGCACCGGTGATCGATCTGGTCATGCTCGATCCCAGCAATCCGCGCTCGGTGATCTATCAGCTCGAGCGCGTCGAGGCGCATCTCGCCGCGTTGCCTAGAAATGTCGCCGACGGTCGGCTTTCGCCGCCGCAACAGATCGCGGCTTCGATCGCGACCGGTTTGCGCACCGCGGATGCCGGCAAGACCGATGCGGAGATGATCCTCGGCAGCGAGACCGCGTTGATGGAGCTGTCCGAGACGATCGATTCCTCGCATTTGGCACACGACGAGCGCTCGGAAGCGGTGTGGGAGGCGCTCGCATGATCTACGATATCCGGCAGACCACAACATACGACTATGCGTCGAAGGTCTCCCATGCGCACCACGTGCTGCATCTAATGCCGATCAACCGGCCGCGCCAGCGTGTGCATGCGGGCGTGCTCGAGATTCTGCCGGTGCCGGTGGAGCGGCGCGAAGGCTTCGATTTTTTCGGCAACCACGTGACCTGGATCGGGCTCGAGGAGGCGCATGACAGCTTGTCGATCAAGGTCGTGGCGCGCGTGGCGGTCGAAGCGCCGGCCGATCCGGCGCCGCTCGCAACGCCGCCCTGGGAGGAGGTGCGCGCCGACGTGATGATGACGAGCGACATCGGGTCGACCTCGCCGGCGCACTTTTTGTTTCCCAGCCGCCAGGTCTCGCTCGATCACGAGATCGCCGACTATGTGCGGAAGAGCTTCTCCCCCGGCCAGCCGGTCTTCGACGGCGCGGCCGATCTCATGCGCCGCATCAAGGCCGATTTCGTCTACGAGATCGGCGCCACCAGCGTGGTCACCACGCCAACGGCGGCCTATGCGTTGCGGCGCGGCGTCTGCCAGGATTTCGCGCATATCATGATCTCCGGCCTGCGCGGCATCGGGCTGCCGGCCGCTTATGTGAGCGGCTATTTGCGGACCGTGCCGAAAGAGGGCCGTGCGCGGCTCGAAGGCGCCGATGCCATGCATGCCTGGGTCATGGTCTGGTGCGGCGAAGCGGCGGGCTGGTGCGGCTTCGATCCGACCAACGCGATCCTGGTCGGCGACGACCATGTGACCCTCGCCATCGGCCGTGACTATTCCGACATCGCGCCGATCGCCGGCGTGGTGTTCGGCTCCGGCGACCAGCATCTCAAGGTGGCGGTGGACGTGATCCCGGTAGACGCGGCCGCTTCGCGACAACCCGACGCGTAAGGGTGCCCCTACGATTGCAATGCCTCAAGCAGCAGACGCCCCGAGCCCGCCACTGTCCTCGACAAATCGGATGATCGTGTCCACGCCTTCGCCGGTGTGCAGGTTGCTGAACACGAATGGCCGTGCGCCGCGCATGCGCTTGGATTCGCGCTCCATCAGCTCAAGCGAAGCGCCCACGTGGGGCGCCAGATCCACTTTATTGATGACCAGGAGGTCGGAACGGGTGATGCCGGGACCACCCTTGGACGGAATCTTGTCACCGGCGGCGACGTCGATCACATAGATGGTGATGTCGGCCAGCTCGGGTGAAAACGTGGCGGCCAGGTTGTCGCCGCCCGATTCGATCAGGATCAGATCGAGCTGCGGAAACCGCGCCCGCATATCAGCGATCGCCGCGAGATTGATCGAGGCATCTTCGCGAATGGCCGTGTGCGGGCAGCCGCCGGTTTCGACCCCTATGATGCGCTCAGGCGCGAGCGCGCCGGAGCGCACCAGATAGTCGGCGTCCCATTTGGTGTAGATGTCGTTGGTGATGGCGGCGATCTCGTAGCGCTCGCGCAAGCGCTTGCACAGGGCGTCCATCAGGGCGGTCTTGCCGGAGCCGACTGGTCCGCCGACACCGACGCGCAGCGGGCCATTGAGCTGGGCCATGGGATGAGTCATGAGGCGGCTCCGGTCTGCGCTCAACTGCGGAACAAGCGAGTGTACTGGGTTTCGTGGCGCATGCTGGCGATATCGGCCCGAAAGGCCGCGCTGCCGACGTCCTCGATCGGACAGGCAAGCGCCTGCCGGGCGCAGGCGGCAATGACCGGCTCGAGGCCGGCGAGCACGCGCTGCCCGTCTGTTTGCCCGAGCGGGATGAGTCGCAACCCGGCCGATACGAGATTGCTCGCCACCGCCTGCAGAAAGGCGGCAAGCGCCGGCTCGAGCGCGATAGCATGACCGGCGCTCGCGACCGCGACGGCGACCGGATAGGCGAGGGGGCCATCCCAGACGTCGGCGAGCCGATCGAGGGCCGCGCACCCCCAGGCCGCGCGCGTCGTCTCGAAAAACGCGCGACCCTGCTGGGTGGTCTCGAGAAAACGCTCGCGGGTCGGGGTGAAGGCGGCGGCCAGCTCGGCGACTGCGGCCAGCGCCACATCATCTCCGGCCGCCGACGCTCGATGGGCGTGAACCAGAAATACCGCGTCGCAGAATCCGCCGCCGTCACGCAACATCACGTCAAGCCAGCCCTTGAGGCTCGCCGCATCCGTAATATCGCCGGCCTCCACTGCCCATTCGAGCCCGCCCGAATAGGAGAACGCTCCGACCGGATAAGCCGGCGACAACCAAGCCATCAACCGGTAAAGCGCGGCCGTTTCCAGAGCATGATCGGCGGATGATGTAACCGGTGTCCTTTCCTCAACACGGGCGAACTCCCTCGCCCCGGAGGGGAGAGGGTTGGGGTGAGGGGGCTCCGGCGTTCGCTTAGGCCTCACGTTCAGTCTCGTGGTAACGATGGTACGCCCCCGATTCCGGATCGAACGGCGCCTCGATCGCCGTCACCTGCGCGCTCAGGCGTTCCAGCATCGCGGCCAGGACATGATCGCGGCGAATGCGCAGGCGCTCGCCGATCAGCTGGACGTCGGCATGGCGGTTGCCGAGGTGCCAGGCGAGCCGTGCCAGCTCACAGGCATTGGAAGCGGCGATTTCATAGAGAGGCTCCGGCTTGCCGATGACCCCCACCACCGCGCCGTCGTCGAGCACCAACCCGTCGCCGTCGTGCAGCGTGGTGGCATGGGGCAAATCGAGCAGCAGGGTGGTGCCGCGCTCGGCCGTGAGGACCAATCGGCGCCGGTGCCGCTCGCTCGCATCGAGCACCACGCGATCGATCGCCGCGGCATTGTCCCACTGTCCTGCTTGCCGCACCGCATACGCCCGCCGCATGAGCAAAGACCTCGATCAGAACAGGAAATAGCGTTGTGCCATGGGTAGCACTTCGGCGGGCGCGCAGGTCAACAGCTCGCCGTCGGCCTTGACCTCGTAGGTCTCGGGATCGACCTCGATCTTGGGGGTGGCGCCATTGTGGATCATGCTCTTCTTGGAGATGCCGCCGCGCGTGTTCTCGACCGCGACCAGCGTCTTGGCGATGCCGAGCTTCTTGCCGAGCCCGGCCCGCACGGCGGCTTTCGAGGAGAACACCACCGAGGAGGCGATGCGGGCGCCCCCGAAGGCGCCGAACATGGGCCGGTAGTGCACCGGTTGCGGGGTCGGGATCGAGGCGTTGGGATCACCCATCTGGGCGGCCACGATCGAGCCGCCCTTGATGATCATGTCCGGCTTGACGCCGAAGAAGGCCGGCGACCACAGCACCAGATCGGCGAGCTTGCCCTTCTCGATCGAGCCGATGAGCTTGGAGACGCCGTGCGCGATGGCGGGATTGATGGTGTATTTCGCGATGTAGCGCTTGGCGCGGGCATTGTCGTTGTCGCCCTTGTCTTCCCTCAGCCGTCCGCGCTGCTTCTTCATCTTGTCGGCGGTCTGCCAAGTGCGGATGATGACCTCGCCGAGCCGGCCCATCGCCTGGC
Source organism: Xanthobacteraceae bacterium (assembly GCA_035552735.1). Classification (GTDB taxonomy): domain Bacteria; phylum Pseudomonadota; class Alphaproteobacteria; order Rhizobiales; family Xanthobacteraceae; genus VAZQ01. The sequence goes on from DASZKX010000326.1 coordinate 15,037, forward strand.
TGTCCGACGACATCATGGAGAGGGCCCCGATGTCGTGCAGGATATCCTCGGCCGCGATCGTCTCCTTGCGGATGCGGCTCTCCGCGAAGGCCAAGTCCTCGGCGATCGAAGGGTCGAGGTGATGGCACACCATCAGCATGTCGAGATGCTCATCGATGGTGTTGCGGGTGAACGGACGGGTCGGGTTGGTGGATGACGGCAGCACGTTGCGCAGGCCCGCCACCTTGATGATGTCCGGCGCATGGCCGCCGCCGGCGCCCTCGGTGTGGAAGGCATGGATGGTGCGGCCCTTGAAGGCCTTGATGGTGTCCTCCACGAAGCCGGATTCGTTGAGCGTGTCGGTGTGGATCATCACCTGGATGTCGTGATCGTCGGCGACCGAAAGGCAGCAGTCGATGGCCGCCGGCGTGGTGCCCCAATCCTCGTGCAGCTTGAGGGCGCAAGCGCCGGCCTTGACCATTTCCTCCAGCGCAGCCGGTCGCGAGGCATTGCCCTTGCCGGCAAAGCCGAGATTGACCGGAAAGGCGTCGGCCGCCTGGATCATGCGCGCGATGTGCCAGGGGCCGGGCGTGCAGGTGGTCGCATTGGTGCCGGCCGCCGGCCCGGTGCCGCCGCCGAGCATCGAGGTGACGCCCGACATCAGGGCTTCCTCGATCTGTTGCGGGCAGATGAAATGAATATGGGTGTCGAAGCCGCCGGCGGTGAGAATCTTGCCTTCGCCCGCGATCGCCTCGGTGCCGGGGCCGATCACCAGCGTAACGCCGGGCTGGACGTCCGGATTGCCGGCCTTGCCGATGCCGGCGATCTTGCCGTCCTTGATGCCGACATCGGCTTTCACGATCCCCCAGTGGTCGAGGACGAGCGTATTGGTGATGACGGTGTCGAGCGCGCCCTGCCGGTTGGTGATCTGGCTCTGGCCCATGCCGTCGCGGATCACCTTGCCGCCGCCGAACTTCACCTCCTCGCCATAGGTGGTGAAATCGCGCTCGATCTCGATGAAGAGTTCGGTGTCGGCGAGCCGCACGCGGTCGCCGGTGGTGGGGCCGAACATGTCGGCGTAAGCGGCGCGGGCGAGAGTGGTGCGGGCGTTGCGGGTCATGGCGAACTTTCAGGGCACGGGGGAGAATAGTTTTGACTTCAGCGCCTCGGCGTCGAAGCTCGCCGTCGAAGCGCATCCCAGTTCGGCGTTGATCCCGGCGAGCAAGTAATCGGCGAAATCCGCCTTTCCCACGCGGTAAGCCTCAACCGCGGCGCGCGCCGCCGAGCGGCGTTCGATTTCGAGATCGTCCGCATCCAGCAAAGCCTCGAGGTATTTAACGATCTCACCTTTGGGCCGCCGCAGCGGCTTGGCGAGCGCCCAGACAAACTCAGCCAACACAACCGCGTTCACCAAACACGGCTGATCGCTCCCCACCCTTTCGACGAACGCGCGCGCGCGCTCGCTCTGCTGCGGGTCGTCTTCCTCGACAAAAAGCCGCAGCAGCACGTTGGTGTCGAGGCCGATCATTCCTCATGTTCCCTGGCTTCGCCGCCACTTCTCGGCCATCGCCTCGTTGATCGCCTCATCGATCAGCGCGTCGAGATCGAGGCCCGACTTGCCTAGCCGAATGGGATTGGCGCGGGCAAAATCCACGATGCTGCGACGCTTGCGCAGCTGGACAACAACGCGCCCATCGGCCTCGCGAAGGAAATGCAACCGGTCGCCCGCAGCGAGATCGAGCGCTTGCCGCAAGGCAGCGGGAACGGTGATCTGCCCTTTGCTCGTCACCGTCGTTTCGCCGAAATCTACGATTTCGTCCAAGGCGTCGGTTGTCATCGGAGC
>DASZKX010000327.1:0-48682 GCA_035552735.1 Xanthobacteraceae bacterium
AAAAACCGCAACCCGCATGTTTAGATGAATATTTCTTCATTGCGTGTTGAAGATGGTCGGCTAATGTGGGCAGACGGTGGCGAGGGGTATCCCATTCCGTCGCGGGTGGCGTTTTTGCGTGTGCGCTGGTATCCAGCGGCGAAGTGCGTAGCCTTTCTCGGAAAAAGAATCGCTCGGAGAAAGAATTGCTCGGAGAAAGAATCGAAAGTCGATCTAGGGACTTCAAGCGAGGGACTTCAGGGGATGGTGCCCGGCGACATCCCGTGAAATCCCGAAGCTTCCCGAGGAAGCGACTAGGAGGCTCTAGAATGAAGATCGTGAAAAGTCTCCTCCTCGGATCGGCTGCGAGCTTTGTTGCGATCGCCGCCGCCCAGGCCGCGGATCTGGAGAGCGACAAGGCTCCCAAGGCGGCCGACTCTGTGAAGGTTTGCAGCCTCTACGGTGAAGGTTTTTACCAGATCCCTGGTGAAGGGGATATTTGCATCAGGATCGGTGCGACCGCACGGCTCGATGGGGCCGTCAACGCGGACGGAAACGGCGGCCCGTTCATCGGCAGCGGCGCCGATTCCCGCAACAATCGCATCGATACCCGAGACTTCTTGTTCCAGGGCCGCGGCACCCTGTGGTTCGACGCGCGGCAGATGACGCAATACGGCGTGCTGAAGGCCTATTTCAGCGGCGGCTTCGATGCCTCCACCGGAAGCAGCATCACGGGCACGGCGTTCTGGAAGCGCGGATATATCGGCTTCGCCGGCGCCACGATCGGCAAGACGCAATCATTCTTCGATTTCTTGAACGGCTCTTTCAGCTACGGGGCCTACCATCTCGGTGGCGGCTCCAACACATATGATTCCGGCACTTTGCTGGCCGCCTACACGGCGGAATTCGGTCTCGGCATCTCAGCGACGCTATCGGTCGAGGACAGCAGCACACGGCGCAATGCGCTGTGGGATGCCGGCACCAACGCGCTTTCAATCGGCAGCTTTCCGGGCCCGAACGGCACCACCGTGATCGGGTCCACGATTTGCAATTCCCAGACCGTGACGCCGGACGGGCCGCCCGGTGTCTCCGGTATCACAGGTTGCCCGACCGGCGATTATGCGGCCAACCAAATTCCGGACGTGGTCGGCAACCTGCGGATCGATCAGGGCTGGGGCTCGGCGCAGGTCGCCGGCGCCGTGCATCAGGTCCGCGCTGGCTCCTATGGCGACAATGTCGCTCCGCTCATCCCCAATGTCGGTCCCGGGGCGTTCACCGGCCAGGCTCCGGCGGATAAATGGGGCTTCGCGCTGATGGGCGGCGCCATGGCCAATGTCCCGACCGGCGAGGGCGATAAGCTGTGGGCCAACGTCGTCTATGCCCAGGGCGCCACGGCCTATACGGGCCTGAGCCAGTTCGGCTCGTTTGGAACCTTCTCCCGCTTCAATGGCGGCTCGGTCGGCGCCGCCTGGGCCCTCGACGGGGTCTTCGCCAACACGGTCGGCAATGGGGCCGCGGGTCTGAGCCCGTCCGGCATACAGTTGACCAAGGCCTGGTCGGTCGGCGCCGCCTTCGAGCATCACTGGAACCCCTCGGTGCGCTCCTCGGTGTTCGGCGTGGTCACGCAGGTCAGCTATCCGGGAGACCTCACTTCGGGTGCCAAGGCGATCTTCTGCTCCTCGCCGGTCGGCCCGGTGCGCAATGCGGCCGGCGTGGCGCCGAGCTTCGGGGCCCCGGTGGCTGGTTGCAATCCGGATTTCATGGTCTGGGGCATCGGTACCCGCACGGTTTGGAATCCGGTCCGAAACTTGGATCTGGGCGCGGAAATCATGTATTCGCGGCTCGATCAGAACATGGGGCCTGGCGTGCTGCTGAACTTCGGCGGTGCCGGCGGCACACCCGCCGGAAACTACACCCCGCAGAACCAGAGCATCTGGAGCGGCCTGTTGCGCGCGCAATGGCATTTCGGGGCACCGCCGACCGAGGAAGCGCGTTCCTGAGGTTGAGTCGGGGAGTGGCAGCGGTTTCTTGCGCGATTCGTTCGGATGGCCAGCAGGGAGCGGCGGAAGGGCGCGGTTCGGGATCCGTGATATTCCCGATTTTTCTCAGCAAGCGCAGGATCTTGAGAAGATCGGAGCAGTGCTCCCATTACGTGATCTTTGAGCAACACCTTGGCAAAAACCGCCCTCCCGACTGCGTGAGGAGGTCCTTCTTCGTTGCCTCTGGACCCGGGTTGGCTAAGGTGCGTGCGTGACTGAGGAGACTCCCCCCGTGACGTGAGCCGGGGAATTGCGCTCCTTGGTCGCGCGGCGGCCGATTTTTGACCCGTCGTGATCCGTGAGCATCTGGGTCACCACGCGGGTGTAGCTAGGGTTTTGGGGAAGAACATGCTCAAGACGCGTCCGGCCCGGACGAATGCCGCCCGAGAGAGCGGCCAGAGGCGAGGGATGGCGATCGTGTCGAGGGTTCTCCTGGGAACGGCCTCGGGCTTGGCTATGGTCGTCGGGACGCATGCCGCCGAGTTGGGGGACAAGGCCGAGCCCGTGCAGTTCGTCAAAATCTGCTCGCGCGATGGTCACAGCTACTATTACATCCCCGGCAACGACGCATGCACCCAGAACGGTCTCTCGCTGACGATCGGGGCCGATGATCGGCGCGGCAAGTCGCTGATGAACCTGTCGGGTGTGACCGCGCCGAGAATCGGCGGTCAGGGCATCGATCGTCCGGGCGAGGTGTGGCCCGACCCGTTTGTTTCGCTGCGCACCGATCAGGCCTGGGGCTACGGTGCCTTGGTCGGGGGCGCCCACGCGGGCCGCTCCTACACGGGTGACAACTCCGCGCTGAGCAGCTCCGGCATCGCCGGCTTCAATGCGTGCCTGCAGGCGGGCGGGATCGATTGCGGGCGCGCCAACGACAAGCCCAGCTTCTTCATGGCGCTGGGGGGCGAGGTGAAGGCGCCGATTTTTGGCGCCGGGGATCGCATCGGCGCCGGTGTGCGATTCAGCCAGGGCGGCTCATCCGGCTTCGGCGGCGGCCTCGGCCTGTCCACCCCCGACCTGTCTGCCGCCGGCAACAACTTGGCGGCCGGCTGGTTGCCCGACGGCGGCATCGAATTGACCACGGCGTGGTCGGTCCAGGCGGGCTACGATCATCAGTGGTCGCCCAGCCTGAACACCAGCCTGTTCGCCGGCTATTCCAACATCACCTACGACGCCGACACCACCGGCTACTTTGCGGGCGCAGCCTGCGGCTCCGCCGCCAGCGGCGCAGCCACGCAGGCCGGCATCAACTGCAAATCGAACTGGGGCAATGTCGGCGCCGGTCTACGCACCAGCTGGGCGCCGGCGAGCGGCCTGACCCTGTCGGTGCAGACCATGTACAATTATGTTTGGTCGGGATTTACCGGAGCCGGGAATGTCTTTGGCGGCCCGAGCGCGTCGCGCCCGCCTGATTCCTTCAATTTCGCCAATCAAGGCGTCTGGTCGTCGTACCTGCGCATCAACCGCAGCTTCAACACCGGCGATTGAGGCACGGCGTTCGATCGATCGCCGTGGGTTGCGGGCAATCTAGACCGCATTCTTATCCAAACTCGGCTTGGTCCGAATGGGCTCTTGGGCCCTCGCAATAGGCGATGAACGAGCCGATATGGCCGATGGTCTCGGGCTCCACCAGCAAGGGAGCGTGGCCCTGATCCGGCACCTCGAAGGCATCGAGATCCGGTCGGCGCGCCCGCATGGCGGCCACAGTCGCGGACGAGAGGATGTCGGAATTGGCGCCGCGGATGACCATCACGGGCACGCCGGCAAGCGCGTCGAATTCCACCCACAGTGAAGGAAACGGGCGCCCGAGATCGATGCCCTCCAGCGTCTGGGCGAGCCTCACGTCATAGGTGGGGCGCATCCGGCCGCCTTGCTCCTTGAAGGCGCGCCTGGAATAGGCGATCCAGTCGTCGTCCGACAGCTTGGGAAACTGGGAGGCGAACAGCCGGCGCAAGATCTCGGCGCCGTCGGTGAAGCTTTTCGGCTCCGGCAGATTGCCGACGTAGCTCTTGATCCGGGCGAGACCCTGCACCTCGATGACCGGGCCGATATCGTTGAGGACGACCCCGGCAATCACGGTCGGCCGCGCCGAGGCGAGCAGCATGGAGAGGATGCCGCCGCGCGAGGTCCCGACGAATATTGCGGGACCGATATCGAGCGCGGTCAGCACCGCCAGCACGTCGGCCAGCTCAATGGCGAAGTTGTAATTGAGCGGGTCGCGGTCATAGTCGGACCGGCCGCGGCCCCGGTAGTCCATCGTGACCACATAGCGGGGGTGCTCGCGGTCACCCGCCAGTGCCGTCGCGAGCACGTCGAAATCGGCGCCGGTGCGGGCAAGACCCGGAAGGCACACGACCGGCATGCTCACGGCCGCCCGCGGTCCGTAGGCGCTGACATACAGCTTCAACCCATCATGGGACGTAATGAATTGACTGGCGCTGCCATCGGGCATCACGGGAATCACACCTGCGCTGATCCCCTCGGCGTGCGGTCCTGGAAAGCGGCCGGGAAGGGGCCCGGGCTTTGTTGCATGTCCTGGGACCGCGTCAAGATTTCAATCGGTGGCGGCGCCCCGGTGCAGGTCGGCCTCGATCATGAGACGCGGCCCGCCGCCGAGGCGCACCCGGTAAACTTGCAGGTTCTCGAGCACGCGCTCCACGTAGTTGCGTGTCTCCGAGAACGGGATGCGCTCGACCCAATCGACTGGATCGACCTTGGGGTCGCGCGGATCGCCATAGCGTGAAAGCCATTCACGCACGCGTCCGCGCCCGGCATTGTAGCCCGCGAAGGTCAGGATGTAGGAGCCCCGGTAGCCTTCCATGAGCTCGCCGAGCTCCGCGGCGCCCATCTGCACGTTGTAGACCGAATCCGACAGCAGGCGTTTGAGGTCATAGGTCGCGCCGTATTTCTTGGCGCTTTCGCGTCCGGCTTCCGGCGTGACCTGCATCAGCCCCATCGCCTTCGCGCTCGAGACCGTGCCTTGGTAGAAGATGCTCTCCTGGCGGGCGATCGAATAGACGACGCTCCTGTCGACGGCGGGACCGATGGCCCGGTAATCGGGAATTCCGATCGTCGGAAAAGCGTAGTGCTCGAGCGCATAGCCGCGCGCGAGCGCGGCCTTGCCGATGAGCAACATGCAGCGCGCGTCCTTGTTGCGGGCGGTCACCTCGCCGAGCGCGGCCAGCGCCGCGATATCGGTCGACCGCTCGCCGAGATCGGCCACGAACGGCACCACCAGATCGCGTTCTCCGACCGCGTAAAGCAGCTCGGTCGCGCGCACCACATCGAGCTGGGCGATAGCGGCGCGCCGTTCCGGCGAGGGCTCGGGCGGTGAACGCAGAGCGATGTCCTGATAGCCCAGCCGCGCCCGCGCCAGCTGACCGTAATAGGCCGTGGCATGGCGTGCGGCCGCCTCGTAGTAGCCGCGCGCCTCTTCCTTGCGGCCCAGCGCCTCGGCGGCGCGTCCTTGCCAATAGCCGGCGCGCGCATGGGTGATCGGATTGCTGGTGCCCTGGGCCACCTTGGCAAAGTGGGCGATCGCGGTCGAGGGGTCGTCGAGAAAGCGCAGCGCGATCCAGCCGGCGGTGAATTGTTGCTCGCCGCGGTAGTTTTCCTTGTTGGGCACCGCGGCGTCGCTGGCGATCCGGTAGGCGGTGCGGGGATCGTCGAGGTCGAGCAGCTTGCGGGCCAGCACACGGCGCTCGACCCACCATTGGTCGGCATCGATTGACTGGCCGGCATCGCGCGGCACTGACAGGATCAATTCCGCGGCTTCGGCGGCCATGTCCTCGCGGCGCAGCCACTGGGCGCGCGCAAAGGTGTAGCCGAGATCGCGGCTCGCCTCCGCCGGCACCGCCTCCAGCAGCGCCTTGGCATTGGGGGCCTTGCGGATCACCGCGGCCCAGGCCCTGCCGATCGCCTGCGCCGTCGGGCCGGCGCGGCTCGCCGCCCGCAGACCGGCATCCACGTCCTCGACATAGAAGCGCATGTTCATGCGGGCCTGGTGATCGGCCGGCGTCAGAAGGTCTTTGAACGTGTCCAGGACCTGATCTTCGAGGTCGTTCGACAGAGCCTCGTTGCGCCAGGCCCCGCGTAGCTGCGCTTGCGCGCCGGCACGGTCCCCGATCGCCAAGAGTGCGCGGGCCAAGGCGAAATGGCCCTTGGCGGTCACCGGCTGCTCCTTGCCGAAGATCGCACGAACCGAAGCCGGCTCGGGTTGCTCCTGCCACACCATGGCTTCGGCCCGGCGCCGCAGCAAACCGATGCTGGGCCAGCTCGGATTGGCGCTGACGAAGGCGGCATAGCGGGAATAGTCGCCGGTGTTGTTGTCGCTGCGCAGGAGCACCCATTCGACCAGCTTGCGGGCGAGGGGATCGGCGATGGTCTTCTGCAGATCGGTGACCTGGCCGGTCTTGCTGTTGCGCGCGAGCGTGATGGCCTCCTTGAGGGTGGCCAGGTCCGTGGCTGATATCCCCAGGCTCGCGGCCGGCGGCGCAGCACTGGGCGCGGCAGGTGCCGCCGCTGCGGGGCCCAGGGACGCCGTCTTGAAGGGCGTGCCCGCGGCCGGCTGCGGTCGCGCACGGGGAAGGGGGATTCGATTCGGTCCGCCCGGGAGGATTTTGGCGGGGCTTTTTTCCGGGGTCTTCTCCGCGACCTTTGCGGGAACCTTTTCGGTGGCCTTTTCCTTCGGTTTTGCCACAACGCCCCCCAGCGCAGCGGTTTCCGCCCGCCCGCTGAGGTCGCCGGCCATCACGAAGGCCAGAACGACGGCGACACCGATGCCGGTCAAGTGAGGTCGCTTCCGAGCCATTCGATCGATGATCCTCCCGGCGCAGTCCGATCCCGACGGGGCCTAGATCATGTTTTCGGCCAAATTGGGTTGATGAATTGCTAAAATACGTGATTTGTCCCCTCCGGCGGGCTCCATCGGGGGACCTTTCCACCGCCGGCCGCGTCGTTCGCCCGCGAAGCAAGAGCCAACCCTCGGGTCCATGATATACTAAGCTGAACGGGAAGCGCGTTCCGCGCGTTACCAATCCTTCGACAGCCAGGATACTGACATGACCGCCAAGACGAGCTTCCGGGGATCGTTCACTGCGCTTGTGACCCCCTTCAAGAACGGCTCGCTGGATGAAAAGGCGTTTCGGGATCTGGTCGAGTGGCATATCGCCGAGGGCACCAACGGCCTGGTGCCGGTCGGCACCACCGGCGAGAGCCCGACCCTGAACCACGAAGAGCACAAGCAAGTCGTGGAATGGTGCGTCGAGGTGGTCAAGGGACGGGTGCCGGTCGTCGCCGGCGCGGGCTCGAACTCGACCAAGGAGGCGATCGAGCTGTCCCGGCATGCCGAGAAGGCGGGTGCCGACGCGGTCCTTGTGGTGACGCCCTATTACAACAAGCCGACCCAGGAGGGCCTCTACCAGCATTACAAGGCCATCAATGACGCCATCGGCATACCCATCATCATCTACAACATCCCGGCCCGCTCGGTGATCGACATGTCGGTCGAGACGATGAAGCGGTTGTTCGATTTGCGGAACATCGCCGGGGTCAAGGATGCCACCGCCAGCGTGATCCGGGTCTCGCAGCAGCGCCTGGCGATGGGGCCGGGCCTCAACCAGCTCTCGGGCGAGGATGCGAGCGCGCTCGGCTTCATGGCGCATGGCGGTCACGGCTGCATCTCGGTGACATCGAACGTGGCGCCGCGGCTGTGCGCCGAGTTTCAGAGCGCCTGCCTGAAGGGGGACTACGCCAGCGCGCTGGCCTATCAGGACAAGCTGATGCCGCTGCACACGGCCTTGTTTCTCGAGACCAATCCGGCGCCGGCGAAATACGCGCTGTCGATTCTCGGCAAATGCGACGAGACCGTGCGTCTGCCCATGGTTCCGGTCACTGCGCCGACCCGCTCTGCGGTCCGTGCCGCCATGGTTCACGCCGGCCTGATCAACTAGAGCATTCTTCAGCCCTTCATTCGCATGAGCCGGCTGCGTTCGCGCTCCCATGAGCGCTTTTTCTCGGTCTCGCGCTTGTCGTGCAGCTTCTTGCCGCGCGCAAGCGCCAGCTCGATCTTGGCGCGGCCCTTTTCGTTGAAATAGAGCTTGAGCGGCACCAGCGTCATGCCCTCGCGTTCGACCGCGCCGGCGAGCTTGTCGATCTGGCGGCGGTGCAAAAGCAGCTTGCGGGGGCGCTTGGGCGCATGATTGTAGCGGCCGCCCTGCAGGTATTCCGGGATGTTGGCGTTGACCAGCCAGATCTCGCCGCGGCGGGCATCCGCGTAGGATTCCGCGATCGTCGCCTTGCCTTGGCGCAGCGCTTTGACCTCGGTTCCGGTCAAGGCGATTCCGGCCTCGAACACCTCGCCGATCTCATAGTTGAATCGCGCCTTGCGGTTGTCGGCGACCACCCGCAGCTTGCGATCCGGCTTTGCGGCCATTTGGGATTTCCCGAGTTTCCGCCCGGGGCCATTGCGCCCAGGAGGCCTTCCGTGCCGGGCGGCGAGGGCCGGCGGCGGTCGTCACGTGGTTCGCAAGATCTGGCTCGCAAAAAACTAGGCGGACAAGAACTCCCGCACCTGAGCAAATACGCTGCGGAACATCTCCGGGGTCAAAACACCCGTGTTCGTGTTGTAGCGCGAGCAATGATAGCTGTCGAACAGGTGCACTCTGCCGACCACGTGGGAGGCGCCATGGGCGAACGGAACCTCGGACCGGCGCACCGCGAGGGCGGCCGCCGCGGTGTCGTGGGCGATCCGCCCCAGGGTCACGATGGCGCGCAGGTCGGGCATCTCGGCGATCGTGCTCTTCAGGAAATTCCGGCACGTGACGATCTCGGCGCCCGTCGGCTTGTTCTCCGGCGGCACACAGCGCACCGCATTGGAGATGCGGGCATCGATGAGCTCGAGCCCGTCGTCGGGGCGCGCCGCATAAGTACCGCGTGCAAATCCGAAGCGGCTCAGCGTGTCGTATAGGAGCACGCCGGCGTGATCGCCCGTGAACGGACGCCCGGTGCGGTTGGCGCCCTGCAGTCCCGGCGCCAGGCCGACGATGAGCAGCCGCGCCGTCGCAGGGCCGAAGCTCGGAACCGGTGCGTTGAACCAGGCCGGCTCGCGCCGGCGCCACTCCTGGCGAAACGCCTCAAGGCGTGGACAGAGCGCACAATCGCGATCGGGCTCGCTCGCCCCGCCGGACATCGCCGCGCTCTCTACCGCCTAATCCTCAAAATCGTCGTCGTCGTCATCGCCGCCGCCGACCCGCTGAGGCGATGCGCTGCGCTGCAGGAATTGCGGTGTGTGGCGCGGCTCGCGCGGTTCCCGCGGCGCCCGCTCGGAGGGGTCGCGGCCGATCTTGGGTTGCAACTCGACGATATCGAGGAAGACGTCGGCCTGCCGCCTCAGCTCGTCGGCAACCATGGGCGGCTGGGTCGAGATGGTGGAGACGACCGTGACCCGCACGCCGCGGCGCTGCATGGCCTCGACCAGAGAACGAAAGTCGCCGTCGCCCGAGAACAGCACCATCTGATCGATGTGCTCGGCGATCTCCATGGCGTCGACCGCGAGCTCGATATCCATGTTGCCCTTGACCTTGCGGCGGCCGGCCTGGTCGACGAATTCTTTGGTCGCCTTGGTGACGACGCTGTAGCCGTTGTAATCCAACCAATCGATCAGAGGGCGGATCGAGGAATATTCCTGATCCTCGATCACAGCGGTGTAATAAAACGCGCGTAGAAGATAGCCGCGCGACTGGAATTCCCGGAGCAGTCGCTTGTAATCGATGTCGAACCCAAGGGCCTTGGCGGTGGCGTAGAGATTGGCGCCGTCAATAAATAGAGCGATCTTGTCCGTTTTCGGTTCCATGATATCTCCGTCTCTCGCAATGAAACCTCGAACCCGACACCACTCCGCAGCCTTATGCCGGCGCGGGAGCGAGTGGGTCGATCGTCGTTAACGGGAACGATTGATCGCGTGTCTTAAAATGGGTAGACGCGCGCCGTCACAACCAATCCATAAGTATGATAGTATCAAGTCGCAACGCGGTTCCCGCGCTTTGCCTAACAGAGGTTCGCCGCCCCGCCAAGCCAAAACTTCAGGTGGGGAATTTTCGCGCTTGCACCCGCCTTGCAACGCGGATACTTAGTGCCCAAATCCCGCACAAAGTTCTTTTCCAGGAGCGCCATCCATGGCCCGAGTGACCGTCGAGGATTGCATTGACAAGGTTCCCAACCGGTTCGACCTGGTGCTGCTGGCCAGCCATCGGGCCAGGATGATTTCGTCCGGCACCCCGATCACGGTCGAGCGCGACAACGACAAGAACCCGGTCGTGGCACTGCGCGAGATCGCCGATACCACGGTTTCGACCGATGATCTCAAGGAAGAGCTCGTGCATTCCTTGCAGAAATACGTCGAAGTCGACGAGCCGGAACCGGCGACCGTCCCGCTGATCGGCGCCCCCGGCGCCACGGTCGACGCCGACGATACCGAGGTGACGGTCGAGCGCATGACCGAGGAAGAGCTCCTCAAGGGGCTCGAAGGGCTCACGCCGCCGGAAGAGCAGCCGGAAGAAGAGGAATAGGGCGCCTTTTTCGCTCTGACCTTCTCCCGATGGCTGCCGCGAGGCGGCCCGCGCTCTGCACCAAGGCGAGGAGGCCCAAAAACGCGTTACCGGGCCGAAGGTTGCCGTGATAGCCTGATCGGGACGCCGGCTTCTGTAAACCCGGCGGAAGGATCGCCATGGCGCGCCCCTCGACCGACCTGCCGCGCATGCAAAATCAGGCGCGCACCCGCGCGGTGCTTGAGCGCAGCATAAGCCTCGACGGGCAAGCTATTGAAAAGCAGTTAAAAACGCGTCGGCGCTCGAAGCCGGAGATGATGCGGCAATACGATTTGATTGAACGCGTCCGGCGTTACAACCCAAACACGAGCGAGGCGTTGCTCAACCGCGCCTATGTGTACGCCATGAAGGCCCATGGCGAGCAGAAGCGGGCCTCGGGCGACCCCTATTTCTCCCATCCGCTCGAAGTCGCCGCCATCCTGACGGATCTCAAGCTGGATGATTCGACCATCGCGGCCGCACTCCTGCACGATACGATCGAAGACACCGCGGCGACCCGCGACGAGATCGATCATATGTTCGGCAGGGACATCGGCGCGCTGGTCGAAGGATTGACCAAGCTCAAGCGGCTCGATCTCGTCACCAAGGAAGCCAAGCAGGCCGAGAACCTGCGCAAGCTCTTGCTGGCGATCGCCGATGACGTTCGGGTGCTGCTGATCAAGCTGGCCGACCGGCTGCACAATATGCGCACCCTCGACCACATGCCGAGCGAGGCGCGCCGGCGCATCGCCGAGGAGACGCTCGATATCTACGCTCCGCTTGCCGGCCGCATGGGCATGCATGAGATGCGCGAGGAGCTCGAGGACCTCGCATTCCGCGAGCTCAATCCCGACGCCTACCGGGTCGTCAACGAGCGGCTCGAGGCGCTAGAATCCCGCGACGTCGGTCTGGTCGGTGAGATCGAGCAACAACTCACTCGCAAGCTCGCCGACCGCGGGCTCACCGCTTCCGTGTCCGGCCGCAACAAACGGGCGTATTCGATCTGGCGCAAGATGGAACGCAAGTCGGTCGGATTCGAGCAACTCTCGGATATCGTCGGATTCCGGGTCGTGGTGGGCACCGTGGCGGAGTGCTATCAGGCGCTCGGCATCGTGCACACGACCTGGCCCATGGTGCCGGGCCGTTTCAAGGACTACGTCTCGACCCCCAAGCAGAACGACTACCGCTCGATCCACACCACCCTGATCGGTCCCGGCAAGCAGCGCGTCGAGCTGCAGATCCGCACCCGGGAAATGCACGAGATCGCCGAGTACGGCATTGCGGCGCACTCGCTCTACAAGGACGGCGCCGGCTCGCCGACCGAGATGCTGTCGCGCGAATCGAGCGCCTATGCGTGGCTGCGCCGCACCATCGAGCTCTTGGCCGAGGGCTCCAATCCGGAGGAATTCCTCGAGCACACCAAGCTCGAATTGTTCCACGATCAGGTGTTCTGCTTCACCCCCAAAGGCAAGCTGATCGCCTTGCCGCGGCACGCCAATGCCATCGATTTCGCCTATGCGGTGCACACCGATGTCGGCAACGGCGCGGTCGGCTGCAAGATCAACGGCAAGATCGCGCCCTTGGTGTCGGAGCTCACCAACGGGGACGAGGTCGAGATCATCACCTCCGACGCCCAGGTGGCGCCGCCGCCGGCGTGGGAATCGCTGGTGCGCACCGGCAAGTCGCGGGCCGCCATCCGCCGTGCCACCCGGGTCGCGGTGCGTAACCAATATGCGGGTCTCGGCCGCCGCATCGTGGAGCGTCTGTGCCAGCGCGCCAAGATCGCGTTTTCCGACGAAAAGTTGCAGGGCGCCTTGCCGCGGCTCGCGCGCGCCTCGATCGAGGACGTTATGTCGGCGGTCGGCCGCGGCGAGATGCGCGCCGCCGACGTGGCGCGCGCCATGTATCCGGACTACAAGGAGGAGCGCGCCGCGGCGCTGGCCCAGCAGCCGAAGCCCGAGAGCGGTTGGTTCGGATTGAAGCGCTCCAAGGCCGTCAAGTTCAAGTTGCCCTCCGAGACGGCTGGCCCCATACCGATCCGCGGGATCAACACCGATCTGCCGGTCCGCTTCGCGCCGATCGGGGGCGCCGTGCCGGGCGATCGCATCGTGGGCATCCTCAACCCGGGCGAGGGCATCACCATCTACCCGATCCAGTCGCCGGCCCTGAAGGACTTCGAGGACACCCCCGAGCGCTGGCTCGATCTGCGCTGGGACGTGGATGAGCGCACGCCGCAGCGGTTCCCGGCCCGTATCGCGCTGCAGACCGTGAACGAGCCCGGGTCGCTCGCCCAGGTCGCCCAGGTGATCGCCGAGCATGACGGCAACATCGACAACATCCACATGGAGCGGCAGTCGCCCGATTTCACCTCGGTCACGATCGATCTCGAGGTCTATGACCTCAAGCACCTCACCTCGATCATCGCGCAATTGCGCGCCAAGCAGGTGGTCGCGAAAGCCGAGCGGGTCGATGCCTGAAGGTCTGCGCGGCGCACCGGATATCCAAACGGGTCAATAACTTGCCGGCCATCTCTCACCTCAGACTGGGTGTCAATGTCGATCACGTCGCCACGCTGCGCAACGCGCGCGGCGGGGTCCATCCGGACCCGGCCCACGCCGCCAAGATCGCCATCGCGGCCGGGGCCGACAGCATCACGGCGCATCTGCGCGAGGATCGTCGCCACATTCGCGACGACGACATCGCCCGCCTGCGGGCGGAGATCGCCAGGCCGCTCAATTTCGAGATGGCGGCGACCGAGGAGATGGCCGCGATAGCACTGCGAACCAAGCCCCATGCGGCCTGCCTGGTGCCGGAGCGGCGCCAGGAGATAACAACCGAAGGTGGGCTCGACGCGGTCGCCCAGCACAACGTGCTGGCCCCCGTGGTGGCGAAGCTGGTCGATGCCGGCATCCGCGTCTCTCTCTTCATTGCCGCCGACCCTCGCCAGATCGAGGTGGCGGCCCGTATTCGGGCGCCGGTAATCGAAATTCACACCGGCGCCTGGTGTGAAGCGATGGCGGCCGGTCACCACGCCGGCGCGGAGGTCGAATGGCTGCGCATTCGGGACGGCGCGCGACTTGCCCGCAGCCTCGGCCTCGAGGTCCATGCCGGCCATGGGCTCGATTATGCGACCGCCGAGGAGATCGCGGCGGTGCCGGAGATCGTCGAGCTGAACATCGGCCATTTCCTGGTAGGCGAGGCGATCGATGGCGGGCTCGCCGCCGCCGTCGAAAGCATGCGCGCCGCCATGGATCGCGGCCGCGCCCGGATCGTCCCATGATCCTGGGCATCGGTTCCGACATCGTGGACGTCCGCCGCGTCGAGCGCGCCATCGAGCGCCACGGCGAGCGCTTTCTCACGCGCATCTTCACCGAGATCGAGCGCGCCACCGCCGAGCGACGGGCCAAGCGCGCGGAGACCTACGCCAAGCGGTTCGCCGCCAAGGAAGCTTGCGCCAAGGCCTTGGGTACGGGGTTCCGGGCGGGCGTGTTCTTCCGCGACATGGGCGTGGTCAACCTGCGTTCGGGCCGGCCCACCATGGCGCTCACGGGCGGCGCGCAGGCGCGCCTGCGCGCCATCACGCCGGAGGGATACGAAGCGAGAATCGACGTCACCATCACGGACGAGGGTCCGATGGCCCAGGCGTTCGTCGTCATCAGCGCCGAGCCGCGCCCGCCCGGCTGATGCGGCCGCGTTCCGCATCTTCCGGTCAAGCCATTGAAAGCATGGCCGAATTGTCGCAAAGACACTTTTGCATGATGTCCGGCGGCTTTCATTGCACGCTGCCCGCCCAGCGGTTAGAAGAACGCGCGGGGCAGGAAACGGAACCAACGAGAGGCAGATGAGTGTGACCCTCGGTACGAAGCGCAAGGAAGGCGGCATCGCGGAGACGGTGCGTGTGATCGTGCACGCGCTCATCATCGCGCTCGTCATTCGCACCTTCTTGTACCAGCCGTTCAACATTCCGTCGGGCTCAATGGAAGAGACCCTGCTGGTCGGCGATTATTTGTTCGTTTCCAAATACTCCTACGGCTACAGCCATTATTCATTGCCCTTCTCGCCGCCGATCTTCTCCGGCCGCATCTGGTCGGCCAATCCGCAGCGCGGCGATGTCGTGGTGTTTCGTTTGCCGAAGGACGATTCGATCGACTACATCAAGCGCGTAATCGGGCTGCCCGGCGACCGTATCCAGATGATCAACGGACTGCTCCACATCAACGGCGAGCCGGTGAAACGCGAGCGCATTGACGATTTCGTCGACACCGACGAGAACGGCCGCACCATGCGGGTCAAGCGCTGGCGCGAGACGCTGCCGAACGGCGTGAGCTACACGACTCTCGAGCTGATCGAGAACGGATTCTACGACAACACCCCGGTCTACGAGGTGCCGCCCGGACATTTCTTCATGATGGGTGACAATCGCGACAACTCCACCGACAGCCGTGTCCTGAGCCAAGTCGGCTATGTGCCGCTCGAGAATATCATCGGCCGCGCCCAGGTCATCTTCTTCTCCATCCGCGGAGGCGAGCACGCATGGGAAGTATGGACGTGGCCGTGGAGCGTGCGCTGGGGGCGGTTGCTGACGCTAGTGCGATGAACCCCAGGCCCAGCGCCGAGCGAACTTCTGCCCCCAATCACGGATCCGAGCCGTCCGCCGACGGAGATCCCGCGAGCCGCCCGGCCGCCGCCGACGAGGTCACGCCGGCGGGCGGCCCGATCAAGCGGCCCCGTCGCCGGGTGACGGGGCTTGAGACCCGCATCGGCTATCGCTTTACCGATCCTGCGCTGCTCGATCAGGCGCTCACCCATATTTCCGCCTTGACCGGCGTGCGCAACCGCTCCGGAAGCTATCAGCGGCTCGAGTTTCTCGGCGACCACGTGCTCGGCCTCGTGATCTCCGACATGTTGTTTCGCGCTTTTCCGCGCGCCGACGAGGGTGAATTGTCGCGGCGGCTGGCCGATTTGGTGCGCAAGGAGGCGTGCGCCGACGTGGCGAGCTCGATCGAGCTCGGCGCCGCCATCAAGCTCGGGGCCTCCGAGAGCAATGCCGGTGGACGCAGCCGCCTCGCCATCCTGGCCGACGTGTGCGAGGCCTTGATCGGCGCCGTGTTCGTGGACGGCGGATACGACGCCGCGGCCGCCCTCATCACGCGGCTATGGGAGCAGCGGATGCGCGCCCCCAAGCGCCCCCTGCGCGACGCCAAGACCATGCTGCAGGAATGGGCGCAGGCGCTCGGGCTTCCGACCCCGGCCTATCGCGAGGTCGAGCGCACCGGCCCTGATCACGATCCGGAGTTTCGCGTCACCGTCGAGCTTCCCGATCGGCTGCCGGCGGAAGGAACCGGCCGCTCCAAGCGTTCCGCCGAGCAGGCGGCCGCCTCTGTCATGCTGGCCCGCGAAGGGGTGATGACGGAACGCCTCGATGGTTGAGCCGGAAAGCGGCGCAACTGCGGTCCGGCGCTGCGGATTCATTGCGCTGATCGGTGCCCCCAATGTGGGCAAATCGACCCTGATCAATGCGATCGTCGGCGCCAAGGTGGCGATCGTCTCCCACAAGGTGCAGACCACCCGCACCTTGCTGCGCGGCATCGCCACCCAGGAGGATGCCCAGCTCATCTTCATCGACACGCCGGGCATTTTCCAGCCCCGGCGTCGGCTCGATCGCGCCATGGTGGCGGGCGCCTGGACGGGAGCCGGCGACGCCGACATCGTGGGCGCGATGATCGATGCCAAGCGCGGCCTCGATGAGGAGACGAGCGCCCTCCTGGCGCGGCTCGCCGGCTTGGCGCAGCCGAAGATCCTCATCATCAACAAGATCGATCTGGTGGAGAAGCCAACGCTGCTGACGCTGGTCAAGGCGGCGATCGAGCGCGTGCCCTTTGCGGCGTCCTTCATGGTCGCGGCGCTCTCCGGCGACGGGATCGCGGATCTCAAGCATTGGCTGTCCGGCCATGTGCCGGTCGGGCCGTGGCACTATCCGGAGGATCAGCTCACCGATGCGCCGCTGCGGCAGCTCGCCGCCGAGATCACCCGCGAAAAGCTCTATTTGCGACTCCACCAGGAATTGCCTTATCAATCGACGGTCGAGACGAATTCGTGGAAGGAGCTCAAGGACGGCTCCGTGCGCATCGAGCAGACCATTTTCGTGGAGCGCATGAGCCAGCGGAAGATCGTTCTCGGCAAGGGCGGGCAAACCATCAAGGCCATCGGTGCCGAAGCGCGGCGCGAGATCGCGGACATCGCCGAGCAGCCGGTGCACCTGTTCTTGTTCGTCAAAGTACGCGAGGCCTGGGGCAACGATCCGGAACGCTACCGCGAGATCGGGCTCGAGTTTCCAAAAGAGTGACACTGGGCCGAAAGCAGGACGCGGTTTGATGCAGTGGGTTGACGAGGCCATCGTGCTCGGCGTCAAGCGCCATGGCGAAGCGAGCGCCATCCTCGAGCTGATGACGCGCGAGCACGGCCGTCATCTCGGCCTCGTGCGCGGCGCCGCCGGCGCCCGGTTGCGCCCGGTGCTGCAGCCGGGCAATCGCGTCAGCGTCACCTGGCGGGCACGGCTCGACGAGCATTTGGGAAACTATGTGGTGGAGGGGCTCGATCTCGCCTCGGCGCGCTTTCTCGACGCCTCGCATGCCCTCTATGGCCTCATGCACATCGCCGCGCTTTGCCGTCTCTTGCCGGAGCGCGACCCGCATCCGCAGATCCATGCCACGCTCGATCATGTGCTGGGCGCGCTCGACGATGCGCGGCTGGCCGGTCCGCGCATGGCGCGCTTCGAGCTGCAATTGCTCTCCGAGCTCGGCTTCGGTCTCGATCTCGAGAGCTGTGCGGCCACGGGCGCGACCACGGAGCTGATCTATGTCTCGCCCAAGAGCGGACGCGCGGTCTCGCGCGATGCCGGCGATCCCTGGCGGGACAAGCTCCTGCGTCTGCCGGCCTTCCTGGCCGAGCCGGAGCTCGCGCAGGGACTGTCCGGGGACGACCTGGCCGATGGCTTCGCGATGACCGGGTTCTTCCTGCTGCGCCATGTGCTCGAGCCGCGTGGGCTCGCCATGCCGGATGCCCGCGCGAGCTTCGTGACCGCCGCCGTGAAGGCCCGCCGGGTCGCGGCCCTGATCTGATCGGACCGCCCGTTCATCGCTTGTTCACGGCGGTTTCGCGCGCTAACCATGCCGCATGGGCAAGCAATTGATTCCCCCGCCGAGCGGCAACATCGAGGAGATCGCGCTACGTGAGGCGCTCGAGCAGCGCTATCTCGCCTATGCGCTGTCCACCATCATGCATCGCGCGCTGCCGGACGCGCGCGATGGGCTCAAGCCGGTCCACCGGCGCATTCTCTATGGAATGCACCTCCTGCGGCTCGATCCGGTCGCCGCCTTCAAGAAATCGGCCAAGATCGTCGGCGACGTGATGGGTAGTTTCCATCCGCACGGCGATCAGGCGATTTATGACGCGCTCGTGCGTCTGGCCCAGGATTTTTCATCACGCTACCCGTTGGTCGACGGCCAGGGCAATTTCGGCAACATCGATGGCGACAATGCCGCCGCCTACCGGTACACCGAAGCCAGGATGACCGAGGTCGCCCGCCTGTTGCTGGACGGCATTGACGAAG
The DNA here is from genome assembly GCA_035552735.1 of Xanthobacteraceae bacterium. Classification (GTDB taxonomy): domain Bacteria; phylum Pseudomonadota; class Alphaproteobacteria; order Rhizobiales; family Xanthobacteraceae; genus VAZQ01. The sequence continues at coordinate 18,216 of DASZKX010000327.1, forward strand.
ACGCAATCGACTTTCGGCCGACCTATGACGGCTCGAGTCAGGAACCGGCGGTTCTTCCGGGGGCGTTCCCGAACCTGTTGGCCAATGGCGCGCAGGGCATCGCAGTCGGGATGGCGACCTCGATCCCGCCGCACAATGCGGCCGAGCTTTGCGACGCCGCGCTGCACCTAATCGACAATCCCAATGCCAGGAGCCGCACGCTGCTGAAATACGTGCCGGGACCGGATTTCCCGACCGGCGGCATCGTCGTGGACCCGCGCGAATCCATTGCGGAAGCCTACACCACGGGACGCGGCTCCTTCCGGGTGCGCGCCCGCTGGCGCAAGGAGGAGACCGGGCGCGGCACCTACGTGGTCGTCATTACCGAAATCCCCTGGCTGGTGCAGAAATCGCGGCTGGTGGAGAAGATCGCCGAGCTGCTCAACGAGCGGAAGCTGCCCTTCGTCGGCGACGTGCGCGACGAGTCGGCCGAGGACATCCGCCTGGTGATCGAGCCGCGCTCGCGCACGGTCGACGCCGAAGTGCTGATGGAATCCCTGTTCAAGCTCACCGAGCTCGAAAGCCGCATTCCGCTCAACATGAACGTGCTGGTGAAGGGTCGCATCCCCAAGGTCGTGGGGCTGGCGGAGGCGCTCACCGAATGGCTCGGCCACCGGCGCGAGGTGCTGGTGCGGCGCTCGAATTTCCGCCTCGCCCAGATCGACCATCGGGTCGAGGTGCTCGGCGGCTATCTGGTCGCGTATCTCAACCTCGACAAGGTCATCAAGATCATTCGCACCGAGGACGAGCCCAAGCCGGTCTTGATCAAGACCTTCAAGCTGTCCGAGGTGCAGGCCGACGCCATTCTCAACATGCGGCTGCGCAACTTGCGCAAGCTCGAGGAGATGGAGATCCGCCAGGAGGACAAGGATTTGCGCACGGAGCGCAAGGCCTTGAAGGAGCTGATCGGCTCGGAAAAGGAGCAGTGGAAGCGGATCGCCGACGAGATCCGGGCGATCCGCGACAAGTTCGGCCCCAAGACGGCCCTCGGCAAGCGCCGGACCGGGTTCGCGCAAGCGCCCGAGCACGACATCGCGGCCATGGAGGAGGCTCTGGTCGAGCGCGAGCCGATCACCATCGTGGTTTCCGCAAAAGGCTGGATTCGCGCGCTCAAGGGCACGGTGACCGATCTCGCCGCCATCGTGTTCAAGACCGACGATCAGCTCAAGTTCGCATTTCCGGCCGAGACCACATCGAAGTGCCTGGTGCTGGCCACCAACGGTCGCTTCTACACGCTCGACGCCGCGAAGCTGCCGGGCGGACGCGGCCATGGCGAGCCGGTCAGGCTATTCATCGACCTCGAGCAGGAGGGCGATCTGGTCGCGGTGTTCCCCTACCAGGGGGGCCGCAGGTTCCTCATCGCCAGCACGCAGGGGCAGGGCTTCGTGGTGGCCGAGGACGAATGCCTGGGCAATACCCGCAAGGGCAAGCAGGTGCTCAACGTGAAGGCGCCCGACCAAGCCTGCGCCTTGGCGGTGGTCGAGGGTGAGCTGGTCGCCTCGATTGGCGAGAACCGCAAGATGGTGGTGTTTCCGATCGAGCAGGTGCCCGAGATGGCCCGCGGGCGCGGCGTTCGCTTGCAGCGTTTCAAGGACGGTGGGCTGTCCGATCTCAAGACCTTCAAGGCTCAGCAGGGCCTGACCTGGGTCGACAGCGCCGGGCGGTCCTTTACCTTTGCCCTCAAGGAGCTCGCCGATTGGCGCGGCAACCGCGCCGACGCCGGGCGTCTCGCCCCGAAGGGCTTCCCGCGCAACAACAAATTCGGCGCGCTCCCGACCAATGGAAAGGCTGCCGACGGGGGTTAGGTGGCGCGGCGACCGGCCGTCAGGAATTTTCCGCCTGCAGCATCCGGCCCCCCAAGGCCCGGTTGGCGATGATCACGAGCGCCACCGCGACGACATGGACGACCACGTCGGTCGCGCTGGCGTCATAGGGGTGAAAGAAGACCAGCAAGGTGGCGGCGGCGGCCGCAGCCGCGAAGCCCGCCACCGCCGCCGTGAGACCGGGTCGCAACGTATGGCCCTGCCGCAGCATGCCGAGCAACAATGCCGAGAGAGGGACCGAGAGCGCGAGGATGAAAACCAGGCAATCCTTGGTGTCGTCCAGAACCGCCGCATGGGTCCCGGGCACCAGCCAGGTCCGCAGGCAGCCGGCGCCGCTTGCGCCGAGCCAGAGCAGCGCGGCGGGCAGTGGCAGCAATGCCCAAAACGGGCTGCGGTCCGGCAAGCTCAGCTCGAAGGCCGCGATGGCGGCCAGCACCATGGTGAGCGCGGAGCCGCCCACGGCCAGCCACATGTCGGGTGCCGCTGTGAGCCGCGCCGCCACCGCGGCCCGATCCGAGACCGCGCCGAGGGTGAATGCGAGCGTCACCACCAAGGCGAGCCAGAGCAAAGCGCGCCGGCCGGGAGGCGCCAATCGGCGGACCGGCTTGAGGTCCGCCGTGAGGCTGCGGATGAAGTCGTCGTGCCGGGATTGGGCCTGTGAGGTTGCAGGAGCCATGGCTTCACCCCGCCGATCCGAGACGAGCCCGTAGGCTCTTGAGGGCGCGATGTAAATTCACCTTGAGGGAGCCCGCACTGCGTCCGGTCGCTGCCGCCGTCTCCGCGAGCGAGCGCTCCTGCAGGACCAGCAACTGGACCGCCTCGCGCTGGCGCAGCGGCAGATCCGCGATCGCCTCGCCGAGCCGGTGGGCCGCCTCGGCGGCGTAGGTGGTTCGCAGGCTCGCGGCCGGCTCGTCGGCATGGCGCTCGTAGGCGAGGGGGGCATGCACCTCGCGGACCGCCTGCCGGCCGGTCTTGCGCATGAGATCGATCGCCCGTCGCTCGGCGAGAACCGAAAGCCAGGCGGTGAATGATCGGGCGGGGTCGTAAGTCTGACGCGCCCGGTGGATGGTCAGCAGCGTATCCTGAACCACGTCGTCCACCCGGTCGGGCGGAACTCCCTGCCGCCGTGCGATCCTCTCGATCACGCCGACGCAGTCGCGCAACAGTGTCCCATAGGCCGCCTGGTCGCCGGCCTGCGCGGCCGCCATCCAGGCGCAACGCCGAGCATCGTCTGGACGCGGGTCATCGGGGCGCAAATCATCCGCCCTCGAACCGCGCGGGCTGGCCTGTCGGGTTTCCGCCTCGACCATCGTGCCCCAGATCCGGCTTTTCCATGCGCGGCGAAGCGCCGCATGCCGGCAGTGAGCAGATAAAAGGGAGGCAAAGCAATGCCTTGCGCGTGCATGGGCGCATCAACTTCCGTTGAAGCCGCGGTGGCTGCGGACCGTTCGGACCGCGGATCGGAAAAATGGGCCGTTCGGTGTTGTATTCGCCGGACGATTGGCGAAGGTTACACGAGGGATGCCGCCGGCGGGCGGCCCGCTCTGGCGGCGGCCCGCCGAGGCTCAGCCCTCCACGCGGCGCCAACCCTCCGGCGCTAGGCGCTCTTGCGGCAGGAAGCGCCCCTTGTAGTCCATCTTGCGGGAACCCTGCACCCAATAGCCGAGGTACACGTAGGGTAATCCCATGCGGTGCGCCCGGGCGATGTGATCGAGGATCATGAAGGTTCCGAGCGACCGCTCGCTGGGCTCTGATTCGAAGAACGAATAGACCATCGAAAGCCCGTCGCTGAGCACATCGGTCAGCGCGACTGCCAGCAACGCCCCGGTACCGCGTCCGTTGATGGTGCTGTCGGGCCCGCGCCTTCGGTACTCGACGATGCGGGTCTCGACGTGACTGTCCTCCACCATCATGGCGTAATCGAGCACTGTCATGTCGGCCATGCCGCCGTCGCGATGCCGGCTGTCGAGATAGGAGCGGAACACCGAATATTGCTCCGAGGTCGGCACCCCGACCCGCATCTCGCCGACCAGGTCGCGATTGCGCTCCAGCACGCGCCGCATATTGCGGGCGGGCTTGAAATCCTCCACCACGACCCGCACCGAAATGCAGGCGCGGCAGGCTTCGCAGGCCGGCCGGTATGCGATCGATTGGCTGCGGCGGAACCCGCCATGCGTCAGCAGATCATTGAGCTCCGCGGCCCGCTCGCCAACCAGATGGGTGAAGACCTTGCGTTCCTCGTGACCCGGCAGATACGGGCAGGGCGAGGGAGCCGTGAGGTAGAATTGGGGAGTGTTGCGCGAGTGCTGGGTCACGGGGGTCGATCTATCATCGATGGGTCGCCGGCGGTCTCGTGGTCCGCTACCCTAGCGCGCCGCCGGCCCGGGTGAAATCCGTTCCTCGCCCGGATCGCAGGCGCAATGCCGGCCTCCCTTCGGCCACGTTCAGGATCGCGCGTCCGGGGCTTCGCGTCAAACGTCTTCTCGGCCAGGGCTACCGCCGGCGTCAGGACCCGTCAGACCGGCGAGCGCGCGTCATGCGCAGGGCCTGGGCGCGTACCGGATTGTTGACGACCACCGTGCCGATCAGAAAGTCATGCAGCAGGCGCTGACGCTCGTTGAGCAGGCCGACCACCAGCACCAGCGGCGTCAGGATCGAGACCGTGATCCAGAACACGATCGCATGCACGGCGCCCAGGACGAAATAGGCCGGCGCGCCGTACCAGGTGCGCATTTCCACGCCCATGATTCGCATCCCGACCGTGGCGGAGGCCGGGCTGCCCAAGGTGGTGCCGCAATAGATCAGCGCCCAGATGATCGTGCCAGGATACAGGAGCCAAAACAGCGCCCAACCGAGCAGGAACGTCACCAGGCCGAGGAAGAATATGAAGATGGCCGCAAATGCGACCGGCAGCATGATAATGACGATATCGATGACGAACGCGATGAACCGCCGCGCCAGGACGCCCTCGAACAGCTCGGGGTTGACGGCCGGGTCGTAGGCGTGCGGCTTGAGATCGATCGATACGCCGATCCCTCGCGGTGCGCTGTCGGTCATGGCAAGACGTCCTTCCTCGATGGCATGGAGGAGATGGATAATGCGCCGCTACGACGCAAGAGGGTCCATATCGGCCTCTTGGCGCCGGGGCGATCACAAGGAGCCTCCATGCGGGTGACACCGGCCGATATCGCGGCGGCGCGCCGCACCATCACGGGCCATGTGCTGCACACTCCGATGCTGCCGGCGCCCAGGCTGTCGGCGCTCACCGGCGCCAGCGTGCTGGTCAAATACGAAAACCTGCAGGTGACCAACTCGTTCAAGGAGCGTGGCGCGCTCAACAAACTGTCGTCGCTTTCCGCGTCACAACGCGCGCGCGGCGTCATCGCCATGTCGGCCGGCAATCATGCGCAGGCGCTCGCCTATCACGCGGCGCGGCTCGGCGTCCCGGCCACCATCGTCATGCCGGTCACCACGCCGTTCGTCAAAGTCGAGGCGACGCAAGCCCACGGGGCGGAAGTCCTGCTCGACGGCGAGACCCTGGTCGAGGCGCAGGCGCGCGCCGAGGCGATCGCGCGCGAGCGCGGCCTGATCCTGGTTCATCCCTACGACGATCCGCTCGTGATCGCCGGCCAAGGCACCATCGCGCTCGAAATGCTGGAGGCCGCGCCCGATCTCGAAATGCTGGTCATTCCGGTCGGCGGCGGCGGCCTGATCGCCGGCAATGCGGTGGCGGCACGCTCGGTCGCTCCACAAATCGAGATCATCGGCGCCGAAGCCGCGCTCTATCCGTCGGCCTGGAATGCCTTGCAGGGAGAGAACAGGCCGTGCGGCGGCGCCACGTTGGCCGAAGGCATTGCGGTCAAGAATGTCGGCGCGTTGACGCTTCCCATCGTCAAAGAGCTCGTCGCCGAGCTCGTGCTGGTCGACGAGGTTCATATCGAGCGCGCCGTCAATGCGTATCTGACATTGCAGAAGACGATGGCCGAAGGGGCGGGTGCCGCGGGGCTGGCCGCCATGCTGGCCAAGCCTGATCGATTCCGCGGCCGCAAGGTCGGCTTGATCCTGTGTGGCGGCAATATCGACCCGCGCGTCCTGGCTTCCGTTATGGTGCGCGAGCTCAAGCGCGAAGACCGCATCGTCTCCTTTCGGCTCACCATCCCGGACCGGCCGGGCGTGCTCGGGCAGATCGCCACGCGTCTGGGCGCGCTCGGCACCAATATCCTCGAGGTCGACCACCATCGGCTCTTTCTCGATGTTCCGGCCAAGGGCGCCAAGCTCGACGTCACGATCGAGACCCGCGATCGCGCTCATGCCGAAGCGGTCTTGCGGACGCTTGCCGCCGATGGCCTCACGCCGGTGCGGATCGAGAGGGCCACCGCCAGGGAATGAGCGCGGGAGGCGTCTTTGCCTCGCAAATGTTCCGGGTCCCAGCCACGGAAGCGCTTCCGATTCGGGTCCGCTATCGACATGATCACGCCACCCCGGCGAATCAGCCTCAGGAGCGGGCCTTGCGCGAAAAGGAACTTCGGATCGCACTCGTCTGTTCCGGCGGCGTCTCGCTCGCCGTCTACATGCATGGGATGACCAAGGAGATCCTCAAGCTGGTGCGCGCCTCGAGCGCTCTGCACCGGATCGCCGATCGCAACGCGCGCGCCAAGGCCTCGTTCCTCGACGGAGTCGAGCCCGATCACCCGGAATACGATACCGAATCGGTCTATTTCGATCTCTTGCGCGAGATCGGCCGCGTGCTGGAGCTGCGGGTCGTGGTCGACGTCATCGCCGGAGCTTCCGCCGGCGGCATCAACGGCACCATGCTGGCGCGCGCGCTCAGTCACGATCTGCCCATGGGATCGCTGCGCGACCTGTGGCTCGACAACGCCGATGTCTCCGTTCTGCTGGCGCCCGACGCGCGGGCCGGAAGCTGGAGCAAGTGGTTCATCAAGCCGCTGATCTGGGTCGCCGCGGCGACCGGCATGCTGGAGGCGGGCCGGGATTCGGAGGTGCGCCAAAAGCTCTCCCTTTTCATGCGGTCGCGCTGGTTCAAGCCGCCGCTCGACGGTCCTCTCATGGCCGCCTTGATGTACGACGCGGTCACCGCCATGGGGGCGGGGCGGGCAGGCGCCTCGCTGCTGCCGTCCGGCCACAGCTTGGACCTGTTTGTGACTCTCACCGACTATTACGGCTATCGGCAGCTCGTTCAGATCCACGATCCTCCGCTCATCCATGAGCTGGAGCATCATCATGTGCTCCGGTTTAGCTATCGGCGCCGGCCCAATGGGGAGGTCGAAAGCGACTTCGGACTGGACAACGCGCCCGCCCTCGCTTTTGCGGCGCGGGCGACGTCGTCCTTTCCGGGCGCCTTCCCGCCGGCGCAGATCCTGGAGATGGACGATCTGGTCGCGGAGCGTCAAGCGACATGGCCGCGGCGGGCGGAGTTCATCAGCCGTGAGTTCGCGCAGCACCTGCAGGCCGATGTCGACCCGACCAAGTCGTCCTTCATCGACGGCGCGGTCCTCAACAATCGGCCCTTCCAGATTGCGATCTCGGCCATCCATGGCCGGTCGGCCTATCGTCAGGTCGATCGCCGGCTGGTCTATATCGAGCCGCACCCGGCCTCGCCGGTCACGCCGGCCAATCTCGGTGTGCCGGGCTTCTTCTCGACCTTGCGCGGCGCGATGTCGGACATCCCGAGCTCTCAGCCGGTGACCGACGAGCTGAGCTGGATCATCGAGTTCAACGAACGGGTGCGGCGACTGCGGGCGATCATCGACAGCGCCCGGCCCCATGTCAGCGAGCTGGTCACCAAGGTGCTCACCGCGAGCTTCGAGCAGCCGATCTCGGCGCAGCAGGTGCGCGCCTGGCGCGAGCAAGTCAATTCCCAGGTCGCGCGCGATGCCGGCTTCGCCTATCAGGCCTATGTCCGGCTCAAGCTCGCCTCCGTGCGCGCCTTCGGGGCGCAATTGATCGTGAAGCTGCGCGGCGCGCCGGCCCAATCGCCGCTGGCGCGGGTGGTCGCCGAGATCATCGACGCCTGGGCGCTCGCCAAGGGGATCGTCTATGAGCGGGTCGACAGCGCGGCGCTGGAGTTCGAGACCGCGACCGCGGAGGACTTTCCGGGCTGGGTGAATTATCTCTTGGCATTCGACGTGAAATACCGCGAGCGCCGGTTGCATTTCCTGATCGAGGGCCAGAACCGGCTCTACGGATTGCTCGATCAGGAACGCTTTCGCGGCCTCGATCCGCAGGTCGTCGATCGGTTGAAGCGGGAATTCTACCTGCGGCTCGACGCGTTGCGCCGCCGTGAAGATCCCTCCTATTACAGCCAGCAGGTGCGCGACCTCATCGCGGATATATTCCCCGCCGCTCCATCGGCCAGCGAGGTCAAGAACCTGCACGGCTATGCGGCCTCGTTCGTGAAGTTGCACCTCGAGAAGCTCGATCGCCTGATCGCGCAGCTCGCCACCGAGATCGATCTCGACGCCAGCACGCGCGATCTCGACGAACTCTTGGCGGCGCTCGATCCGGACGACTGGCATCCGGATGCGCGCCGGGAGGTGCTGATCAACTACCTGGGCTTTCCGTTCTGGGACGTGTTGGCGCTGCCGGTGACCAGCGGGCGCGAGATGGGCGAGCTGAACGAAATCCTGGTGGACCGCGTCAGCCCGCAGGACGTGCATGCGCTGAAGGGCTTTCAGGGAATCGAGAGCTTGCGCGGGATCGGCTTTGGCCACTTCGCGGCCTTCTTCTCGCGCGCCTATCGCGAGAACGATTATCTGCTGGGCCGATTGCACGCCGCGGATCGGCTGATCGAGATCGTCTGCGACTCGGCTGGGATGGAGTCCGCGGCGGATCAGTTCAACAAGGTCGCGTTCAAGAAGAGCGCGTTCAGCAAGATTCTCGATTGCGAGGAGCCGCATCTGCGCCACAGCAAAGAGCTGATCGCGGCATTGCGCCGCTGCATCGCAGGGATCGCTGGCTGATACCGGCGGCGGGCGGGCGATGGCCTCGAACAGAATTCGTCGATGAGGCGGGCAGCTGGCGCGCCTGCTCGGCATTGAGATCGGGGAGACGGATCAGGCAAGCTTTTCCGCCACCCGCGGCGCGAAGTAGGTGAGCACCCCGCAGGCGCCGGCGCGCTTGAAGGCGATCAGGCTTTCCATCATGGCCGTGTCGCCATCGAGCCAGCCGTTCTGCGCGGCCGCCATGATCATCGCGTATTCGCCGGATACCTGATACGCGAAGGTCGGCATGGCGAATGTATCCTTGATGCGGCGCAGCACGTCGAGATAGGGCATTCCGGGCTTCACCATCACCATGTCGGCGCCTTCGGCGATGTCGAGCTCGACCTCGCGTAGCGCTTCGTCCGAATTGGCGGCATCCATCTGATAGGTGCGCTTGTCGCCCACGAGCGTCGCGTTCGAGCCGACCGCATCCCGGAACGGGCCGTAAAATGCCGATGCGTATTTTGCCGCGTAGGCCATGATCGACACGTCCGTGAACGAAGCCCGGTCGAGGGCGCCGCGGATGGCGCCGATGCGACCGTCCATCATGTCGGAAGGCGCGATGATGTCGGCGCCGGCTTCGGCCTGGACCAAGGCCTGCTTCACCAACATCTCGACCGTCTCGTCGTTGGCGATGACGCCGTCGCGCAGAAGCCCGTCATGGCCGTGACTGGTATAGGGGTCGAGCGCGACGTCACACAGGATGCCGATCTCCGGCACGGCTTTCTTGATGGCGCGGACCGTGCGGCAGACCAGGTTCTCCGGATTGAGCGCCTCGGTCCCTTCATGATCGCGCAGGTCGGGATTGGTGTAGGGAAACAGCGCCAGGCAGGGAATCGTGAGCTTGGCGGCGCGCTCCGCCGCGCCCACCGCTTGATCGATCGAGAGCCGTTCGACCCCCGGCATGGAGCTGATGGGGGTACGGGTGTCATCCGCGACGAACAGCGGCCAGATCAGGTCGTCGGCCGTCAGCACGTTTTCGCGCAACAGGCGGCGTGTCCAGTCGGTCTTGCGGTTGCGGCGCGGGCGGACGGCGAGGTCGAGGCGGAACTCCGCATTGGCGGGCGCCGTCGCCCCGAGCGGGCTGACGCGGGCTTTCGCCTCGAGCGGACGGCCGTATTTGATAGCCATTGATGACACTCCAGAGCGGACAGAGCGACTTTTTAGCCGTTTCGGCATGACCTTGCCACTGGCTCGCCGATGGCTGCGCTCTCCAACCTGGCGTTGACGGCCATCGCCGGCCCTTCTATCGATCCGCGCAGCGAACAGCCCTTTGGCGGCCTTGTTGCACCAGCCTCGAGGGCCCGCAACCGGTGGATGCCGAATCCTGGCTCATGGCGCCCGACTCCGCTCGCCCAGAAATCCTCTTCGAGCACCGCGGCGCTGCCGGAATCGTCATCCTCAATCGTCCGCAGGCCCTCAATGCCGTTACCTTCGGCATGGTGGGTGCGCTGACGCGGCGGCTGATCGAATGGGAGGGCGACCCCGCCGTCACCCGGGTGGTCGTCACCGCGGCGGGCGAGCGCGCCTTCTCGGCCGGCGGCGACCTGCGCGCCCTCTTCGACTTCGGGCGCGCCCGGCACTACCAGGCCGCGCTCGCCTACTGGCGGACCGAATACGCGCTCAATGCGTTGATCAAGCGCTATCGCAAGCCCTACGTCGCGCTCATCGACGGCATTGTCATGGGCGGCGGTGTCGGCATCTCGATCCATGGCTCCCATCGGGTGGCGGGCGACGGTTTTACCTTTGCCATGCCGGAGGTCGGCATCGGCTTCATCCCGGACGTGGGCGCCACCTGGTTCCTGCCGCGCTTGCCGGGCGAGCTCGGTCTCTACTGCGCATTGACCGGAGATAGGCTCGGCCCCGCCGATGCCCTGGCGGCCGGCATTGCCACGCATCGGGTCGCTTCACAGCGGTTCCCCGATCTGTTGGCAGGCCTTTGCGGCAGCGTGCCGGTGGATGCCTTGCTCGGCGCCTTCGCGGAGCCGGCCGGGGAGGGGCCTCTGGGGACCCGCCGGGCGGTCGTCGATCGGTTGTTTACAGGGGACAGCGTGGAGGGCATCCTGGCCGCGCTCGACGCGGAGGCAGCCGGCCAAGGGGCGGATGCCGACTTCGCGCGTCTCACGGCGGCCTCGATCCGGTCGAAGTCTCCGACCAGCCTTAAAATCACGCTGGCACAGCTGCGGCGCGGTCGCGATCTCGATTTCGCCGAGTGCATGCGCTGTGAATTCCGCATAGTCTCGCGCCTGCTGCTCGGGCATGATCTTTACGAAGGGATACGATCGGTGATCATCGACAAGGATCAGGCGCCTCATTGGCAGCCATCCCGACTTGAAGCGGTCAGCGCGGCCGAGGTCGAACGGCATTTCCAGCCGCAGGCCGATGAGCTCGCCCTGCCATGAGCGATCCGGCCATCGACGAGCAGCCACGGGTGCTGGAACCCGTCCATGCGGGCCAAGGTGAGCCGAGCGGGGACAAATGGGCGGCGCGGCTGGTCCTGTTCTTGCGTGTGATGTCGGGCGTCGCTCTCGTCAAAGGATTGTATTATTGGGCCATCGTGTGCGGGGTAGGGGCGCCGACCCCGCAGGGCTTCGACTCCTACGCTATGCCGTATCAGTCGGCGACCGTCTTCTTTGCGGTGATCGATCTCGTGGCCGCAGTGGGGCTGTGGCTGGCGGCGCCCTGGGGCGCGGTGGTATGGCTCACCTCGGTCATTTCCATGGCGGCCGTGGAGGCCCTGTTCCCGCAGATTTACGGCGGACGCCTCTGGGTCATCGTCCTCGAGCTGGGTCTGCTGGGCATTTATCTGTGGCTTGCACTTTTGTCGGCACGCGAGCACACGCCGTGACCTCCACTTTGAACAACCTGATTTGATTCGGCGGCTTCCATGATCATCGATTTCCAGCAGCACTATACGCCTCCCGAGCTCCTCAAGGAGCGCGACGGCGTTGCGGCGCGGCTGGATGCCAACGGCAATCCCAATTATCTGCTCAATCCGCTGCTGGCCGATCTCGCGGCCCATATCCGGATGATGGACCGCGCCGGTATCGATGCGGGCGTCCTGTCGTGCGGTTCCGGCTTCGATCAGCCCGACCTCGCGGTCTGCCGCCTGATCAACGACCGGATCAAGCAGGCGGTCGACGATCATCCGGGGCGCTTCATCGGGCTGGCGCATGTTCCGGCATTGAAGCCCGCCGAGGCCGAGCGGGAGCTGAAGCGATGCGCCGTCGACCTCGGCTTCCCGGGCGTGGTGATCGCGTCGGAACTGCAGGGCCAGGCGCTCGATGCGGAGAGCCTGCTTCCATTTTGGCGGACGGCGGCCGATCTCAATCTCTATGTCTTCATTCATCCGCTGCCGCAGGTCATCGGCTGGGCGCACATGGACGCGGACGATCTGGGACGCATGCTGGGATGGCAGTTCTCCCTGATGGTCGCCGCCGTCCGCATGATCAACAGCGGGTTGTTGGACGAGCTGCCCACGCTGAGGGTCCAGTTCTCGCACTTCGCCGCCGGCCTCGGCCGCTATCTCGGACGGATTCGGGGATTTCAACAGCGCGAAAAATGGGGCACTGCCGCGGTCCCGCGCCATAACCGGCGTCCGCAAGAGTCCTTGGATCATTATCTCGAGCATCGATTGTTTTACGATTGTGCCGGGTGGGCGGGACCCGACCACGCGGCCGAATGGGGCGCCGAATGGGTACGGTTCGGCCTGCAGGAAGTGGCCCTGTCGCAAACGGTGTTTGCCACCGACTATCCGCAGGCGGTGCGCGATGCCGACGAGGTCGCGGCCTATGTGGCCGCGGTGCGCGCGCTCGGACCCAATGCCCGTGCCATGGTCGAGGGCATAGCGGCCGAGCGCCTTGTTCCTGACCTATCGCAGCGTCTTGGCCAACGTGCGACGTAAGCCGGAGACCACATGGCCCAAATCGGTTTCATCGGTTTAGGCAACATGGGTTTGCCGATGGCCCAGAATCTGATCAAGGCCGGCCATCCGGTTTGCGGCTACGACGTGAACGCGGCCGCCCTCGACAAATTCTCCGCAGCCGGTGGAATTTCCGTGCGCTCGCTCGACGTGGCATCCATGGGGGTCGACCTTGTGATCACCATGCTGCCGGCGCGCGAGCAGGTGCGCGAGGTCTATCTTGCTCCAGGCGGAGTGCTGGCGTCCACGAAGCCGGGCACGCTGCTCATCGATTGCTCGACCGTCGACGTCGAGACGGCGCGCGCCGTGGCGGCGGCCGCCAACGTGAACGAGCTCGAGATGCTCGATGCGCCGGTATCCGGCGGCGTTGCCGGCGCGGAGGCGGGAACGCTGACCTTCATGGTCGGCGGCGGCGATAAGGCCTTCGCGCGCGCCAAGCCAGTGCTTGAAGCGATGGGCAAGATCATCATCCAGGCGGGCGCCGCCGGCAGCGGTCAGGCGGCGAAGATTTGCAACAATATGATCCTCGGCATTTCGATGATCGCGGTCTGCGAGGCCTTCGTGCTTGCCGAAAAGCTCGGGCTCGAGCCGCACAAGCTGTTCGAGATCGCCTCGCAGGCCTCCGGCCAATGCTGGTCACTGACGAGCTACTGCCCGGTGCCCGGCCCAGTGCCGACGTCGCCGGCCAACCGCGATTATCAGCCGGGCTTCACGGCCGCGATGATGCTGAAGGATTTGAAGCTTGCGCAGGATGCCGCGCGCCTGACGCGTGCCGTCGCGCCGCTCGGCGCCGGAGCAACGGCAGTCTATCAACGCTTCGTCGAGGACGGCGGCGCGGCCACGGATTTTTCCGGTATCATACGCTTCCTGCGCGGAGCAAGAGAGAGCGAGTGACCTTTGCGGCGCGGGTCGTCCCGGTTCAATTGTGGCGAGCCGGCGCAAGCGCGCGGAGGCGGTGCGGGAGTCAGGCTCGAACAGGCACCCTGCGGCCAAAAGGCCGCCGAAAATCGGCGATATCCGTGCCCATTCCGGCAAAATGATCGTGAATGGAACGTTACGGCAAAACCTCAAAACGGCTATTCAATTGACAATTCACCGTGGCAAATAAACGATCTTTTTATTGTGTTGTTTAAGCGGATTTTAGACCCTCGCCTATAGGTTGGCATGAGAGCGGGGAACAGGGCCTCGTTACTTATAACAAAGCTACAGGAAGGCGTCATGATGAAAGCCGTTGCAAAGACGGTTGAACCGGTCGATCGTGAATCGCGGTTCGAGCACATCCGTCCGCTTTATCTCGAAGCCTTGACACTCGTGGAGCGGCTACATCGGCGGCTCCTCGATGTCATCAAGGACGAATTCGATCGCCGCAGCCGGGCCGATATCAATTCCGTGCAGGCGCTGCTGCTGTACAATATCGGAGAGAAGGAGCTGACCGCAGGTGAGCTGCGCACCCGCGGCTACTATCTCGGCTCCAACGTCTCCTACAATCTCAAGAAGCTGGTCGAGATGGGCTTCCTCGACCATCAGCGTTCGCGGGTCGATCGCCGCTCGGTGCGCATCAAGCTCACCGAAAAGGGCGGCGAGGTGCGCGACATCGTCGATGCGCTCTATCAGAAGCACGTGCGTACCGTCGAGCAGGTCGGTGGCATCAGCTCCGACGAGTTCGCGACCCTCAACAAGTCGTTGCACAGGCTCGAGCGGTTCTGGACCGATCAGATTCTCTATCGTCTGTGAGGCACGGAGCGTTTTCAGGAAAGACCGCCCCCGGCCGATCGGGAGTGGAAGCCGATCTTCCGGTTGAAAACAAATAGAGCGGATGCCGTTTCCCCGGAAATGGACAGTGCTCCAGAATGGATGGATACTCGCCCCGGCCCCGGCCGGGGCGCTTTGCTTTGTGGAACCTCGATTGTCCAGCGCGCTTCCCGCCATCGACTGCGATGTCCATCCGACGGCCCCCACCATGGCGGCGCTGCTGCCCTTTCTCGAAGAGCACTGGCGCAACAGCGTGGTCGAGCGTGGAATCCCCTCGCTTGAGACCAACAGCTATCCGGCGCGCGCGCCGATCAGCGCGCGGCCGCAATGGCGCGGCCGCAACGGCGCTCCCGATGCGACCTTGGGGCAGCTGACCGGGCAGGTCTTCGACCGCTGGCAGGCGCGGCGCGCGATCTGCAACTGCCTCTATGGGGTCGAGCTTCTGTTCAGCGAGGACATGGCGGCGGCCTTCGCGCGCGCGCTCAATGATTGGATCGCCAAGGAATGGCTCGATCGCGATCCGCGCCTGCGCGCTTCGATCGTGGTGCCGACGCAGAATATCGAGCTCGCGGTCGACGAGATCGAGCGCTGCGCCAAGGATCGGCGGTTCGTCCAGATCCTGCTGCTGGCCATGCAGGAAAGCCCGCTCGGGCGCCGGCACTGGTGGCCCATTTACGCGGCCGCGCAACGTCACGGCCTGCCGATCGGCATCCATCCGGGCTCGACTTATCGGCATTCCCTCACGTCGCTGGGGTGGCCGACCTACTACATCGAGGACTATGCGAGCTACGCCCAGGCCTTCCAATCGCAATTGGGAAGCTTGATCTCGGAGGGCGTATTCGCGAAATTTCCCGATCTCAAGGTCGTGCTGCTCGAATCGGGCGTGACCTGGCTGCCCAGCTTTCTATGGCGTTTCTCGAAATTCTGGCGCGGCGTGCGCTCGGAAGTGCCCTGGGTCGACCGGCCGCCCGCCGAGATCGTGCGCGACCACATCCGCCTCACGATCCAGCCGTTCGATGCTCCCGCCGAACCCGATCTGGTCCAACGGATGATCGACCATCTGGGCTCGGATGCTATACTGCTCTATGCGTCGGACTTTCCGCATTGGCAGTTCGACGACGACGATGCGCTGCCGCCCGGATTGCCGGATTCGCTGCGGCGCAAAATTCTCGTCGACAATCCGCTCGCGACCTACGGGCGGATGCAGGAGGACGCCCGATGAACATCGAGGCCAGGGAATTGCTCCGCGCGCAGAAAGCGCGCCCCGCCATCATCGATGTCGACATTCACCCCAAGGCATCGGCGGAGGATGTGCGGCCGTTCCTGAGCCAGCGCTGGTGGGATCATCTGCAGACTTACGGAACGCGCGGCCGGCAGGGTTTCGCCAAGGGCTTTCCCTATCCCAAGAGCCAGCCGCAGGCCTCGCGCCGCGACTCCTGGCCTCCGGGTGGTGGGCTGCCGGCCAGCAACCTCGATTTCATGCGCCAGCAGCATCTCGATTTCTACGGGATCGAATATGCGATCATGAATCCCCTCTCGCCCACCGGACAGGGCGATCAGAACGACGAATTCAGCGCCGCCATGGCGTTTGCCGCCAACGAGTTTCAGCTTGAGGGCTGGAACCGGCGCGATCCGCGCCTTCTGGCCTCGGTCGTGGTTCCGTATGAGGATGGGGAAGCGGCGCGCGCCGAAATCAAACGGCGGGCGGGTGATCGCCGCTTCGCCCATGTGCTGGTGCGCAGCCGCACCTGCGAGCTCATGGGCAAGAAGCGCTATTGGCCCATTTACGAGGCGGCCGAGGAGGCCGGCTTTCCGGTCGGGGTGCATGTCTTCGGCACCAGCGGCCGGCCGGCGAGCAACTCCGGCTGGCCGTCCTTCTACATCGAGGACATGACCGAGCACGCATCCTGCTGCCAGGCGCAGGTCACGAGCCTGATCATGGAAGGCGTATTCGAGCGCTATCCGGGGCTCAAGATCGTGATGATCGAAGCCGGCTTCGCCTGGTTGCCGGCGCTCGGTTGGCGGCTCGACAAGATCTGGAAGCGCTTGCGCGACGAGGTGCCGCATCTTCGGCGTTCGCCCTCCGAATATATCCGCGAACATTTCTGGGTCTCGACGCAGCCGATGGAGGAGACCGAAAATCCGGAGCATCTGCTCGATCTGATGAATTGGGTCGGCTGGGACCGCTTCATGTTCGCCAGCGACTACCCGCACTGGGATTTCGACGATCCGCTGGTGGCATTGCCGCCGGCGCTCGATGAAGCGCGGCGCACGCAGATCTATTCCGGCAATGCCCGGGCGCTCTACCGGTTCGCCTGATGGCCGGTCATATCGTCGCCACCGTCGATCAAATCCCGCCCGGCCAGCGCAAGCTGGTCGAGGTCGGCGGCCGTGCGATCGTTGTCTACAATCTCGGCGGCGAATTCTTCGCGCTCACCAATCGCTGCCCGCACCGCGGCGGCGGCCTCGCCGACGGCATCCAGACCGGCCTCGTCGAATCGACGGTGCCGGGACAGTACCGCTGCTCCCGGCCCGGCGAGATGGTGAAATGCCCGTGGCACGGCTGGGAGTTCGATATCCGCACCGGCAAGTCCTGGTGCGACCCGTCGCGGCTCCGCGTCCGGCAATATCCGGTATCGGTTCGCCCGGGGGCCCAGCTGGTGGAGGGGCCTTACGTCGCGGAATCCTTTCCGGTCCGGCTGCAGGATAATTATATCGTGGTGGAGGCCTGAGCGGAGTTCAACGGGCAAGAGACAACAAAAACCAACGCTAATTCAAAGGAGGATCGCCCATGCAAGACGTCATCGATCTCACGGTCACGCCGCTTTCGCGCGCCTGCGGGGCACAGATCAGCGGCGTCGATCTCACCAAGGAGCTTTCCGACGCGACAGTGCGGGCGATCAAGCAGGCCTGGGGTGAGCACCTCGTGCTGGTGTTCCGTGGCCAAGACATCACCCAGGAACAGCAGCTGCGTTTTGCGTCCTATTTCGGGGAGCTCGGCGACCGCAAGCAAGCGCCCGAGCCGCTACGCGGCCGCACAGAAGGCATCCATCAGGATCACAAGAAGATCCTCCTGGTCACCAATATCAAGGTCGACGGCCAGCCGGTTGGCGCTTTCGGCGACGGTGAATTCTGGTTCCACATCGATTCCGGCTATACGCCGCGGCCCTACAAATACACATTCCTGTATGCGCTCGAGCTACCGTCCACCGGCGGCAACACGATGTTCTCCAACATGTACAAAGCCTATGAGGCGGTGCCGCCTGCGCTGAAGCGGAAGCTTGCGGGCAAGACGGCGCTTCACATCCACGAGTACAAGCGCTCCGAAAAGGCGAACCTGTCGGCCGACATCAGCGCCATTCCGCATTTCCACCACCCGGTGTTCATCACGCATCCGGATACCGGCCGCAAGACGCTGTTCGTGGATCGGCTGATGACGGCGCGCATCGAGGGCCTCGATGCCGACGAGAGCGACGCGATCCTCGATCAGCTCTACGAAATCGGCGAACGGCCTGAATTCATTTTCGAGCACGTCTGGCAGCTGGGCGATTTCCTGATGTGGGACAATCGGTGCACGATCCACGCGCGCAAGGACTTTCCGAAAGGGGAGCGCCGTCTGCTGCGTCGCTGCACCGTCGAGGGCGGGCCTCTGGCCGAGTAGCGCAGATCGGAGACAACCAATGGCGAACGCAGGATTGCCGATATTCGAAGACTTCGTGGCGCAATTGCGGGCGATCTGGCAAGCGGAGGGCGACAATCAGCGCCGCATGGAAAAGGCCAGACCGCTGCTCGAGCGATTGGTGAAGGACCAGGGTCTCAAGGCCCATTCGGCGCGTTGGCCTTCCACCGAAGGCTTCAAGAACCTGCTGCTCCATGTCGATCCGCAGCACCACTTCGCCATCAACGCGGTCGTGCGCGCGCCAGGGCGGGTGGGAGGCGTGCACGACCATGCGGATGCATGGGTGCTCTACGGCGTGCTCGACGGCACGGAGAGCCTCGAGCGCTACGAGCGGATCGATGATGGCAACCGGCCTGGCTATGCCGAGCTGCGGCTCGCCTCCGTCGCCACCGGCACGCAAGGCAAGGTGGATCTGGTGCCGCCACACGCGATCCATGCGGAGCAGGGCGGTCCGAGCCGTTCAGTGGCCATCATCGTGCGCAGCCAGCGCCTGGGCGAAGGGACGGTGTTGCAGCGTGCCTATGATCCCAAGGCGAAGACCGTCATCGAGCGTTTTGGCCCGACCCAGGTTCCCTATGCGCTGGTTGCATGATGCCGGCGCGCGCGCCAGAGGGCCGCACCGGACGCGGCCGGCGATCAGTGTTGTGCCATGACAGGGCCTGAGAACGTGTCCGCCGGCGGGGTGTATTTCGAGTTCACGCCGGTCGGCCCCTCCGTCAAAGTCGTCGCCATCGACGCGGCCACCGGCACCGAGGTCAGCGTCATCGGTCCCGCCCGCGCCGCGCAGGCCGACCTGCAGCGGTTGGCATTGCAGAAGCTCAAGGCCCGCCTCAAGGCCGGGCGCTGACCCCAGATATTGCGGCATTACGCCACAATACTCCAAGGGCTTGGCGGTCCGGGCCCGATATGCTACGGCCATCGTTCCGCAAAATCGACCGCAAGAGCACGACCTATCGTGCGAGGCTTGCCCACCGCCGTTGTTCTGGCGGAAGACCATGAGGTTGTGAAATTACGATGTCGGCTGGCGAACTTTCCGCGACCACCACCAACACAGCATCCCTGTTCTCGGCCCCGCTCGCCGCGACCGATCCGCAGCTTGCAGAGGCACTTGCGCTCGAGCTCGGCCGCCAGCGCGACGATATCGAGTTGATCGCCTCGGAGAACTATGTGAGCCGCGCGGTCCTGGAAGCGCAGGGCTCCGTCCTCACCAATAAATACGCCGAGGGCCTGCCGGGCCGACGCTACTATGGCGGCTGCCAGTACGTCGATATGGCGGAGAACCTGGCTATTGAGCGGGTTACCAAGCTTTTCGGATACCGCTTCGCAAACGTGCAGGCGCATTCGGGCGCCTCCGCCAACGTGGCGGCCTTCATGGCGCTGATGCAGCCCGGCGACACGTTCATGGGGCTGAGCCTCGCGGCGGGCGGCCATCTCACCCACGGCTCGCCGGTGAACATGTCCGGCAAGTGGTTCAAGCCGGTGGCCTACGGGGTGCGGCCGGACGACCACCGCATCGACTATGACCAAGTGCAGAAGCTCGCCCAGGAGCATCGCCCCAAGGTGATCGTCACCGGCGGCTCGGCCTATCCGCGCATCATCGATTTTCGCCGCTTCCGGCAGATCGCTGACGAGGTCGGAGCCTACCTCATGGTGGACATGGCGCACTTCGCCGGCCTGGTCGCCGGTGGCGTGCATCCCAGCCCCTTTCCGCACGCCCATGTGGTCACCTCGACCACCCATAAGACTTTGCGCGGACCGCGCGGTGGCTTCATCCTCACCGACAGCGAGGAGCTGGCCAGAAAGATCAACTCGGCCATCTTCCCGGGCCTGCAAGGCGGACCCTTGATGCATGTGATCGCCGCCAAGGCGGCGGGATTCGGCGAGGCGCTGCAGCCATCCTTCAAGCTTTACGCGAAGAACGTGGTCGAAAACGCCAAGGCCTTGGCGGAATCGATGAAGTCAAACGGCTTCGACATCGTCTCCGGCGGCACCGATACGCACCTCATGCTCATCGATCTGCGTCCCAAGCGGCTCACCGGCAAGGTTGCCGAAGCAGCGCTGGGGCGCGCCAACATCACCTGCAACAAGAACGGCATCCCGTTCGATCCCGAGAAGCCGACCGTGACCTCGGGGATCCGGCTCGGCACGCCGGCCAGCACGACGCGTGGCTTCGGCATCGCCGAGTTCCGCCAGGTGGGCGAGCTGATCGCCGAGGTGCTGGGCGTGCTCTCGCAGAAGGGCGCCGAAGAGGATTCGCTGGTCGAAGCCGCGGTGCGGGAACGGGTGCGGACACTGGTGCACCGGTTTCCGATCTATCCAGGCTAGCGGAGCTAGCGGAAAGGTACGGGCATGCGCTGTCCGAACTGCGCGAGCCTTGACACGCAAGTCAAGGATTCCCGGCCGACCGAGGATTCCTCGGTCATCCGCCGCCGTCGCGTGTGCCTGGCGTGCAATTTTCGCTTCACGACGTTCGAGCGCGTGCAATTGCGCGAGCTGGTGGTCATCAAGCGCAACGGCCGCCGGGTGCCGTTCGATCGCGACAAGCTGCTGCGTTCGGTG
Source organism: Xanthobacteraceae bacterium (assembly GCA_035552735.1). Lineage (GTDB taxonomy): Bacteria > Pseudomonadota > Alphaproteobacteria > Rhizobiales > Xanthobacteraceae > VAZQ01. Next base: position 38,991 of record DASZKX010000327.1, read on the forward strand.
CAGATCGCGCTGCGCAAGCGGCCGGTCGAGCCCGAGCGCATCGAAGAGCTCGTCTCCAAGATCGTGCGCGAGCTCGAAAGCCAGGGCGAGAGCGAAATCACCTCCGAAACCATCGGCGAGATGGTGATGGAGCACCTGCGCTCGCTCGACGATGTGGCCTATGTCCGGTTTGCCTCGGTCTACCGAAACTTTCGCGAAGCCAAGGATTTCGAGGCTGTGCTCGGGGAATTGTCAGGCGACGAGGACGGAAAGCCGCCGGCAGCCGCGCGGAAATGAATGCCGGCGCGGCGATGGCGGGCAGCGATCGGGACAATGATCTTCGCTTCATGGAGCTCGCCTTGGGGCTCGGCCGGCGCGGGCTCGGACGCACATGGCCCAATCCCGCCGTCGGCGCCGTGGTGGTGCGCCCGCAAACCGATGGCCCGCTGATTGTCGGGCGCGGCTGGACCCAGCCCGGCGGCCGTCCCCATGCCGAGACTCAAGCGCTGGAGCGCGCCGGCGGCGCTGCCCGCGGCGCCACCCTCTACGTGACGCTCGAACCCTGCTCTCACCACGGACAGACCCCTCCTTGCGCTGACGCCATCATTGCGGCCGGCATCGCCCGCGTGGTGTCGGCGCTCGAAGATCCCAATCCGCAGGTTGCAGGCCAGGGCCATCGCCGGCTGGCTTCAGCCGGCATCTCGGTCGAGGTCGGGCTCGGCGCCGATGCAGCACGCCGGGCGCATGCGGGACACCTCCGCCGCATGCGCGAGCGCCGCCCGCAGGTCGTCCTCAAGCTCGCGGTCTCGGCCGACGGCAAGGCCGGCCTGTCCGGTCGGCGTCCTGCTCCGATCACGGGCGAGCCGGCGCGCGCGCGCGTGCATCTCATGCGCGCCATGAGCGACGCGGTGCTGACCGGCATCGGCACCGCACTTGCCGATGATCCGCTGCTAACCTGCCGATTGCCCGGCATGGCGGACCGCTCGCCGGTGCGTGTGGTGCTCGACGGCACGCTGCGAATGCAGCTCGACTCGCGGCTGGTCGCGGGCGCGCGGGAGACCCCGCTGTGGATCATCACCGGCACGGAGGCGGCGAGAGACCGCGAGTCAACACTGCGGACGGCAGGAGCCGAGGTCCTGCGGGTCCCAGCGCCCGGCGGCCGGCTCGATCTCGCCATCGCGCTCGAGCGCCTGGCCGCGCGCGGGATCACGCGGCTCATGGTCGAGGCCGGACCGATCCTCGCCGCCGCCTTGCTGGACGGCGATCTTGTCGACGAAGCCGCACTGCTGCGCTCCGCCAGGGTGATCGGCCCGGACGGCATCGAAGCGCTCGAAGGGCTGCCGCTCACAGCGCTCACCCGGTCTGCGCGGCTCGAATTGATCCGCACCGAATTGGTGGGCCAGGATACTATCGACTTCCTGGCCCGCCGGTGACGGATTGCGGCGCCTTCGGAGCGGAGACCTTCATGCCATTCAGCCGGGCGAACGGTGTCGACATCTGGTACGAGCTCGCGGGTGCCGGACCCGCGCTCGTCTTCGTTCATGCCAACCCGTTCGATCATGATCTTTGGATGTACCAGGCGGCCCACTTCTCCACCTGGTTCCAGGTCGTGGGCATCGATATCCGCGGCTACGGCCGGTCCGCCAAGGTGACGACGCCGTATGGGCTCGCGGACATGTGCGATGACGTCATCGGGGTGATGGACGACCTCGGCATCGCGCGCGCCATATGCGGCGGCTGCAGCGTTGGCTCCGGCATCGCCATCCTGCTCGGCCTGGATCATCCGGACCGCTTCGATGCCATCATCCTGGTCGGCGGCAACAGCGGCTCCAGCGACCGCTATAAGAAGCGCGTCGAAGGCTATCGCAACGATCTCGCCGACTACCACATCAAGCACTTGCGCGATCTGGTGCATCCGCAATTCGCCGACAGCCGGCTCGGGCGGCATCTCCTCAATCAATTCGTCGAGCGCCAGCCGAGATTGCAGAGCGAAGCGATCGCGCAGGTGTTCATGGCCGGCAATCACACCGATACGACGGCGCGCCTGCCGACCATGCAGGTCCCGACCCTGGTGATCAACGGGGAGCTCGACCACTCGTTGGCGGCCGGGCAGAGAACAGCGCGCCTCGTGCCCGGCGCGGTCCACAAGATTTTACCGGGCACCGGCCACGCCTGCTGTATCGAGGACCCGGCCGGGTTCGATGGCCTGGTGATCGACTTCCTGCAAGCGCGTGGACTGATGCCCACACTCTCGGCGGCGCAATGACGGCTCGATCCGGCACCCCAAAAGGCAGCCTCCTATGTTCACCGGCTTGGTAACCGATATCGGCGAGATTGTTGCGGTGAGCGAGGTCGCGGAAGGTCTGCGCCGGCTCAGGATCGCCTGCAGCTATCCGCGTGCTTCGATCGCTGAGGGCGCCTCGATCGCGTGCGCGGGCGTATGTCTGACTGTGGTGGGGACCGGCGAGGAGGGCGGCCGGACCTGGTTTGCCGCCGATGCGGCCGCGGAGACCTTGAGATTGACGACGGTCGGGCGGTGGCGGGCGGGCGGCAAGATCAACCTCGAACGCGCGCTGCGGATGGGGGACGAGCTGGGCGGGCATCTGGTCGCCGGGCATGTGGACGGCGTCGCGGTCGTGACGGTGCGCGACCAATTGACCGACATGGCCCGTTTCGAGCTGCGCGCCGGGCACGCGCTCGCCCATTTGATTGCGCCGAAGGGCTCGGTGGCACTCGACGGTGTTTCGCTTACCGTCAACGCGGTTGCGGGCGACACGTTTTCCGTGCTGATCATCCCCCATACCTTGAAGGTCACGACCCTCGGCCAGCTCGCCGCCGGCGAAGAGGTCAATCTCGAGGTCGATCTTATGGCCCGCTACGCGGCACGGCTGATCGAGGCCCGATAAAGCTCCGGTCGGGACGGCGGTTATTCGCAGACGGGCCAGCCGGATAGTGGTACGAGGGCTGGATTGGAGACCAGGGTTTATGGCCGAACCGCGCAGAAATGCCGCCAACGACACCGGGGACCTCGCCGGCGTGCGCATGCTCGTCGTTGAAGCGCGCTTCTATGACGACATTGCCGATGCCCTGCTGGCCGGCGCCACCCGGGCTCTCAAGGCCGCGGGAGTCGCGTTCGAGCGCGTGAGCGTGCCGGGCTCGCTTGAGGTTCCCTCCGCGATCGCCATCGCGCTCGAAGCCGCGGAACACGCCGGCAAGCCCTATGACGGCGTGGTCGCGCTCGGTTGCGTCATTCGGGGCGACACTATCCATTTCGAGATCGTCTCGACCGAGTCGGCGCGTGCCCTCATGGATCTGTCGGTGGCGCGCCGCGTGCCGATCGGCAACGGCATCTTGACCGTCGACACCGACGCCCAAGCTTGGCTGCGGGCGCGTGCCGAAGAGGCAGACAAGGGTGGCGACGCGGCGCGCGCAGCGCTGTCACTGGTGCGGCTCAAGCGCCGCCTCGGCCCAGGTTGATGGCCCGCGCCCCGGCACCCAAGGACGGACGCAAGGCCAACCGGCGCGGCGCGGCGCGGCTGGCGGCCGTACAGGCACTCTACCAGATGGACATAGCGGGCACCGGCAGCAACGAAATCCTCGCCCAGTTCGAGAGCCACTGGATCGGCCAGGAGGTCGAGGGCAACCAGTACCTTCCGGCCGAGGCTGCGTTCTTCCGCGAGCTCGTGAACGGGGTCGTGCGCGAGCAGCGAAGCCTCGATCCGTTGATCGACACCGTGCTGGCCGAGACCTGGCCGCTCAAGCGCATCGAGACCATCCTGCGCGCGGTGCTGCGCGCCGGCGCCTTCGAGCTCGGGCACCGCACCGACGTGCCGGCGCGCGTGGTGGTGGCCGAATATGTCGACGTCGCCAATGCATTCGTGGATCGCGAAGAAACCGGCATGGTCAACGCCGTGCTCGATCAGATCGCCCGCAAATTGCGTGCGGGGGAATTCGTGACGGCGGGATGATCCGATGGTCGAACGCAAGCCGGAGCCTTCGTCGGGCGAGGACCGTCTGATCGCGCAGTATTTCCGCCCGCTCGCCACTCATCCGGGCGCGCTGGGACTGCGCGACGACGCCGCCACCATCACGCCACCGCCGGGGTCGGACGTCGTGCTCAAGACCGACGCCATCGTGGGTGGCGTGCATTTCTTTCCCGATGACGCCCCCGGCATGATCGCCAAGAAGGCGCTGCGCGTGAACCTGTCCGATCTTGCCGCCAAGGGTGCAAGTCCCGCCGGCTTTCTGCTCTCGCTCGCATTGCCGAAATCCGTGGGCGACGATTGGCTCGCGGCGTTCGCGGCCGGCCTGGGCGAAGACGCCGAGGCCTATCGCTGTCCGCTGCTTGGCGGCGATACCGACCGCACGCCGGGTCCGGTGACCATATCGATCGCGGCTTTCGGGATCCTGCCGACCGGCACCATGGTTCGCCGCGGCAGCGCGCGGCCGGGCGATCTGGTTGTCGTCACCGGCACGATCGGTGATGGCGCGCTCGGGCTCCTGGTGCGCCGCGATCCCGATACGGCGGGCCGCTGGCGGCTCGACCATCAACAGCGCGATCATCTGATCGCGCGTTACTTGTTGCCACAGCCGCGCAATGCGATCGCCGAGGCGCTGCGGCAACACGCATCGGCCGGCATGGATGTCTCCGACGGCCTGGTCGGCGACTTCGGCAAGCTGTGCGCCGCGTCCGACGTCGGGGCCGATATCGAGGTCGCGCGCGTGCCGCTCTCGGACGCCGCCCGCCAGGCCATTGCAGGCAACCCCTCGCTCCTTGAAACCGCGCTCACGGGTGGCGACGATTACGAGGTGGTGGCCACGGTGCCGGCGGGCGTCCGGGATGCCCTGAGGGCGGCCGCCGAGGCCGCCGGCGTGGCGCTCACGGAAATCGGCCGAATCCGGCCCGATCGGCCCGGTGTGCATTTTCTCGACCCTGCCGGCAAACCGATGCTGTTCAAGCGGCCCTCGTTCAGTCATTTTTGACGGCAGTTCGCGCGGGGGAGGCTTGATGGACGACAGAACCGCAGTGGCTCCTGGCAGGGTCGTGGGCGCGGACCCGGCGCGCGTCATGGCGTTGCACCGGCGCTTTCCGACCATCGGCCATATGCGCGCCTATGCGCGCCGCCACGTTCCCCATTTCGTCTTTGAATACATGGATGGCGGAGCCGGAGCGGATGTCGGCATCGCGCACAATTGGGCCGCGCTCGACGCCGTGGAGCTGGTGCCGCGCTATGGTGTCATGCCGGCATTGCCGCCGATCGAAGTGGAGCTGTTCGGCCGCCGCTACGCGGCCCCCATCGGGATTGCCCCCATGGGGGGCCCGGCGCTGGTCTGGCCGGGCGCGGATGCCGCCATGGCGCGGGCCGCCCAGCGGGCGCGCGTGCCTTATGCGCTGGGAACCGTGGGCGGGATGACAATCGAGCAGGCCGCAGAGCTCGCGCCGGACGTGTTCTGGTTCCAGCTCTATCGCATGGCCAGGAACGACCATGCGCTCGGTCTCGATCTGGTGCGACGCGCCGAGGTGGCCGGCGCCCATGTGCTGGTCCTCACGATCGATGTGCCGGTGCGCACCACCCGGCCGCGCGAGGCCGCTGTCGGTCTTGGCCGCGGGCCGTTCCGCCCCGATCTGCCGATGCTGGTGGACATGCTGCGCTCGCCCGCCTGGCTGATGGCGCTGATCCGGCATGGCCGCCCCAAATTCTCGAACATCAAATCCTATGCGCCCACCAATGCCAGCGGCGAGGAGGTCATCCGCTTTACTCGCAATGAGATCGGCGGCGCCTTCACCTGGGACGAGATCGCCCGGTTCCGCGACCGCTGGCGGCGGCCCATGGTGCTCAAAGGCATTCTGCACCCGCTCGATGCCGCCAAGGCCGTCGCGATGGGTATCGATGGCATCTGGGTCTCGAACCATGGCGGCCGCCAGATCGAAGCCCTGCCACCGCCGATCGATGTGCTGCCCGCCATTGCGGCGGAAACCGGCAGCCGCGCCACCCTCATCATGGACAGTGGCATCCGCAGCGGCACCGACGTGATCCGCGCGGTCGCGCTCGGCGCGCAGGCAACCTTCGCCGGCAAGGCCTTTCTCTGGGGCCTGGGTGCGCTCGGGGAGGGGGGGCCCGACCATGTGATCAATCTGCTGATCGCCGAGGCCAGATCGGCGCTGGGTCAGATCGGCGCGCATTCGCTGCGCGAGGCGCGCACGGTCGCCATCCGGCATCCGGGCGCTTTCGCCTTTCCGCGTCCGCCCGGGTAAGCCAAGCGGCGACTTGTAGCCCGGTTGGAGCGCTTGCGTAATCCGGGACTGCTGTCCCGCATTCCGCCATAGCCCGTCAAAGACGGCGCGGCCCCTTGCGGGCTACGACCTGCCTGGTCAGGTCACCAGGACATTGCTGAACTGCCAGGGATCGGTTTCGTCCAGGGTTTCGGGGAACAGCACGCCCCTGCCCACGAGCGGGGTCCAGTCCGTGTACTGGCCGATCACCGGCCCCAGATAGGGCCGCTGGACCGCAAAGCAGCGGCGGAAGTCCATTTCGTCGGCTTCCACGATGCCGCGGTCGGGATTCTCCAGCATCCACACGATGCCGGCGAGCACCGCGGAGGTCACCTGCAGGCCGGTGGCGTTCTGGTAGGGAGCGAGCCGTCGCGTCTCCTCGATCGAAAGCTGCGAGCCGTACCAATAGGCATTCTTGGCGTGCCCATAGAGCAGCACGCCGAGCTCGTCGATGCCGTCCACGATGTCGTGCTCGGTCAGGATGTGAGAGCTCTGCTGCGGCCGCCATTGGGCGCCTGCCATCTCGTGCAACGAAAGCACCGCGTCGTTGCAGGGGTGATAGGCGTAGTGACAGGTCGGCCGATACAGCACCTTACCGTCCTGTCGCAGCGTGAAGTAGTCCGCGATCGAGATCGACTCGTTGTGGGTGATCATGAAGCCGTGCTGAGCCTGCGCGGTGGGGGTCCAGGAACGCACGCGGGTGCCGGCGCCCGGCTGCACCAGGTAGATCGCGGCTTCACAGCCGAAATCATGCCGGTGGCCGCGCGGGGGCATGGTCTTCTCGTGCGTGCCCCACCCGAGCTCGGAGGGCTGCATGCCCTCTGAAATGAAGCCTTCGACCGACCATGTGTTGACGAAGGTCCCATGCGGCTTGGGGTCGCGTGAGCGCTGGGTGTCGCGTTCGGCGATGTGGATGCCTTTCACGCCCGCGCGCCGCATAAGCTGCGCCCATCCGTCGCGGGTGCTGGGCTCCTCGGGCTTGATACCCAGATCGCGCACGATGTCGAGCAGCGCATGCTTCACCATCCAGGACACCATGCCGGGATTGGCGCCGCAGCAGCTCACCGCCGTGACGCCGCCCGGCCGGCGGCGCCGCAGCTCCAGCACGCTTTCCCGCAGCGCATAGTTTGAGCGCGCTGACGGCGACAGCGTGCGATCGGTGTAGAGGCCGGGCCACGGCTCGACCACCGTATCGATGTAGAACGCGTCGATGTCCTTGGCGAACTCCATCAGCTCGACCGACGAGGTGTCGACCGACAAATTCACGATCAGGCCGCGACCCGGCCCGGCGGTGAGCAGGGGGGTGAGCAGGTCGCGATAGTTCGCCTTGGTCAGCGCCACATGGACAAATCGGATCTTGCGCTCATCCAGCAGCGCGCGATCATCGTCGTCCGGCGCGAGCACCACGAGCTTGGAGCAATCGAAGGCGATGTGCCGTTCGATCAGCGGCAGCGTGCCCTTGCCGATCGAGCCGAAGCCGATCATCACGATCGGGCCCTCGAAACGCGCGTGCACCGGCCAGACCTCGGTCGGATGTGTGATCGTGCTCATGTTTGTCATTCTCGGGTAAGAGGTCAAATAGCTCAAGCCGCGCGCGCTGCGCGGATCGTGTCGTTGCGAGGCAGGCCGGAAACGCGCCGTCCTGTCGCATGCACCAGCCCGCGCGCGCCTTCAAGTGCCGCCGGGACGAGCTCCCGCGCCAGCAGCCGATCGCGCGCGTAGGGGCCGGGCAGGGACAGCGCGCCGGTCTTCTCCGCCGTGAACCCAAAGCGCTCGTAGTAGGGTGCATCGCCTACCAGCACGACGACCTGATGACCGTGCCGTCGCGCGTGGTCGAGCGCATGCTGCATCAGCTCGCCTCCGATGCCGCAGCTGCGGAAATCGGGGGCGACGGCGAGCGGTCCCAGCAGCAGCGCCGGGCGACCGCGGCCGGCCGCGATGTTCCACAACCGCACCGTGCCGATCAGGCGAGCGTCCGCGCAGGCGACGAACGACAACCCTTCCGCCGGCAGCCGCGCCTCACGCAGCCGCTCGGCCGTCTTGGTGAAGCGGCAATCGCCGAACGCCGCATCCAGCAGCGCCTCGCGCCGCGCGACATCGAACGGGGTCTCGTGACGAATCGTGATCATGGCCGTACCCTCTCCGCATCCCCAAATGCGTTGATGATGGGCTCCGAAGCCCGGCAGCCGGCATGGCCGACTCCCGGGCTCGAATCCGCGGACTGCAAGCTCAGATGTGATAGGTCTGCAGCGGCGCGAAGCCGTTGAAGGCGACCGCCGCATAGGTGGCGGTGTAGGCGCCGGTGCCCTCGATCAGGACCTTATCTCCGATCTCGAGGCTCACCGGCAGGTCGTACTGCTTGCGCTCATACAGAACGTCGGCCGAATCGCAAGTCGGCCCGGCGATGACGCAAGGGCCGACCGGATCGCCATCATGAGGCGTGCGGATCGGATAGCGGATGGCCTCGTCCATGGTCTCGGCCAGCCCGCCGAACTTGCCGATGTCGAGGTAGACCCAACGCACATTGTCGTTCTCGCTCTTCTTCGAGACCAGCACCACCTCGGCCTCGATCACACCGGCATTGCCGACCATGCCGCGGCCCGGCTCGATGATCGTCTCCGGGATGCGGTTGCCGAAATGCTTGCGCAGCGCCCGGAAGATCGTCTGGCCGTAGGTCTTCACGCCCGGCACCTCCTTGAGGTAGCGGGTGGGAAAGCCGCCGCCGAGGTTCAGCATGGCGAGGTTGATCCCCTTCTCGGCGAGATCCTTGAAGATCGTCGCCGAACTCTTCAACGCGCCGTCCCACATGCGCGGATTGCGCTGCTGCGAGCCGACATGGAAGGAGAGGCCGTGGGCGACGAGCCCGAGCCCATGCGCATGTTCGAGCACGCGGCCCGCCATCTCGGGCGCGCAGCCGAACTTGCGCGACAAGGGCCACTCCGCGCCATTGCCGTCGCACAGGATGCGGCAGAACACTTTCGAGCCGGGGGCGGCGCGCGCGATCTTCTCGACTTCGGCCTGGCAGTCGACCGCGAACAGCCGAACGCCCAGCGCATAGGCGCGCGCGACGTCACGCTCCTTCTTGATCGTGTTGCCGAAGCTGATGCGATCCGGCGAGGCGCCGGCGGCCATGACTTGCTCGATCTCGACCACGGAAGCCGCGTCGAAACACGAGCCGAGTCGCGCCAGGAGATCGAGGATCTCCGGCGCCGGATTGGCCTTGACCGCGTAGAAGACGCGCGTGTCCGGCAGCGCCCGGGCGAAGGCGGTGTAATTGTCGCGCACGACGTCGAGGTCGAGGACGAGGCAGGGTCCGGCATCGCGTCCGCTTCGTCGTCGGTCGCGGAGGAATTCAAGGATACGATCAGTCATCGCGGCATCCCTTCGAAGGGCGCGGCTTCCCGCGCTCATGCGAAATGGCTTCGTGGAGGCGATGCTG
>DASZKX010000328.1:0-5523 GCA_035552735.1 Xanthobacteraceae bacterium
GCTTCACCTTCCGATCGCCTCCTGCGCCTTGCGGAAGACCTCCGGCGGGTAGGCGGCGAAGCGCACCAGCAGTTGCTCCACCTCCTCGGCGGAGGCCGGATCGATATCGAGCCCGATCTTGTCGGCCTCGGCCAGAAAATCCTTGTCCTTCATGGTGGCCACCAAGGCGTCGCGCAGCGCTTTCAGGCGATCGGCCGGAATGCCGGGCGGTCCGGCGAGCGCGCGGCCGAGCAACAGCTGCTTGAAATGCACGTCGAGCACCGCGCGGTCCATGTCGTTCCGGGCGTAGTCGAAGACGCTCGGCACATTGCCGTAGTCCTGCGAGCGCTTGTTGCCCATCTGGATGACGGGCTTCAATTGGCCACTCGCCACCTCGTCCGCGAAGCTCGCCTTGATGGTCGAGACATAGAGGCCGCAGGTGCCGTTCACCTCGCCGCGATGGAGCGCGAGGTTGACCTCGCGGGTGCCCGGATAGCCGGGGATGACCCGGATTTTGGCGCCCAGCACGTTCTTGAGCACCATGGGATGCTGGAACGTGATGGCGGCGGTGGCGCCGCCGCCGAAGATCGTCTCCTTGGTCATCATCTCGTCGAACGTCTTGGGGGCGCCGGGCCCCTGCCAGACCGCGCAATAGGCGATGTCCTGCGACATGCTGCCGATCCAGCTGAACTTGGCGGCGTCGAACAGCGCCGACTTGTTGCCCAAGAGCGGCTCCATGGCGGCGGAGGCCGCGAACATGGCGAGCGTCAGCCCGTCATTGGGCGCCTTGGCATAGAGATAGTTGGCGGCGAGCAGCGAGCCGGCGCCCGGCATGTTGGAGGGCACCACGGCCGGATGGCCCGGGACGAACTTGCCGTAGTGGCGCGCCAGCACCCGCACGTAGGTGTCGTAGCCGCCGCCGGGCGGGAAGCCGATCAGGAGGGAGAGGGTCTTGCCGGTGTAGAAATCGGAGACCGAATCCGCTGTCGCGGAGCGCGGCGCGGCCATCAACAAAGCCAGCGCGCATAACGCTGGCGGCGCCCACGCGCACGGCGCCCACGCGCACGGCGCCCAGGCGCGGAGCGCCGACGCGCGGAGCGCCGAGCTGGTGAAGCCGGGGAGGCGACCCGCGATATGCCGAGCTGGCGCCATTTGTTTCCGTCCCTGGTTCCCGATTGCCACGAGCCGGCCCGGCTCGGGACCCGCAGTCTAATACCATCGGGCGCGGCCGTTGAGGACCGATTGACGCGGGGAGGGTTGAAAGCGGCGACGCCGGGATGGCATTCGGTCGCGATCGAAGTGGTTTGTGCCCCCCGACTGCTCGGCCACGAGCAGATACCGGAGACCTCGGCCGCGGGCGCCATCACGAACAAACCCTGACGTCGCCGCGGGGGAATTAAGACAGGAACGGATCGGCGTCGCCTATCAGGTGATCCTTCGATACAAGTCGGGTGAATGCCGTAGCGCGCGCACGGTTTCTCGTTTGTGTGGCCGATCTACAACAAAACATCTGGTCGCGTGGGTGCACTTGGATACCGTCGATACCAAATACCTATCCAAATCCCTAGTAGTCGTCCCTGCGAAGGCAGGGACCCATACGCCGTGCCCTCTCGAATGGCTGCGGAGTATGGGTCCCGGCGGGACGACACCGCCGGGCGCATCGGTGAATAAATCAAAAGCGTCCCTTCTTACAGCGCGAACACGAACAGCATGGTCTGGTTGCGCTGCTCCTTGAGCTCGGGGGTGAAGCTGAGCGCGCGCAGCGAGATGCGGCTCAGCCCCGAGAGGATCGCGACATATTGCTTGCCGCCGACCTCGAAGGTCATCGGCGGCGCCATGAAGCCGTTGCCCACGTTGATCTTCCAGAGCTGCTCGAGGCTGGTGTCGTCATAGGCCGCGAAGGTGCCGTCCGTGAAGGCGGTGAACACGAGCCCGCCCGCCGTGGTCAGCGCGCCGGCATTGTCGGGGTAGGGGATGTGGATGCGCTTCTTGATCTCGCCGGTGAGCGGATCAGCGGCGATCAGGTCGCTCTCGTTGCGCTCGATGTGCCGGAAGGTCGCGCCCTTCCAGTCGCCGGCCTTGCTGGAGAGGCTCGGATCGAGCGTCACCTCGTTGCAGGATGTCATGGCCGGGATGTAGAGCAACTTGGTTTTCTGGCTGTAGGAGGACGGCCAGAAATTGTTGCCGCCCGACATCGCCGGGCACAGTTTTTTGGTGCGGTCGGCGAGCGTCTGGTTCTGCATACCGGAATAGACCTGCAGATCCCGGCTCGGATCGTAATCGATCGGCTTGCCGGTCTTCTGGTCGATCCCCTTGGTCCAGGTGATCTTGTCCAGATAGGGCTTGGCCAGGACCGGCTGGCCGTTGTTGCGCTCGAACGTATAAAGGAAGCCGTTGCGGGCCGAATGGGTCACCAGCGTGTGCTTCTGCCCATTGAGGTCGCCATCAATCAAAATGTGCGAGCCTTCCTCGTCGTAATCCCACATGTCGCCCGGCAGGTACTGGAAGTACCAGTTCATGGCGCCGGTATCGGGATTCCAGGAGACCATGCTGTCGGTGTAGAGATTATCGCCCGGCCGGTAGGTCGGATCGAACATGGGGACCGGATTGCCGGTGCCCCAGATCACCTGGTTGGTGGCGACGTCGTAGCTGCCCGTCACCCACATGGCGCCGCCGCCGGTCTGCCAGGCGTTGTGCTTGTCCTTCCAGGTTTCGCTGCCGGGCTCGCCCGGCGCCGGCACCACGTATTTGCGCCAGGCGAGCTCGCCGGTCTTGGCGTCGAGGCCGGCGATGAAGTCGCGCACGCCGCGGTCGCCGCCGGCGGCGCCGACCAGGATCTTGTCCTTGACGGCGAGCGGGGCGGCGGTGATCTGCAGATCCACCTGCTTGTCGTCGATATTGGTTTCCCATGCGACCTTGCCGGTCTCTTTGTCGGTGGCGATGACGCGGGCCGGATAGCTGGCGACCGAGATGACGAGATTGCCCCAGAGCGCGGCGCCGCGGTTGGAGAGCGGGAATTTCTCCTGCTTGGGATCCATGCGCCAGACGATCCGCCCGGCATCGCCGGAGCGCACGTCGATCTTGTAGACGATGCCCCACAGGTCGACCACATACATGAATCCGTCCTCGACCAGCGGGGTCGCCTGCAGGTTCTCGCCCACGGCGGTGCCGCCGATCGCCACCGCATAGGCGAGCTTGAGATTCTTGACGTTGTCCTTGTTGATGCGCGTGAGCGGCGAGAAGCGCTGGGAATCGTAGGTGCGGTGATTCATCAGCCAGTTCTGCGGCTCCTTGTCGGCATTGACGAGCCGCTCCGGCGTGACCTCTGCGGCGAGCACCGGGGAGGCCGTCAGCAGCACGGTGGCGAGCAGCGCATGGCGCAGGCGGGAGTGTTTGGTGGCAGGCGATGGGGTCATGGTTTCCTCCGCGGTGGTTTTTGGTTTTCGCAAGTGAGGCAATTGTATCACCAGGACGCGGGCTGTGTAGCGCCAAGACCGAGTCATTCCCTCCCACAGGAAACACGTGTGCATGCCAAGGCTGGAGTGGGGAGAGGTAAATCCTGCCCTTATCCTCACGCCCCCCGCCGGCGGTAGAACGGGCCGCGCGGGCAGCCGTCGTAGCGGTCGTCGCGGATGCGCTCGGCGACCTGGGCGAGGGTGCCGGTGATGTCGCTCTTGAGATCGGTGAGATGCGCGTCGATCGCGGCCGTGAGCTCGGCGTCGCGGATACATCGGCCGGGATCGTTCTGCGCCGCCTCGTCGATCAGCGCGGTGAGATGATCCTTCACCCGGTCGATCAAGGCTTCGCAGCAGATCGCGCGGGCGGTGAAATCCTCGGGCGCGGGATCGAGCGCGATCGCCATGGGCTTGCGGGCCGCCAGCGCCATGACGAAATCGGCATGCGCCTTGGCGATGTCGCCGCCGGAGTGGCGTCTGTCTTGGCTTGTGGCCGCGGGGCTCGGCACATCGACCAGGGCTTCCGGCGCGCGCCGATCGATCATCGCGGGTGTCCTCATGGCGGAAATCGGGTTTACGAATCCTAGAAGCGCTGGATAATAACTTAAGTTATTAAAGTCAATAACCAAAAGACGTTCAGCCTCGGGAGACGGCGGGGCCCCGGCGCTTCGCGCCACCCTTGCGTCACCTTGTTCCTGCCAAATCTCGCGGTTTAGGTTACCGTTAAACAACATCTCGCCCTCGGCTGCTGCAACGGCGCGACGGCGAGGCGTCTGTGGTATTTGGATGGGCGCGGGACGGAGAGAGCGGAGACAGTGTCATGAAGGTATTGAGCGTGTTCGCCACGATGGCTGCTTTGGCCGCGACCGGCGCGGCTGCGCAAGGCGTCAATCTCACCGGCCAGTTTCGGTGCGTTGCGATGTGCGCACCCGGACTGCAGGGTCAGCCCGCCTTCGTCACCCAGAACGGATCGAATCTGAACCTGCTGAACGAAGCTGGCGAGCCCGCGCGCGCCTGGATCGATTGGAACGGCCACATCTGGGCCGACAATTGGCACGAAGGCGCGCTGTTCTCCGCGGACGGGATGACGATTCAATTCGATCGCGGAACCATCTGGCAGCGTGACCTCGGCGAGCCGCCGCCGCCGCCCCCGGTCACCAGACGTTCCGCCAAGATTGCGCCGCCCCTCGACAGGACCGGCAAGCGCGTCACCGCCCCGGTCCCGTCCCGGCCGGTTCCGGCGGCGCCGGGTGCCACCGCCTTCGACGGCGATTGGAGCGTCGTCATCATGACCCAGAGCGGCGGTTGCGACCGCGCCTACCGCTACGGGGTGCGGATCAGCAACGGCGACGTGGTCTATGACGGCGGCGGACCGGTCGATCTGCAGGGCCACGTTTTCTCCAACGGGAGCGTGCGGGTCAGGGTCTCGGGCGCCGGCCAAGAGGCGAACGGGCAGGGGCGGCTGTCGCGAACCGTGGGATCCGGCACTTGGCAAGGCCAGGGCTCGCTCGGATCCTGCGCCGGCGTGTGGCAGGCCGAGCGGCGCGGATAGCGCCGCACTGGGCCTAACGTCGGCAGGCATCGTCGCGATCCATCGGCCTGCACCGATCACGACTTCGTCGGATGCAGGGCGACTGCCGTTGCGCGGTCGCGATCGCGAAATTAAATCACCGTTGGGCACGCTACTCGTTGGGTGATGGCAAGGAGAACAGGCCATGAAGTCACTCAGCGTGCTCGCCATCACGGCGGCACTGGTTGCCACCGGAGCCTCCGCGCAAGGCATTTCGGATCGCAACACCCGCGATCGTGATTCCGCGATCGCGGCTTCTCCCGACACCAGGCACGCGGCGCAGGCCGAGAGGCGGACGGCACGATCGCGCGCGCGCCGCTCGTTCGCCAGCGTCTCGGCCGCCAGGTTGCGGGCGGAGAGAGAGCGGTCATCGAGCGCCTTCGACGGCGACTGGAGCGTTCTGATCCAGACCCGGTCCGGCAGTTGCGAGCCCGCGTTTCGCTACGGCGTGCAGATCCAGAATGGCCGGATTCTCAACGGCGGCGCCGAGCAGGTCGCGGTCGAAGGGCAGGTGACGCC
>DASZKX010000329.1:0-2970 GCA_035552735.1 Xanthobacteraceae bacterium
GCATTGAGGGCCAGGATCACCTCCGTGACGGCGGCGTCATGGACCCGGGTGATGAGCGCATCGATCGAGATGTCTTGCGGGCCGATGCCGTCGAGCGGCGAGAGCGTGCCACCCAGCACGTGGTAGCGCGCGTTGATGGCATGCGCGCGCTCGAGCGCCCACAGATCGGCGACATCGGTCACCACCACGATGATGCCGGGATCGCGGCGCGGGTCGGTGCAGACCGTGCAGGGATTCTGGGTGTCGATATTGCCGCAGACCCGGCAAACCTCGATCTTCTCGATCGCGGTCTGCAGCGCGGCGGCGAGCGGCGCCATCACCTGCTCGCGCTTCTTGATGAGATAGAGCGCCGCCCGCCGCGCTGAGCGCGGCCCCAGGCCCGGCAAGCGGGCCAGCAGCTGGATCAGCCGCTCGATTTCGGGTCCGGCGATGGCAGGGGGCATCGAGGATCAGCACAACCCGTCGCTAGAACAGCTTCAGGCCGGGCGGCAGCGGCAGGCCCCCGGTGACGGTCTTCATCTTCTCCTGCACCAAGGCTTCGGCCTTGCGGCGCGCATCCGCATGGGCCGCGACGATGAGGTCCTCGACGATCTCCTTTTCCTGCGGCTTGATCAGCGAGTCGTCGATCTTGACGCTCTTCATCTCGCCCTTGCCGGACAGCCTGACCGTCACCAAGCCGCCGCCGGCCGTGCCGTCGACCTCGATGTGCTCGAGCTCGGCTTGCATGGCCTCCATCTTGGACTTGAGCTCTGCGGCCTGCTTCATCAGGCCCAAAAAATCCGCCATCTCTCACCCCTGTATTGGTTCACCTGGTGCCGCCGCACCCCGGTCGAAAGGCAGGTCAGGGCTCATCGTCCATCTCGCCGGCCTGCCAGTCCGCCCCATAGTCCGCGCCGTCATCGGGGGGCGGCGGCTCCGGCGTGGCGCCATCGGGCTCGCGGCCGGACGGCGCCGCCGCTCCGGCCTCCCGCACCTCGACAATCTCGGCGCCGGGAAACCGCGCCAGCACCGCCTGCACCAACGGATCGGCCCGCACCCCGGTCTTGAGCTCGACCCGACGGGCCTCGCTTTGGGCGTGCACGGTCGGCCCGCCGGATTCGGCCGACACCACCACCATCCAACGCCGGCCGGTCCATTGCGAGAACTTTCGCGACAGATCATTGACCAGCGTGCGCGTGGCGCTCGGCTGCAGCGCGATCTCGAGACGGCCGTCCTCGCAGCGCACCAACCGCACGTCGCGCTCCAGCGCCGCCTTGACGCTGAGATCGCGCTTCTGCGCGGCGAGCTCGATCAGCTCCGTAAAACGCCCGATGGCGAGCGGCGGCGCCTCGGGGGCGGCTTCGGAAAGCTGCGCGACCGGGCCGGCGGCCGGCCGGGCGAGGGTTGCGGCCGGGCCACGCATGGCGCCGCGCGCTGCTTCCAATCGCGGCGGATTGTTGGCCGGCGACGGGACGGCCGCAGCCCCGCCATTGCGCTCGACCCGCAGCTCCGGCGCCTTCTCGTCGAGGGAGCGGATCACCTCGTCGGGGCTCGGCAGATCGGCTGCATGGGCCAGGCGCACCAGCACCATCTCGGCGGCCGCCAGCGGACGGCCCGATGCCTCGACTTCGGCAATGCCCTTGAGGAGCATCTGCCAGGCGCGCGAAAGCACGCGGATGGAGAGCTTTTCGGCAAAGCCGCGCCCACGCTTGCGTTCGGCTTCGGCGAGCGAGAGGTCGTCGGCGACCGCCGGAACGATCTTGACCCGGGTCACGAAGTGGGTGAACTCGGCGAGGTCGGACAGCACCACCGCCGGATCGGCGCCGGTGTCGTATTGGTCGCGCAGCTCGCGCAGTGCCGGCGCCAGATCACCGCGCATCACCGCCTCGAACAGGTCGATGGTGCGCGCCCGGTCGGCCAGCCCCAGCATCTGACGCACATCCTCGCCGCGCACCAGGCCGGCCGCGTGGGCGATGGCCTGATCGAGCAACGAGAGCGAATCGCGCACCGAGCCTTCCGCAGCGCGCGCGATCAGGGCGAGCGCCTCCGGCT
The DNA here is from genome assembly GCA_035552735.1 of Xanthobacteraceae bacterium. GTDB lineage: Bacteria > Pseudomonadota > Alphaproteobacteria > Rhizobiales > Xanthobacteraceae > VAZQ01. The sequence goes on from DASZKX010000329.1 coordinate 2,032, forward strand.
CGACCGTGATCGTTTCTTGCGCGGCGATGCCGGCGAGATGGCGCACCAGCACATCCGCATCCACGCGCCGCAGATCGAAGCGCTGGCAGCGTGACAGCACCGTGACCGGCACCTTGCGGGTCTCGGTGGTGGCGAAGACGAACTTGGCGTGCGGCGGCGGCTCCTCGAGCGTCTTGAGCAGCGCATTGAAGGCCTGGGTCGAGAGCATGTGCACTTCGTCCAGGATGTAGACCTTGTAGCGCGCGCTCATGGGGGCGTAGCGGATGGCGTCGTTGATCTGCCGCACGTCCTCCACGCCGTTGTGCGAGGCGGCGTCCATCTCGATGACGTCAGGATGCCGGCTCTCCATGATGGCCTGGCAATGAATCCCGATCGCCGGCATGTGGACGGTGGGGGCGCTGATCGAGCCGTCCGGCAGCTCGTAATTGAGCGCCCGCGCCAGGATGCGCGCCGTCGTGGTCTTGCCCACACCCCGCACCCCGGTGAGAATCCAGGCCTGCGGGATGCGGGCGGCCTCGAACGCGTTCGAGATCGTGCGCACCATGGCGTCTTGACCGATCAGGTCGCCGAAATTCGTCGGACGATATTTGCGCGCCAGCACCCGATAGGCGATCTCCGGCCCGGGCGCGGCCAATCCATTCGGGGCTTCGGGACTGCTCATGGCGCCATCCGGTTCGCCGGCCACGCGGCGGCTTCGCATCCGCAACGGTCCCCGACGCATCCGATACGCGGTATCCAATGTCGGGATCCGATACCGAGTATCCTGATGTGGCGGAGATCAAGGTGGGAGGCTGACGAGCGACCCGAACCGGAGCTCGTTAGGGCTGCTTCCTTCCGGACCTGACCCGGTTGGCGAGTGGCTCGTCCACCGCCAACCTCCCGTTTCTATATCGGCCGAATGAGACCGGAACGCAAGCCGGACCCCGTGCGATCATCGCG
>DASZKX010000330.1:0-1976 GCA_035552735.1 Xanthobacteraceae bacterium
CAATTGCCAGCTAATGTGAGGCGCACGACGGTCATTTATGGTGCTGCGGCAGAGGTTTGGGTCGAGGATCCGGGCGCAGCCGGCACCTTCACGGCGCCCTATGGGATTGATCGTGATCGGTTTTCGTCGGCTCGCCGGGCGAATTCAGCCCCACATGCGACGCAGCTTGGCCCCGATGTCGACCGGCGCGCGAGCCGGCGCGCTCTCGCCGCCAGGGCCCGGCCGGGCGCTCGGCCAGGTGCGGCTGGCGAAATGCCGCAAGATTGCCGCCGGGATGAAGCGCGTGCGCGAGGCATAGACGTGGCGATCGCCGTTCTTTCTCTGCTGATGGGTAAAGAAGCGTTGCGGCACGATCAGATGGAGCTGGTCCTTGGCGCGCGTCATGGCGACATAAAGGAGCCGCCGCTCCTCCTCGACCTCGGCGGTGGTGCCGGTTCCGAGGTCCGAGGGCAGGCAGCCGTCCACGATATTGAGAACCAGCACCGATCCCCATTCCTGGCCCTTGGCGGAATGAATGGTGGAGAGGATGAGATAGTCCTCGTCCAGGAGCGGCACGCCGGCTTCGTCGCTGGTGGCGTCGGGCGGATCGAGCGCGAGATCGGTCAGGAACCGCTCGCGGCTGGGATAGCCCGTAGCGATCAGCGCGAATTGCGCGAGATCGGCCTGGCGGACCGTCGCGTCGTCGTGCAGGCGCTCCAGATGCGGCCCATACCACCGTAGCACGAGATCGAGTTCGGCCGGCCAGCCGGCCGAACGGCCGCGCACCAAGCGGACCGCCTCGACGAAGTCCGGCCATGATTCCGCGGCGGCGGCCGGCGGCTTGAATGTCGCCAGGCCGGCCAGCGGATCCGCCGTCGCCATGCCATCCAGAACGCGGGCCGCGGTTGCCGGTCCGGCACCCGGCATGAGCTGGATCACGCGGAACCCCGCCACCCGGTCGCGCGGATTCTCGGCGAAGCGCAGGAAGGCCAGCACGTCCTTGATGTGGGCGGCCTCCAGGAACTTGAGCCCGCCGAACTTGACGAACGGAATATTGCGCCGGGTCAGCTCGACCTCGAGCGCGCCGCTGTGATGCGAGGCGCGGAACAGCACCGCCTGGGTCTTCAAGGCATGGCCGGCTTCGCGATTCTCCAGGACCTTCTCGACCACGTAGCGCGCCTGCGCGGATTCGTCCGGCACCGTGACCAGATGCGGACGCTCGCCGCCCACGCGTTCCGACCACAGGTTCTTGGTGAAGCGCTCCTCGGCCAGCTCGATCACGGCGTTGGCGGCCGCCAGGATCGGCTGGGTCGAGCGGTAGTTGCGCTCAAGCGTGATGATCTCGGCGCGCGGCCGGAAATGTCCCGGGAAGTCCAGGATATTGCGCACGCTCGCAGCGCGAAACGAGTAGATCGATTGCGCATCGTCGCCGACCACGGTGAGGCCGTCGCCGCGCGGCTTGAGGGCGAGCAGGATGGAGGCCTGCAGCCGGTTGGTATCCTGATATTCGTCGACTAGCACGTGATCGAAGCGGCCGGCGACGTCGCTGGCGATCGCCGGCTCGGCCATCATGTGCGACCAGTAGAGCAGGAGGTCGTCGTAATCGAGCACGCATTGATGCTGCTTGGCCTCCACATAGGCGGCGAACAGCGCCCGCAGCTCCGCCTCCCACATGGCGCACCACGGAAAGAACGAGCCGAGCACATCCTCGAGCGGCGCCTGCGCATTCACGGCGCGCGAGTAGATGGCCAGGCAGGTGCCCTTGGCGGGGAAGCGCTGCTGGGTCCGGGAGAAGCCGAGATCGTGGCGAACGAGGTTCATCAGGTCAGCGGAATCCTCGCGGTCGTGGATGGTGAAGGCGCGGTCGAGGCCGATGTGTTGCGCGTATTCCCGCAACAGCCGCGCCCCGATCGCATGAAAGGTGCCGGCCCATGCCAATTGCTCCGCCAGCGGCGGGGCCTTCTGGCGCAGCACGCCGGCCGCGATGCGATCGACCC
>DASZKX010000331.1:0-14945 GCA_035552735.1 Xanthobacteraceae bacterium
CGCGCATGCATGATCTGCTTGCCGACGACGGTGAACGCGGTCGTCACCAATGCGGAGCGCTCGATGATGGCGAAACAATCCGCATGGACGAGGCCGAGATCGTGCACGTCATCGCCGCCGTCCGGATCCGCATAGGCGACCAGCACCTTGGCGCCGCGGTCGATCAGCTGGACGGATTGGCGAAACGAATCGATGCCCCCCGACAGCGAGCTCCACATGCTCTCGACTTCGCCAACCCGGATGACCAGCATGATCACCAGCACCGCCGCAAAGCCCCGCCGCACGATCTTGTCGCGCAGGTCGAGGTCGGTGCAGGCGATCAGCATGAAGGCGAGCGAGATCGGCAGCCGTTGGTCCGCCATGTAGGTTTCGAAGATGACCCGCGGCAGCGCCATGTAGACCACCACGCCGATCACCAGCAGGCCCACCCCGACCGCATGGAAGCTGAGGGCGCGGTGACGCGTGGCCCAGCCGATCGCGAACGCGACCGCGGCGGTAAAGAAGAAGGCGGCGCCGTGGGAATAGACCTCGATGATGTAGACCAGGCCTTCCAGCTTGCCCGGGAGCTCCCAGGCGAAGGTCTGGCGCAGGCCCCAGGTGGGACTCATCATCAACAAGGGCAGGATGGGCAGGAACGGCAGGCCGGTGACGACAAAATCCAGGAGCAGCTTGGCGGCCGCCGCGCCGCTGCGCCGTCCGGTCGCTGCATGGCGCAACCGGGTCGCTTGGATCCACAGCCGATGGAGCTCGAAGGCCAGGAGGCCGACGCCGTAGACCCCGACGGCGAACAGATGGCAGAAGAACAGTCCCAGGATGAACAGCGTCGACACCGCCAGCCGCAGCACGGGGTTGCGTTCGCGCAGCCCGATCCAGCTCGTCAACGCCCACAGCGCGAGCCCGATGCCGAACACGTAGTTCATCGTGCCGACCAGGAACACGTTGTTGTAGAGCAGCGGAAAGCCGATCAAGGGCAGCACCGACCAGCGCCCGAAGAGCTGGCGGTGCAGCGCCAGCGTTCCGGACAGGATCAGCACGAAGCTCGAGATGGTATAAATTTGCCCGGCCAGGTAGACGTTCACCACCCGCACCAGCGACGGAACGATCAAATCCATCATCAGATTCGGGATGACCTGCCAGTCGATCTCATAGAAACGCGCGAGGTCCGGATCGCTGTTGATGGTCGCGATCACCTGCATGCGCGCCAGGTGATTGATGTAATCGGACATCGGCGGCCAGGGATGCAGCACGATGGGAATCGAGGTGATGGCGAGGAGCAGGATGAAAAGGGCGGCGACCGTGCCGAAGCCAACCCCGCTTTGTCGCTGGCTTCGACCCGCCGTCGGAAATTCGACCACCGGCCCCTGCGGCCGGTGCCCCTCGTCCTCGCGCAATTGTTGAGCGCTCACGAGGGCGGTCGCGGAAGCACAGGCATTGGTCATGGCTGCTCATTTGAAAGGCAAATGGAACGGGCCCCCTCGCGGAGGCGGGTTGGAATAGAGAGAGCGGCCCGGCTTGGAAGAACGATCCCCGCCGCGAACCTGCCCGATTCCAGGTGAACGCAGGATGAATATGACGGACAGGCAATCGGCAGGATTGCCTCGAACAGCCCCGCGGCATCTCGGAAAAAATGGCAGCAGACTTCCGGCTTGGGACTTCCGGCTTGCAGTCGATCACGCTGAAAAGCGCGGCCCCCCGAAACAGCGGTCGGGTTCGAAGCGCGGCGACGGCCGGCGGTCGCTGGGGCGCCTCAAATGTTCAACACGCGCCCGTAAGCATCGAGCACCGCTTCCTTCATCATCTCGGACAGCGTCGGATGCGGGAAGACCGTGTGCATGAGCTCCGCTTCGGTGGTTTCCAGATTCATCGCCACCACATAGCCCTGGATCAGCTCGGTGACCTCGGCGCCGACCATGTGGGCGCCGAGCAGTTGCCCGGTGGCTTTGTCGAAGATCACCTTGACCAGGCCTTGGTCCTCGCCGAGCGCGATCGCCTTGCCGTTGCCCACGAACGGAAAGCGTCCGACCCGAATATCGAGCTTCTTGTCCTTCGCGGCCTGCTCGGTGAGGCCGACCGAGGCGATCTGCGGCGAGCAATAGGTACAACCCGGGATCAGCCGCTTGTCCATGGGATGCGGTTTGAGGCCCTTGATCGCCTCCACGCAGATGACGCCCTCGTGCTCGGCCTTGTGCGCCAGCATGGGTGGGCCGGCCACGTCGCCGATCGCATAGATGCCGGGCACGCTGGTGCGATTGAATTGATCGACCGCGATGGTGCCGCGATCGGTCTTCACGCCCAGCTTCTCGAGACCGAGATTTTCGATATTGCCGGTGACCCCGACCGCCGAGATGACGCGCTCGACGTCAAGCGATTGGGTGCCGCCTTTGCCGTCGTCGATTGTGGCGGTCACGCTGTCCGGCTTCTTGTCGAGCCTCACCACCTTGGCGCCGGTCAGGATCTTGATGCCCTGCTTCTCGAGGGACTTGCGGGCGAAGGCGGCGATTTCGGCGTCCTCGACCGGGAGAATTTGCGGCAGCACCTCGACCACCGTCACCTCGGCGCCGAACGTGCGGTAAAAACTCGCGAACTCCACCCCGATCGCGCCGGAGCCGATGACCAGCAGCGATTTCGGCATGCGGTCGGGCGCCATCGCCTCGAAATAGGTCCAGATGAGCTTCTTGTCGGGCTCGAGCCCGGGCACGACGCGTGGGCGTGCGCCGGTCGCGATGATCACGTGCTTGGGCTGGTAGGCCCCTGGGCCAAGCGCGCCCTTGGGAGCGGCGTTCTTCGATGCCTTGACGCTCACCTTACCGGGCGCGTCGATGCTCGCCTCGCCCCAGATGACGGTGACCTTGTTCTTCTTCATCAGGAAGCCGACGCCGTCATTGAGGCGCTTGGATACGTTGCGCGAGCGCTGCACCACGGCGGCGGCATCGTAGCCGACATTGCCGGCCGACAGCCCGTAGTCCTTGGCGTGCTGCATGTAGTGATAGATCTCGGCCGAGCGCAGCAGCGCCTTGGTCGGGATGCAGCCCCAATTAAGGCAGATGCCGCCCAGATAGTCGCGCTCCACGATCGCGGTCTTGAAGCCCAACTGGGCGGCGCGGATCGCGGTGACATAGCCGCCCGGACCGGAGCCAATGATGATGATGTCGAAATCGGTGTCAGCCATTGGTCTCAAACCACCATCATCACCGGGTTCTCGATCAAGACCTTGAACGCGCCGATGAGCTGCGCCCCGAGCGCGCCGTCGACCGCGCGGTGATCGCACGACAGCGTGACGCTCATGATTTGGGCGGCTTCGATCTTGCCGTTCTTCACGACCGCGCGCTCCTCGCCGGCGCCGACCGCCAGGATGGTGGCGTGCGGCGGATTGATCACGGCGGTGAAGTCCTTGATGCCATACATGCCGAGGTTGGAGACCGCGGTGGTGCCGCCCTGATATTCATTCGGCTTGAGCTTGCGTCCGCGCGCCCGCACCGCGAGGTCCTTCATCTCGTTGGAGATGGTGGAGAGCGACTTGGTCTCGGCGCCGCGGATGATCGGCGTGATCAGGCCGCCCGGCATCGCCACCGCGACGCCGATGTCGGAATGCTTGTGCTTGAGCATGCCGCTGTCGGTCCAGCTCACATTGGCGTCGGGCACCCGCTGCAAGGCCAGCGCCAGCGCCTTGATGACGAAATCGTTGACCGAAAGCTTATAGGCCGGCTTGCCGTCCTTGTCCTTGGGAGCGGCCGCATTGATCTCCTCGCGCGCGTCCAGCAGCTTGCCGACATTGCAATCGATGGTCAGGTAGAAATGCGGAATGGTCTGCACCGAGGCGGTGAGCCGCTGCGCGATGGTGCGGCGCATGCCGTCGTGCGGAATGATCTCGTAGCTGCCGTCCTCGTAAAGCGCCCGGATTTGCTGGTCCGACATCGAGAGCGCGACGGCGGGAGCCGGGGTGGCTCCGGCCGCGGGGCTCGCAGCCTGGAGACCGCCGCCGGACTTCGCCGTCTCGACGTCGCGCGCAATTACGCGTCCATGCGGTCCGCTGCCCTGGATGCGTGTGAGCTCGATGCCGGCACCCTTTGCCAACCGCCGCGCCAACGGCGAGGCAAAGACACGTGCGCCCAAATTTTCCGCCGGCCCCCCCTCCTCCCGACCCTCTTTCCTTTGGGGAGGGGGAGCACTCGGTACCGGCGGCGGGCTCGGCGCGACTCCCTCGCCCCGAGGGGGAGAGGGCTGGGGTGAGGGGGCTCTGGCGTCTGTCGTTTTCGCAGGAGCCTCGGTCTGTTTCGCAGCGGGCGCGGCGCCCTTCGGGGCCGCGGCCGCGGCTGCCTTGGGGTCCTCGCCTTCCTGCGCCAGCACGGCGATGAGCGCATTGACCGACACGTCTTGCGTGCCTTCCGGCACCACGATCTTGGCCAGCACGCCATCGTCGATCGATTCATATTCCATCGTCGCCTTGTCGGTCTCGATCTCGGCGATCACGTCGCCGGCCTTGACCTGGTCGCCTTCCTTCTTGAGCCACTTGGAGAGATTGCCCTTCTCCATGGTGGGCGACAGCGCGGGCATGAGGATGTTGACCGGCATGGTGCTCGCTCAGGAGGTCAGCGGTAACAGACGGACTTGGCGGCCTCGACCACTTCGGCGACCGAGGGCAGAGCGAGCTTCTCGAGATTGGCCGCATAGGGCATCGGCACGTCCTTGCCGGTGACGCGCAGGACCGGCGCATCGAGCCAATCGAACGCCTGCTCCATCACGCGGGCCGCGATCTCGGCGCCGACACCGGACTGCCGCCAGCCCTCCTCTACCGTCACCAGACGGCCGGTCTTCTTCACCGAGGCGATGACGGTTTCGGTATCCATGGGCTTGAGGGTACGCAGATCGATGACCTCGGCTTCGATGCCCTCCTTGGCGAGCGCTTCGGCCGCCTTGAGCGCATAGTTCATGCCCATCGACCAGGCAACCAGCGTGACATGGCTGCCCGGTCGCACGACCTTGGCCTTGCCGATCGGCACCACATAGTCGTCGAGCTTGGGCACCGGAAAGCTCTGGCCGTAAAGAATTTCGTTCTCGAGAAACATGATCGGATTGGGATCGCGGATCGCCGCCTTTAGCAGGCCCTTGGCGTCGGCCGCGCTATAGGGGGCGACCACCTTGAGACCCGGAATGTGCGAGTACCAGGAGGTGTAGTCCTGGCTGTGCTGGGCCCCGACGCGCGAAGCCGGACCATTCGGTCCGCGGAACACGATCGATACCACGACCTGGCCGCCCGACATGTAGCGGGTCTTGGCGGCGGAGTTGATCAGCTGGTCCATGGCCTGCATGGCGAAATTGAAGGTCATGAATTCCACGATGGGCTTGAGGCCGGCGAGCGCCGCCCCGACCCCGAGCCCAGCGAAGCCGTGCTCGGTAATGGGCGTATCGATGACGCGCCGGGCGCCAAATTCCTGCAACAGGCCCTGGGTGACCTTGTAGGCGCCCTGGTATTCGGCGACCTCCTCGCCCATCACGAAGACATCGGCGTCGCGGCGCATCTCCTCCGCCATGGCGTCGCGCAAGGCCTCGCGCACCGTCATGGTCACCATCTCGGTGCCGGGGGGCAGATCGGCCTCGGGCGTTATTTCGAGCTTCGGCGGCGCGACGGTCGGCGCCGCCGCTTTTGCCGGCGCGGCGGCGGGCTTGGAGGAAGCCGTTTTCGGTTGGCCGGCCTGGCCCGCATCCTTGACCGCACCCGCGTCCTCGCCGTCCGCCACGATGGTGGCGATCGGGGTGTTGACCGCCACGTCATTAGTGCCTTCCGCCACCAGGATCTTCCCGAGCGTGCCCTCGTCGATCGCCTCCACCTCCATGGTGGCTTTGTCGGTCTCGATCTCGGCGATGACATCCCCCGGCTTCACTGGATCGCCTTCCCGCTTCAGCCATTTGGCGAGATTGCCCTTCTCCATCGTGGGCGAGAGGGCGGGCATCAAGACTTGGATGGGCATGGGGGTTTTTGAGCCTGATGCGCGATTATTGCACGACGTCGGTGTAGAGCTCGGCTGGATCCGGCTCCGCGTCGTGGGTGGCGAACTCCGATGCCTCGTTGACGATGGCGCGCACCTCGGCGTCGATCTTCTTCAGCTCGTCCTCTGTCGCGAAGGATTTGGCCAAGAGCCGCGCCCGCACCTGCTCGATCGGATCGTGCTCGGTGCGCACCTTGTCGACTTCCTCCTTGGGCCTGTATTTGGCCGGATCCGACATGGAATGGCCGCGGTACCGATAGGTGAGCATCTCGAGGATGATCGGCCCGTTGCCTTCGCGGCACCAGGTCACCGCCTTCTCGCCGGCGGCCTTGACGGCGCGCACATCCATGCCGTCGACCTGCTCGCCCGGGACATCGAAGGACAGCCCGCGCATGGAGAGGTTGGTGGTCGCCGAGGCGCGGGCGACCGACGTTCCCATGCCGTATTGATTGTTCTCGATCACGTAGATCACGGGAAGATCCCAGAGCTTCGCCATGTTGAAGCTCTCATAGACCTGCCCCTGATTGGAGGCGCCATCGCCGAAATAGGTGAGGCAGACATGATCGTTGCCGCGGTATCTGTTGGCGAAGGCTAGGCCGGTGCCGAGCGGCACCATCGCGCCGACGATGCCGTGGCCGCCGAAAAAGCCCTTCTCCACCGAAAACATGTGCATCGAGCCGCCCTTGCCCTTGGAATAGCCCCCGCGCCGGCCGGTCAGCTCGGCCATGACGCCTTTGGGGTCCATGCCGCAGGCCAGCATGTGGCCATGGTCGCGATAGCCGGTAATGACCTGATCGCCCGGCTTGAGCACCATCTGCATGCCGACGACGACCGCCTCCTCGCCGATATAGAGGTGGCAGAAACCCCCGATCAGCCCCATCCCGTACAATTGACCGGCTTTCTCCTCGAAACGCCGGATCCGCAGCATGCGGCGGAAGGCGGTGAGCTCCTGCTCCTTGCTGAATTCAGGCACCATTTTCACCGGCTCTTCGCCGGCGGTGGGGCGCCGCATCGGGGCAGTCTGAGTGGCTTGCTTGGGGCTGGCGACGGCCATGGGTCTCCTCGACAACGGCGGCCGCGAACTGGGCCAATGGCCGCCCTTCCCCTTAAAGCATTTTGAGGAAAAGTGGAATCCGGTTTTGGGTCAGAAAACGCGACCAAGTCAATAACGCGACCAAGTCAATGAGGCGACCAAGTCAATGCAGCATTCGCAGGAACAGCCGGCCGTCGCGAATGCGGCGGCGGAATCCTGTCGGGGGCTTTATAGCCGCCGGCTGGCGCAGCGCAATGCCGCCACGGTGCCGTTTCTATCGGCGCTTGAGCATGAGCGTGAGGTCGCGCGCATCCACGTCGTCGAGCAACGCACGCGCGCGCTCGTCGAGCAGGTCGGGGTCGATATTGTCGGATTTCAACAGCGAGACCCGTCGCTGCCAAACCGCACGCTCGGCCTTGACGGTGTCGAGATCGAACGTCAATTGCGCGATATCCTGGTCGAGATCGCGTTTTGCGATCAGGCCGTGCTCGCCCGTATAGGCGTTGACCCCGAAATAGCCGATGAGCAGCGCCGCGATCGCGTAGAGCGCGATCGCGTTGAGAAAGTTGCGGAGCCGTCGGCGCATCACCATGGCGCCAAAATGATGGCACCGCGTTAATGCCCCTTTAACGCACCGCTCCGGCCACCTCTTTGATGACCAAGTCGGGCAAGCCCGACCTGGTGCCCTACCGGGCCCCCTTCAAGGTGCGCCGGCCGGCATATTGTGCCTGCGGGCCCAGCTCCTCCTCGATGCGCAGGAGCTGGTTGTACTTGGCGGTGCGGTCAGAGCGGGCGAGCGAGCCGGTCTTGATCTGTCCGCAATTGGTGGCGACCGCGAGATCCGCGATGGTGGCGTCCTCGGTTTCGCCCGAACGGTGCGACATCACGGCGCTGTAGCCCGCCCGATGCGCCATCTCGACCGCCGCCAGCGTCTCGCTGAGGGTGCCGATCTGGTTGACCTTGATCAGGATCGAGTTGGCCAGGCCGTCCTTGATGCCCTGCGCGAGCCGCGTCACATTGGTCACGAACAGGTCGTCGCCCACCAATTGGCACCGGTCGCCGATCAAATCGGTGAGAATTTTCCAGCCGACGAAATCGTCCTCCGCCATGCCATCCTCGATGGACACGATCGGATAGCGGGACACGAGTTCCGCCAGGTACTTGGCCTGCTGCTCGGGCGAACGCGTTTTCCCTTCGCCTTCATAGTGATAAGCGCCGTCCTTGAAGAACTCGGTGGAGGCCGGATCGAGCGCCAGGACGATGTCCTTTCCGGCCTTGTAGCCGGCGCTCTCGATCGCCTGCATGACCAGGTCGAGGGCAGCATCGGCCGATTGCAGATTGGGGGCAAAACCGCCTTCATCGCCCACATTGGTGTTGTGGCCGGCGGCGTGCAGCGCCGCCTTGAGGGTGTGGAAAATCTCCGAGCCGGCGCGCAGGCCTTCCGCAAACGAGGCGGCGCCGACCGGCATGATCATGAATTCCTGAAAGTCGATCGGATTGTCGGCATGCACGCCGCCGTTGACGATGTTCATCATGGGCGCCGGCAAGAGCCGTGCCGCGACACCGCCCACATAGCGATAGAGCGGCAGCGCCCTGGCGGCAGCCGCCGCCTTCGCGACCGCGAGCGAGACGCCGAGCACCGCATTGGCGCCGAGCCGGGCCTTGATTAGCGTGCCGTCGAGCGCGATCATGGTCTCGTCGATCTTGCTCTGCGCCTCCGCGTCCATGCCGCCGATCGCGTCGAAAATCTCGCCATTGATCGCGTCGAGGGCCTTGCGGACGCCCTTGCCGAGATAGCGACCCTTGTCGCCGTCGCGCAGCTCCACCGCCTCGTGCTTGCCGGTGGAGGCGCCCGAGGGCACCGCGGCGCGGCCCTTGGAGCCGTCCTCGAGCTCGACATCGACCTCGACGGTCGGATTGCCGCGACTGTCGAGAATTTCGCGGCCGATGATATCCACGATGGCGGTCATTGGGCCCCTGCCTGCTGTGTCGTCAGCCGCGCTTGTAAGGGATCAGGGGCCGATCGCAAGGGCTTGGTCACAAAAGGATTGCGACCCCGGCGAGGCGGGCCGATAACCCCCTTCGCCGCAACTCAGCGATTGTGAGACCCATGTCCCGCCCGCCGCTGCTCGGCCGCCCGAGCCGCATTCCAGCCTCCCCGGAGGCCGCGCAGCTTGATCGCGTCGCCAATCCCCATCCCGACACCAATTACCTCGCCCGCTTCACGGCGCCGGAGTTCACCACGCTCTGCGCGGTCACTGGACAGCCGGACTTCGCCCATGTGGTCATCGACTATGTGCCGGCGAAGTGGCTGCTGGAATCGAAATCCCTGAAGTTCTATCTCACCAGCTTTCGCAATCACGGCGCCCTCCACGAGGGCTGCACGGTTACGATCGGCAAGCGGCTGGTCGCTCTGCTGCGGCCGAAATGGCTGCGCATCGGTGCCTATTGGTATCCCCGCGGCGGTATGCCGATCGATGTGTTCTGGCAATCCGGCCGGTTGCCGGCAGGGGTTTGGGTGCCGGATCAGGGTGTCGCGCCCTACCGCGGCCGCGGTTAGGGTTGGCGTAGGCGCCTACTGCCGCTTTCCGGCAACCGTCGCCAGCAGCGCCTTCATGGCCTGCCCCGGATCGGTCGCCCGCATGACCCCACCCATGACTGCGACACCGGCCGGGCCGGCGGCCAGCACCTCGGCCACGCGGGCGACGTTGATGCCGCCGATGGCGAGGACCGGAACGCGCGCCGCCCGCGCGATCTCGGCGAGACCTTTGCGGCCGATCTCGGGCCCATAGCCGGGCTTGCTCGCGGTCTCGAAGGCCGGCCCGGCGATCGCATAGTCCACCGTGCCGGGATCGATCGCCTCGGCCTCGGTGATGGTGTGGATCGAGACGCCGATGAGCTTGTTGGCCCCCAATAGGGCGCGGCTGCGCGCCGCATCGCTGCCGGCGGGCAGGTGCACCCCATCGGCCCCGCAGGCCTGCGCCAGCGCGGCACCGCCATGCACCGTGAGGCGGGCGCCATGACGCCGCGCGGTCGGCTGGAGGGTGCGGACGAGCGCGATCTGATCGTCGGCGGAAAGGTCCTTCTCGCGCACGCTCACCCAGCGGCAGCCGGCCACCAATGCCGCCGTCACCACCTCGGCGAGCGGCAGGCGGGCCTGTTGGCGGTCGGTGACCAGGAGGAGCGGCGGATCGGGAAGCTTCACGTCACCAGGCCGAATTGCGGGCTCGACGGCTCGGCATGGCTCAGCTTGGGAATCCGTCCCGCCAGCCGCGCCAGCCGGCCGGCCTCGACAGCCGCGCGCATGCCGGCCGCCATCAAGACCGGGTCGCGCGCCTTCGATACCGCCGTATTGAGCAGCACCGCGGCGCAGCCGAGCTCCATGGCGAGCGCCGCGTCGGAGGCCGTGCCGATGCCGGCGTCGAGCACCACCGGCACCGGCGATCGCGTGCAGATCAATTCGATCAGGTGCGGATTGGCGATGCCCAGCCCCGAGCCGATGGGAGAGCCGAGCGGCATCACCGCTGCGGCGCCCGCATCGGCGAGCTTGCGGCAGACCACCGGATCCTCGGTGCAATAGGGCAGCACGGTGAATCCCTTGGCCACCAGCATTTCGGTCGCACGCAGCAGCTCCTCGGTGTCCGGATAGAGCAGCTCCCGGTCGCCGATGACCTCGAGTTTGACCCAGCTCGAGTCGAGCGCTTCGCGCGCGAGCTCGGCGGTCAGCACCGCGTCCTTGGCGGTTTGGCAGCCGGCCGTATTGGGCAGGAAATGGATGTGCTCGGGGACCAGATCGACGAGACTCTCGTCGTCGCCCGCGAGGCTGATCCGGCGGATCGAGGCCGTCACCATCGCGGTCCCGCTCGCCGCGATCGAATCGAGCATCAGCTTGCGGTTGGGATAGCCGGCGGTGCCGAGGAACAGGCGCGAGCCGAATTCGCGGCCCGCGATGATAAGCGGGTCGGACCCCTTGGGGGTGGATAAGTTGCGGTCGGACATGGAGCAGCTCCCGATAGGGTCAACCACCTTGGCGCGCGCGCACGATCTCGACGGTGTCACCGGCCTGCAGCCGGGTTTGCGGCCAGGCCGCGCGCGGAATGACGGCGCCGTTGAGCGCGACCGCGATCCCGCGTTGGGCAACATCCACCGCCTTCTCCTCCAAGAGCGCCGCGAGCGTCGCCGCCACCAGGGGCTCGTCCTCCCCGTTGATCCGGATTTGGGCGCCCGCGTGCGTCAGGTCGGAATTAGTCATGTGACCACTCATCTTCGGCCATTCTACTCCGCCGCCTTGGCGGGCGTGAACCGCTCGATGCCGAACGGCCGGATGGCCGGATCGAGCGTGCCGTCGAGTACCAGGCGCGCGATCGTGTCCGCCGTCACCGGCGCGAGCAGGATGCCGTTGCGATGGTGGCCGGTGGCATAGATGAGTCCGTCGAGCGGCGCCGGTCCGAGAATCGGGGCATCGTCACGGCTGCCCGGCCGGTGGCCGACCCACATTTCATCGATCGGCAATTCCTCGATGGCCGGCACCGCCCGCCAGGCCGCCTCCAGGAGCGTCAGCAGGCCGCCGGCGGTCAGCGTGGAATCAAATCCCTTCTCCTCCACGGTGGCGCCGATGATGAGTCGCCCGTCGCGGCGCGGCACCAGATAGATGCCCGGCCCCCAGATGACGTGGCTGACGAGTGGCGCGGCCGGGTCCATGCGCAGGGCCAGCATCTGGCCTTTGATCGGGCGCACCGGCGGCAGCGATTGCGGCGCCATATCGGCGATGCTACGCGCGATGCCGCGCGACCAGGCGCCGGCCGCCAGCACCACCGTGTCGGCTGCATGCTGGCGTCCATCGGCCAGCACGACGCCGTCGACGCGCCGGCCCTGGCTCGAGATCGCGGCCACCGGCTGATGCTCGTGGATGCGGGCGCCTGCCGCCTGCGCGGCTACCGCCAAGGCGGCGGCGAGCTTGCGATTGTCGACCTGATGGTCTTCCGGGCTGAACACCGCGCCCGCCAGCTTGCCAGCCAGGTGGGGCTCGCGCCGCCGCGTCTCGGCCGCCGAGATCCATTGCAGCGGCAGATCGAGCTTCTTTTGGAATTCGAGATGATGAAACAGCCGGGCTTGGTCATCGGCAGTGAGCGCGATGACCAGCGTGCCCTCGCGGCGCAGGTCCACGTCGATGCCGGAGGCCTGCTTGAGCTCGTCCGCAAAGGCCGGCCAGCGCGCCTGGCTGTCGCGCCCAAGCGCCACCAGGGCCTCCTCGCCCGGCTCGGCTTCGGCACAGGCGGCCAGCATGCCGGCCGCCGCATGGGTCGCGCCCGCGCCGGCCGAGCCTTTGTCGAACACCGCAACCTCGACCCCGCGGGCAGCGAGCCGCCAAGCGATGCCGAGTCCGACCACGCCGGCCCCGATGATGGCGACGGTCTTCGGCTTGACGATGGGCGTGATGCGGTCCGTCAACAGGCGGCTCCGTTCGCTCGAAATGACCCCAGGCAGAAGTACCCTGCGCAAGTAGTATCAAGGGCTTAAGCTGTCAAACAGGCCCCACTCGCCCTTATCGGCGCCAACGCGCATTTCGGCCCAGCGTCAAACCACCGCGCGTGAATCCGGTTGGTAGGATTTGTGCCACGTGTGGCCAGAACGACACGCCGCAACGGCGGCCTCGCCAAAGATGTGGCAACTTTGTCGCACTCGCGGCAAATCAGCTAGGCCCTATGGAAACTCTCCGGCATTGCGGACACACTAGGCTTCGGAATCCTTCCGGGACCTGTGTGATGCTACAAATAGACCCAATGCTTCAAATAGACCCTTGGGTTAAAGCGGCCGAATGCGAACGCGCGATACGCGTCGTCGCCGACCCCGAGCGCCGTTCGGTTTTGATCAGCCTGCGAAGCCTATGGGTTGCGCTCGGCAGCGAAGACTCAATTCTCGACCGCTCCAGGCAATCCGGCCAAGTGCCGATGATTGCCCAGATCCATGCCGAGCTGATGTCTCTCTACCGAAACGCAATGCACTAAGCCGGGCTTGCCGATGAGGCCCCCGAGGCTCCGGCGTAGCTGAGCAAGCCGGGCTTGCCGATCACGCCCCCGAGGCTCCGGCGTAGCTCAGCGGCTTGTCGGCATCTTGCTCGACGTCGGCGCGAGGAAACGTTCGTCCGTCCGCCTCCAGGCTGATTTGGGCGCGATAGTGATCGAGGACGAAGAGGCGAAGCGCCGACGACAGGTTGCCTTGTGCGCGCGCCGAATCGATCGCTCCCACCATCTCCGACAAGGTCAGGCCGCGCCCGGTCGCGATCTCCTTCAGTCCCTTCCAGAAAGCATCTTCGAGGCTGACGCTGGTCTTGTGGCCAGCGATGACGATTGAACGTTTGACGACAGGTGACTTCATTACCCCCTCCGTTTTAAGTCAAAGCGAACTCGGGGGGGGCTTCGTCGAACGAGCTGCAAACCGCAGTAGCCACGAAAACTGGTTCGCGCCGTGACCGGCTCGTCTACTCACCTTGCGAAGATTGAAGCGATCCCCACCCGACCCAACGACCCATTCGCAGTGTCGGAGGGTGGGGTGGAAATGTGCCCGCAAGGAGGCGAGCCTAAAAAATTTTAATGCGTAGCGGCCATGCAAAATTTTCCTAGAACAGATCGTTATCAAACATCAAAACAGCTGCGAATTGTGGAGTCGCGCGCCGTCTTGCTCCGATACTTATGAGATTCAAGGAGCTTGATCGCTGCTGCTTCATTGGAGCCGTCGGCACGGCCTCGTGAATTATCAAAGGCTTACGCTAATCACCAGCCGTCTTGCGGGAGGTTGGCTCAATGCCCTTGCACTGGATGGCGCAAAAGGCGCGCACAAACGAGCCCGACCGCGACGATCACCACGGCGCCCGCCATCAGGCTCGGACCGACTTCGCCATGGGCGAAGGTATATCCGTAGTAGATCGGGCCCATGGCTTGGCCGAGATAGAAGGTACTGGAATGCAGTGAGGTCGCGGCGCCGCGCGCCGTGTGGGAAAGCTCTGTCACGTGCACGTGGATCGAGCCATGCAGCAGATAGAAGCCGAAGCCGAGCACGGCATAGACCCCGATCTGCTCATACCAAGGCAGGTTCAACGCGATCAGCAGCAGCATGGCGGCCGCCACGCAGCCGCCGATGATCATCAGCCAGCGCTGGGGAATGCGGGCGACCAGGACGGAGACCAGGATGGAATAGACCACTCCGCCCAGCCCGAATGCGGCGATCACCAGCCCTGCAATCGACGCGCGCGTCTCGCCGGTCGCCAGCAGCAACAGCGCCACATAGGGAAATACCCCATGGATGAACAGGCCTTCCAGGAACACGGATCCGAAGCAGACCTTGGCGCGCGGATCGGCGAACACGCTGCGGAAACCGGCCAGCACCGCGGCGAGGCGAAACGGCGGCCGCTTGTCCTGATCGTGGCCGCGCAACGCCAGATACGCCGTGACCGTCATGATCAGGGCGAACAGCCCGAACACCCCGAACACACCGCGCCAGCCGACCAGGTCGGCGATCACGCCCGCAATGGAGGCGCCCACGAGATTGCCGCTGAGGCCGACCGCCAGCAGCCGGCCGATCGCGACTTGTCGTTGCTGCACCGGCACCAGATCGCCGATCAGCGCCAGCGCGATTGGAAACAAGCCGCCGGCGACGCATCCGGCCACCACCCGCATGGCGACCAGGGTCGGAAAGCTCGTCGCGACCGCGCACACCAGCGCCGCCAACGCCACCACCAGCAAGCAGAAATTCATCAGCCTCGTCTTGCCGAAATGATCGCCGAACGCGCCCAGTACCGGCTGCACCAGCGCATAGGGAAACGTGAAGGCGGTCGACAGCAGGGCCGCGGTCTTCACATCGATGGCGAGATCGGCGGCGATCTTCGGAATGAGCGGATCAACCGCGCGGGTGAAGATGGTGGATGC
>DASZKX010000332.1:0-1835 GCA_035552735.1 Xanthobacteraceae bacterium
GAGCTGTTCAAGTCGATGTCCGGCGCCGAGATGACCATCATCCCCTACAAGGGGACCGCGGCCCTCACCACGGATCTCTTGGGCGGGCACGTGCCGGTCGGCTTCAATGTCATCGCGCCCGCGATGGGCAGCCTGCGCGGCGGCAGCCTGCGGGCGATCGCGGTGGCGGGACCGGCCCGCTCAGGCCTGTTCCCCGAGGTGCCGACGGTGGACGAATCCGGCCTGCCCGGCTTCGAGGCGGTCTTGCATTACGGCCTGCTGGCGCCCGCCGGCACGCCCAAGGAGATCATTGCCCGGGTCAACAAGGAGCTGCGCGCGCTGGTCGCCTCCCCTGACGTGCGCGAGCGCATCGCGGCCGACGGCGGCGATCCACTGCCATCGAGCCCCGAGCAATATGCCGCCGACATCGACCGCGAGGAGGCGAAGTGGTCGGTGCTGATCAAGAAGCTCAATCTGAAAGTCGAATGATTCCGAGCGCTTGCGGATTGATCACGTCGACGGGTTGGCCGCGTTCGAACGCCTGCACGCGGTCGAACTGGTCGGAAAAATAATCATCGAGCTGATCGAGCGCCACAAAGCCCAGATGGGGCGTGCACAGGGCATTGGGCAGCGCCAGCACCGGATCGCGCGCGCCCAGCACCGGCTCGTGCTCGAACACGTCGACCGCGGCCGCGCCGGGACGGCCGGCCTTGAGCGCCTCGACCAGCGCGCCGGCTTCGATCAGCTCGGCCCGGCTGGTGTTGACGAACAGCGAGCCGGGTTGCATCCGCGCCAGATCCGCCCGGGTGATGCAGCCGCGGGTTTCGGGCGTCAGCCGCACATGAATGGAGAGCACGTCGGCATGCGCGAAAAGCTGGTCGGGGCCGGCCGCCACGTCAAAGCCTTCCGCCAAGGCTTGCGCGCGGCCGCGCTCGCGTGACCAGACCAGCACCCGCATGCCGAAGGCACGGCCATAGCCGGCCACCACCTTGCCGATCCGCCCGAAGCCGAAAATGCCGAGCCGGCGCCCGTGCAGCACGCGCCCGATATCGCGCTGCCAGCCACCGCCCTTGAGACGGGCGACTTCACCCGGGATGTGGCGCATGGACGCCATGATGAGCCCCCAGGTCAGTTCCGGGGTCGCCATGGAGGCCCGGTTCACCGAGGCGCACACGGCGACGCCGTGCGCCGTGCAGGCGGCGACATCGATGTTCGGATAGGGCCCGCTGATGGTGATCAATCGCAGCGCCGGCAGACGCGCGACCAGTGCCGCGGAGATCGGGGTGCGCTCGCGCAGCAGCACCAGCGCCTCCACGTCCTTGAAGCGCGCCGCCAGCGCATCGATATCGGGCATCGCATCGGTCCAGATCGAGACCGCATTGCCGGACATTTTCGCAAACGACGGCAGCGTTCGCACCACATCGGCATAGTCGTCGGGAATCCCGATCCTCATCACGGCTCCTCTCTTCGCTCCACCGGGCCCGGCACGAGCGCCGCACTTTGATGCCCCGGCCGCGCCCACACAAGCGCTCGATCGGCCGCTTGATCGATGCGGCCGTTGCATGCGACCGTCCGGCCATGTCCGCGCCCGAGCAGGAGCGTGGCGCGGGTTCGCGAGGAACTTTGCAGGAGGACCTGTACATGTGTCGCAGCATCAAGACTTTGCACAACTTCCAGCCGCCGGCGACGGACACGGAGATCCGTGCCTCAGCGCTGCAATTCGTGCGCAAGCTGAGCGGCTTTGCGCGGCCGTCGCAGGCCAATCAAGTCGCGTTCGAGCGCGCCGTGGAGCAGGTGACCACGGCCGCGCACGAGCTGCTGGCTTCGCTCGTCACCAGCGCGCCTGCGCGCGATCG
>DASZKX010000333.1:0-4246 GCA_035552735.1 Xanthobacteraceae bacterium
CCACTTCGCCCTCAACCTGGTACGGCAAGTGGACGACAAGCTATCTATCAAGCGACGGCGCAAACGCGCCTCCTGGGATCCGGCGTACATGCTCAAGATCCTCGGCCCGCTCCGTTGTTAACCTCGACTCGTTGCCCTGCATCCGGAGCGATCGGGCTCAACTGAAATTCGGCCCGCCTCCGGTGACGGTATCCCGATAGTACGGCAACGCGTGGCAATTGGGTAATTTCTGAACACTCGCCGCATAATGGGGCCGATGGTCCGAGTCTGACCTGGGAAACCCAGCCTCGACCCGGACCACCAGCAAGTTTGAAGCAGCAAGTTCAGAGTCTCGCGGCATGGCGCCGACGCGATATTTGGGGGAACCCTGCGTCGACACCTGCCCGGCCGCCAGACCTTTTCTTTTCCGCGTTCAGGCGGCGCCTTCTTGGAGGAGCGGCGTTACTGGTACCTTTCCGGAAGGATACAATTTTGTAAGGTTCGGAAACCGCGCCTTTTGCGGCCATTTTCGCTGTTAATCTGTACGCTGGTGCAGCCGCTCCCGAGACCCCTGGCGGCCGTCGCGGCCGGAAATCGCGATGCCGCAGGTGTCGAAGATGCTATAATTCAACGGTCATGAAGATTCTGCTCATCGAGGATGACCTCCCGACCGCGGCCTTTGTCGAGAAAGGCCTGCGTCAGGCTGGACACGAGGTCGACCACTCGGGTGACGGTCGCGAAGGCCTGGTCCTGGCCACGACGGTGGCCTATGACGCGGCCGTCATCGATCGCATGCTGCCGGGAATCGACGGGATGGCCTTGGTCAAGACCCTGCGCGGCGCCGGCATCAAGACCCCGATCCTGTTCCTCACGGCGCGCGGCGGGATCGACGACCGGGTCGAAGGTCTCGAAGCCGGTGCCGACGACTATCTCGGCAAGCCGTTTGCCTTTTCCGAGCTCATCGCTCGCCTCAATGCGCTCGCGCGCCGGCCCCCGATTGCGGGCGAAGCCACGGTGCTGCAGGCCGGCGACCTGATCATGGATCTGGTTGCCCGCAAGGTGCGCCGCGGCGACCAGGCGATCGATCTGATGCCGCGCGAGTTCAAGCTCCTGGAGGTGCTCATGCGCAACCGCGGCAGGCTGATGACGCGCACGATGCTGCTCGAGCGGGTGTGGGATTTCAGGTTCGATCCCAAGTCGTCGATCGTCGAAACCCATGTCAGCCGGCTGCGCGCCAAGGTGGACCGGCCCTTTGACGTTCCGTTGATCAGGACCGAGCGCGGCATGGGTTACATCCTGGATGGCGCCTCGCCCGCCGATCGCATGCGGCGGCGATGATCGCATTCCACCGCTCCGGTGCCGTCCGCATTGCCGTGCTGTTTCTCGCGCTGTTCGCCTTCACGGTCGTCGCCGCCTTCGCGGTGACCTACTTGATGGTACGTGAAGAGATCGTGGCGCATCTGCGCACGAATATCGTGGCCGGCGCGGACGCGCTCGCGGCCCGCCTGCAGCGCGAGCCGCCCGACCTCGTGTTTTCCTCCTCCAGCCGGCAACGGGTCGCGTCTCTGTTCAACGCCGACGGCAAGCTTGTGATCGGCGAGCCCGGATTGTCGCCGTTCATCGGCTGGCGCGAAATCCCAGCCGACAATGTTGGGCTGCAGGAAGATCCCCTATACCGTTCCGCGACGGTCCTCGTCTACGGCCGCCCCGTGGGAGACCAGACCCTCGTGGTCGGGGAGGGAATGGACATCGTGGAGGATTCGCGGGAAGCGCTGACCAGCGGGCTCATGTGGAGTCTCGCGTTCGTTGTGATGGCGGGCATCGCGGGCGCTGCCATGATCGCATGGCGGATCGATCGGCGGCTGGGGCGCACGGAGGTGGCGCTGACCGCCTATGCGTCCGGCGAGCTGGCGCGCCGGTTGCCGATCACCGGTTCCGGCGACGAGCTCGACCGCGTGGCGGCATCGGTGAACACCGTGCTCGATCGGCTTTCAGCCCTCATGGAGACGACGCGCCAGATCACCATCGATGCGGCGCATGACTTGAAGACGCCCATGACGCGCCTGCTCCATCGGCTGGCCGAGGCGGAAGGGAATTCGGTGGCCGAAGCCAAGGCGGTGCTGCGCTCGGCGGCCTCGGACGCCAAGCAGATCATCACCACCTTCGACGCCTTGCTGCGGATCGCGGAGATCGAGGCGGGCGCCCGCCGCGCGCGCTTCGATCTGGTGGACCTCTCCGACATCCTCGAGACGGTCGCGGACGCCTACGGCCCGGAGGCCGAGCAGGCCGGTCAGCGGCTGGAGACCAAGATCGGCCCCAAGCTCTACATCACGGGCGACCGCGAGCTGCTGACCCAGGCCTATGCCGACCTGGTGGAGAACGCGATCCGCCATGCCGGCAAGGGCACGATCATTTGCCTGATGGCCGTGAACCAGGCCGCGACCGTAGAAGCAATGGTGAGCGACACCGGTCCGGGCGTGCCCGAAGCCGACCGCGGACGCGTGCTGTCGCGTTTCGTCCGCTTGGAAGCGAGCCGCACCACGCCGGGCACCGGGCTCGGGCTCACGCTCGTCAAGGCGATCGCGGACCTGCACAATGCGCGACTCGAGCTCAGCGACAACGGCCCCGGCCTGCGGGTGACCATCAGCTTCGCGCAACCGGTTGCGGCGGATTAGAGTAATTTCAGCAAAATCTCCGCCCGCGCGGAGGCGCTACGGCATGCCCACGTCTCTTTTTGGCGGCGGGCGGACACGGCGCTCCTCGCCCCGCGCGCGCCAAAGGCAGCAAATGTGTGCAGGCCTTAGTGCCGAGGCGGGGGTGGACACCGCCGGCCGTGCGCCCCGGGTCACTTCTGTGTTGGCTTGAAGTACCGCAAGTCCGGAGGCGACTGGTTTTTTGTCGAGGGCATCAGCTCGCCATCGGCGGTGTTGCGGACATACGCTTCCGCCGTCAGCGGAGGCGGTCCGGCGAGCTGGCGCCAATTGTTGGGCGGGCCGGTGCGTCCCCATTGGCCCACGAAGGCGGGGTACTTGCCAAAATCGACCACCTGGGCGAGAGACGGCGCCGCCAACAGCGCAGTTGCCAATGCGGCGGCACCCATCGAGATTCGATAACGCATAGGCGTCCTCCCTCAAATCGACCGGCACGCTCTTCTCGCGGTCATTGCGGACCGCAGGTCTTTCTACGCGTCGGCGACAACGGCGAGCGCCATGATCGCAAGCATCACACCGCGCTTTACTGATTTGCTGTCTCCAGCTTGATCATGTCGCTGCGGGTCACGGTCACCCACTTGGTGGTCACGGGTGGTCCGCCCCCACCCATGTGCCAGGCCGCATAGGCCTCGCGGAACGCGCTCTCCGAGGGCAGGCAATCCACCGGATAGGCCACGTAATAGCCGCGCTGTGCCGCCGCGGCGCCCGTCCCGAGACCGACGCCTTGCGCCGACGTGCCGCAGAGGATAACGGTCTTGATGCCGTGCTGCTTCAGCCGCTGGTCGAGGTCGCTGCCCAGGAACTTGTCGGGTCCGCCTTGCTTCTGGTCGACCACTTCGCCGTCATGCGGTGCGATGCCGGAATCTACGATCTTGCCGCCGCCTGGCAGGGTGTAGGCGACCAGCATGCCGGCCGCGCGGGCCCGGTCCATCAGGGCCTTGAGCTTCGGGACCGCTTCGACGCAGCGCGGGCGCTCGTTGCAGTTCGTGGTCAAGAAGTCGAACAGGAGAAGCGCCGTGGTCTTGGGGTCGAGCGTCGCCGGTTTCAACGTGGGCGCCGGCGGCATTTGGATCGTCGGCCAATCGGCGATGATATCCGCCGCGCGCGCCGGCGCTGCTCCATAACCAACCGCCGCAAGTCCGATAGCCACGGCGCATAAGCGCAACCAGCTCGGAATCCCAATCATGCGATCCTCCAGTCAAGTAAGCTTCCCAGGTAAAGGCAAGTCTATGTGACGGAGAGCGTCTTTTCTATACCGGCCATGAGGGCCACGGCCCGGGCATCCACGCCAGGGCGCGCGGTCGACCGGACGGCAATTGAATAAGCGCGCCGCATTGTTGCGGCGCTAGTGTTCCGACTCTGGCGCTTGTTTCGTAAGTGCCGCAGACGTGTCGCGGCATACCTCGCCCCGCGCGCGCTACGGCATGCACACATCTTTCGTGGGTGCGAAAGCCTCTCCACGCAGTCGTCCCTGCGGAAGCAGGGACCCATACGCCGTGTCCTCTCGATAGGCTGCGGCGTATGGGTCCCGGCTCTGCGGCCGGGACGACAGAGAT
>DASZKX010000334.1:0-8035 GCA_035552735.1 Xanthobacteraceae bacterium
TTGAGGTCGATCTCGGGCGGCAGCGCGATGGAGGCGCGTTCGTCGCGGCCGGGATCCTCGAGGCCGCCGCGGCGCCATCTGATGTCGGCCGGCAGGACGCCGTATTCGTCCTTCAAGATGCCCCTGATCCAGACATTGGCGGTGATCTGATATTCCGGCAGCCCGATGGTCTTGCCCTTGAGGTCCTGCGCGCGGGCGATGCCGCGGTCGGTGCGGATGTAGATGCCGCTGTGCCGGAACAGCCGCGACACGAAGGCCGGGATCGCGACGTAATGCGCGTCGCCGCGTGCGGTGGTCATGATGTAGCTCGAGAGCGAGATCTCGCTGATATCGAACTCGCTGAACTTGAAGGCGCGGTGAAACGCCTCCTCGGGCTCCAGCGGCACTGCCGTGATATCACAGCCCTCGATCTTCGCGCGGCCGTCGAAGATCGCGCGCGTGCGATCGTAGTCGCAGACCGCCAAGCTCAAAGCCAATGCCATGTGGTTCCCCTCCCGCCCGAGCCGCGACCGTAGGGCCTTGGACGCCAAGCCGCAACGTTGACCGCTCAGTGAGCGCGATGTAGGGATTCCATTCTGATTTGTAGGATGGATAGAGCTCTTGCGAAACCCATCAGCACCTGCGCGGATCGCATGAAACTGCCGCCCTTCGAATATGCCTGCCCGAGCAAGCTCTCCGAGGCGGTTGCGCTCTTGGCGGGACGCAACGGCGACGCCAAGCTCATCGCCGGCGGCCAGAGCCTGGTGCCGATGCTGGCGTTCCGCCTCGCCGCGCCCGCCTTGCTGGTCGATCTGCGCAAGCTGCCGGAGCTGCGCAAGACCGATGTTTCGGCGAGCGGCGTCGTGCTCGGCTCCATGGTGCGCTGGTGCGATATCCTGGCCGATGCGCGCTTGCGCGTCGCGCATCCGCTGCTCATCGCCGCCGTCGCCCACGTGGCGCATTATCAGATCCGCAACCGCGGCACCATCGGGGGCAGCATCGCGCATGCCGATCCGGCGGCCGAGATGCCCGGCATCGCGCTCGCCTGCGAGGCAGAGATCGTCACCATCGGCACCGCGGGAGCGCGTGTCATCAAGGCGGCGGATTTTTTCCTCGGACCGCTGATGACGCTGCTCGAGCCCGACGAGATCATCACGGAGATTCGGTTTCCGGCCTGGCCGGCGCCGCGGCGTTGGGGATTCCAGGAATTCGCGCGGCGCCGCGGCGACTTCGCCATGGCGGCGGCCGCGCTCTGGTACGACCAGGACGGCGGCGGCAAGGCGCGCAACGCCCACGTGGGCGTCATCGGGGTCGGCGATCGTCCGCTGCGGCTGACAGAGGTGGAAGCGGTCCTGAACGGCCGCACGATCGACGCGGCGGCGATCGCACAGGCCGAGGCTGCGGCTGCCGCCGCCGTCGATCCGCAAACCGATATTCATGCCAGCGCCGATTATCGGCGCGCGCTGGTCGGCACCATGGTGGAGCGCGCGCTCCTGGGCGCGTGCAACGAAAGTTAGGATCGCGGCATGCGGACGCAGTTCAAGGTCAACGGACAGGATGTCGATGTCGACGTCGAGCCGCGCCTGACGCTGGCGGACTGCCTGCGTCATCATCTGCGGCTGACCGGAACCCATGTGGGCTGCGAGCACGGCGTGTGCGGGGCCTGCACGGTCATCGTGGACGGCGCCGCCGTGCGTTCCTGCCTGATGCTGGCCGTGCAGGCCGACGGCGTCGAGGTGGTGACGGTCGAGGGGCTTTCCCATGACGATCGGCTGACGCCGCTGCAGGCCTCCTTCCGCAAGCATCATGGGCTGCAGTGCGGATTCTGCACGCCCGGCATGATCACCACCGCGCATACGCTGCTGACGAAGGAGCCGGACTGCGACGCCGACCGCGTGCGCGAGGTGCTCTCCGGCAATCTGTGCCGCTGCACCGGCTACATCTCCATCGTCGAAGCCGTGCTCGATGCCCGCTCCGCCTATGGGTACGCAGGCGCCAAGGATCCGGCAAAGGAGCACGTGAAGGACTTGGCAAAGGACTTGGCAAAGGACTCGGCAAAGGACTTGGCATGAGAACCGTCAACTCGTTCATCGGCAGCCCGATCGAACGGTTGGAGGATCTGCGTTTCCTGCGCGGCCGCGGCGAATATGTCGACGATCTGACGCGCCCCGGGCTGCTGCATGCCGCGATCCTGCGCAGCTCCGTCGCCCATGGCCGCATCCGCGCGATCGATGTGGCGCGCGCCTTGACGATGCCGGGCGTGCACAGCGTAATCACGGCGGCGGATTTGGGCGAGCCGGTCCCGCATGTTCCCATGCGGCTGCAGCCGCTGCCGCAATTCGAGCCGTTCGCCCAGCCGGTCATCGCCCATGCCAAGGTCCGCTATGTGGGCGAGGCGCTCGCGCTGGTGCTGGCCGACAGCGCCGCGCTCGCCGAGGACGCCCTGGAGGGGATCGAGGTCGACATCGAATCGCTGCCGGCAGTGGCCGACCGGCACGCCTCCGCACAGGATCGCTCGCTCCTGTTCGAGGACACCGGCAGCAACCTGGCGATCAAGTTCCACGCCGTCCTGGGCGACGCCGCCGCGGCCTGCCGCGACGCGCCCTATCTGCGGCGCGAGAGCTTCCGGGTGCAGCGACACATGGCGCTGCCGATGGAGACACGCGGCCTGCTTGCCGAGTGGGATGCGGCGCGCGGACGCCTCACCGTCCACGGCGCCGCCAAGGTGTTGTTCTTCAACCGCCGCACCCTCGCCAAGCAGATGGGTCTCACTGAGGATGCCATCGACATGGTGGAGAACGATGTGGGCGGCGGCTTCGGGGCGCGCGGCGAGTTCTATCCGGAGGACTTCCTGATCCCGTTCGCGGCGCGCCATGTCGGGCGGCCGGTGAAATGGATCGAGGATCGCCGCGAGCAGCTCATGACCGTCAATCATGCGCGCGAGCAGGAATGCGACATCGAGATCGCCTGCACGCGCGACGGCGCCATCCTGGCGTTGCGCGGCCATGCTTATTCCGATGTCGGCGCCTATATGCGCACCAACGGCGCCATCAGCGCGCGCAATGTCGCGCAATTCATGTCCGGGCCCTATCGCATCCCCAACATCGACATCGACGTTTCCTTGCAACTGACCAACAAGACACCGGTCGGGACCTATCGGGGTCCCGGTCGCTTCGAGACCGATTTCTTTCGCGAACGGCTGATCGACATGGCGGCGCGCGATCTCGGGCTCGACCGGGTCGAGCTCCGCCGCCGCAATCTGGTCTCCAAGGCCGAGATGCCTTACACGATTGCCACCATCAGACCTTATGAAAGCAAGGACGAGTTCGACAGCGGCGACTATCAAGTCACGCTCGATCGCTGCCTTGCCGAGATCGGCTGGAGCCAGAAGGCCAAGCTCCAGGGCCAGCTGATCGATGGGCGCTATCATGGGCTCGGGCTCGGCTGTTTCGTCGAGGGCGGCGCCGCCGGCCCGAAGGAAAGCGCGCGGCTGGTGCTCGAAACCGACGGCGCGTTCACCGTCTATGTGGGATCGTCCGCGGTCGGGCAGGGGCTCGAGACCGTGTTCGCCCAGATCGCCGCCGATGCGCTCGAAATCCCCATGGAGCGGATCCGCGGCGTTTTCCACGGTTCTACCTCTTGCGTGAGCGACGGCTACGGCGCCTATCATTCGCGCTCGGTGGTGATGGGCGGCTCCGCCATCCTGGCGGCGGCCACCGGCCTGCGCGAGGCGATCCGCGCCCACGCCGCGGCGCGCCTGGGATGCGCAGCGGCAGAGGTCGTGCTCCTCGACGGCAAGGCGCAGGGGCCGGCGGGCCGCTCCATCGGGCTCGCGGGGCTCGCGGACGCCGCCATCTCGTTCGAGGGCAGCTTCCTCAACAAGAAGCACACCTATGCGTATGGGGCGCACGCCGCCCATGTGGCGGTCGATCTCAAGCTCGGCCGTGTGGAGCTCATCGATTACGTGGCGGTGGAGGATTGCGGGCGCATCATCAATCCGATGACCCTGCGCGGGCAGGTGATCGGCGCGTTGGTGCAGGGCCTGGGCGGCGCCTTCCTGGAGGATCTGGTCTATGACGAGCAAGGCCAGTTCCTGACCGGCTCGCTCGCCGACTACCTGGTGCCCACCGCCAGCGACTTTCCCAATTTGCGCGCCGTGGTGCTGGAATCGAACCCCTCGCCGATCAATCCGCTCGGCGCCAAGGGGGCCGGCGAGGGCGGCATCATCCCGGTCGGGGGCGTGATCGCCAACGCTCTCGCCAATGCGCTCGCCTCGCTGCGGGTCGAGCCGCGCGAGTTGCCGCTCAGCCCCTCCCGCATCTGGCACTTGGGGCGGGAGGCGAGGCAGCGCGCACATTGACCTACATCTTTCATAATTGGGCGCCGAATCTCCACGAGGTCGTCCCTGCCTCCGCGGGGACGACAACGGTGTGCTCCAGAGGAGAGCAAAAGACACCCCACGCGCCAAACCCGCTGTTGCGCCAAACCGCAGTCGTTGCGCCCGACCCGCCCGAAGCCTAGATTTCTCTTCGACCCATTTCGAAGGAGCCAGCCATGAGCGTTGCACGACATCCGCGTCCGTCGGAGCTCGTGGATGTGCCGATCGAAGAGATCATGCAGAAATTCGTCGGCCGCTTCCGTGAGAAGAAGCCCGATTGGGCGGCGTTCGAGGATGCCAAGATCGAAGGCTACAAGCGCGCCCAGCATCGCTTCATCGGGGCCGGCGGGTCCGGCAAGCACGGCGATTCTTCGGTCATTCCCGCCAAGAACTTCACGCTTTCCATCATGTATGTGGAGCCCGGGCAGGGCAACGCGGCGCACACCCACGAGGTCGAGGAGGTCTTCTTCGTGCTGCAGGGCTTCCTCGATGTCTTTGTCGAGGACGAAAGCGGCAAGCGCCTGACCACGCGGCTCGGCCCCTGGGAATGCATCTCCTGTCCGGCCGGCGTCATCCATGGCTATCAGAACGACAGCCTTGCGCCGGTTTATTTCCAGGTGATGCTGGGGCGCGGCAAGCCGGAGGCGATGGGCTATGCGGACGAAGAGCTCTACAAGAACAGAGACGCGCATCTCAAAGCGGTGTAACCTCGATCTGCCGGGCTCATCTGCAATCAGGCTGATGCAATCGGGTCTGATTGCAAACAAGCAAGTGGCTCTCGCATGCGTGGCATCCTGGCGGCTTTCGCGGCCGCCGCTCTCCTCATCGCGACGCCGGCCGGCGCGCAGGACCGGAACGCCGCCGGCAGCTCCGCCATCTGGCCGCAACGGCAGGTCACCATCGTGGTGCCGTTCGCGGCCGGCGGCTCCGCCGACCTGATCGGCCGCATCCTGCAGCAGCATCTGCAGGCCAAAACCGGCGTTCCGGTCGTGGTGGAGAACAAGTCGGGCGCCGGCGGCAGCATCGGGGCCGGCTTCGTGGCCAAGGCGCCGGCGGACGGCTACACGCTCCTGATCGGCACCGTCAGTACCAATGCCATCAACGCCTTTCTCTATAGCCGGTTGAATTTCGACGTCGGCCGCGATCTGCAGGCCATTTCGCTCTTGGTGCGATTCCCCAACCTGCTGTTCGTGAACCCGCGGATTCCGGCCAAGACCGTGCCGGAGCTGATCGCCTATCTCAAGTCGCACGACGGCCAGCTGAACTACGGCTCGTCCGGCCTCGGCACCTCGTCCCATCTGTCGGTGGTCATGCTCGAGCTCGCGACCGCCACCAAGATGACGCACGTCCCGTTCCGCAGCACCGCCGAGGAGGTCAACAATATGATCGGCGGGCAGCTCGATCTCGCCATCGACAGCATGACCACGACCTGGCCGTTCGCGCAGGCCGGCTCGGTGCGGGCGCTCGCCGTCACCACGCCGCAACGCGTGGCGGCCGCGCCCGATCTGCCGACCATCGGCGAGACGCTGCCCGGGTACGAAGCGACCGGATGGCAGGGCTTGTTCGCGCCGGCCGGCACCCCGCGGGCGACCATTGACGCCATCGCGGCGCAGCTCGATCAAATCTGGAAATCGCCGGACGTGGTCAAAGCCCTGCAGGCGGTCGGAGCCGAACCCGTGACCACCACGCCCGACGACTTCACGCAATACACCAAGACCGAGCGGGCCAAATGGGGCGAGGTCGTGAAAGCTGCCGGCGTCAAGATCGAGTGAGCTCGACGCCGTGCGATGCCATGCATAGCCGTCGAGCCATTCTGATCGCCGTCATGGGGCTGGGTCTTTGTGCCGCGAACCCCGCGGCCTCCCAGCCTTATCCCTCGCAACAACAAAATGCCGTAAACCGGCAACCGAAATGCTGCAGAATTCATCGAGACAGCGGGCGGCGGTGGCTCCAAGCCCATGAAGGTGCGGGTCTATCCGCTGCGGGCGCGGGCTGATTGCCGCAAGGTCTCGTCACCCCAAATCTCACTGGCATACTGTTCCCTGCGGTTCCATATGGGTGGAGCTGTCGGGATGCAGAGGGCAATCAGGATGATTTCCGTCGGTTCCTTTCAACCAAAAACACACGAATTTTCTGTTGAAGAGAGTCCCCCCGGAACCCCGACCTCGGAGCTGTCGATCGAAGCGTTGCGGCTCAGGGTCAGGCAGCAGGAGATTCTCGCCGACTTCGGCGTCATGGCGCTGAAGGGAACGCCATTTCCGGAATTGCTGGATCACGCTGCCGCCATCGCGGCCGAGGGGTTGAAGGCGGAATTCGGAAAGATTCTGAGGTTCATGCCGGGCGAGGACCGGTTTCTGGTGTGCGCCGGCGTGGGCTGGGGTCCTGGCGTGGTCGGCGCGGCGACCGTGGGAGCCGACATCGCGTCGCCCGCCGGCTATGCGCTGCGCACCGGCAAAGCCGTTATCTCCAATGATCTGGAGAACGAGGAGCGATTCCGCACCCCCGAGCTGCTGGTCGAGCACGGGATCCGGCGCGCCATGAACGTCATCCTGCAAGGCGACGGCACTCCCTATGGGGTGCTGGAGGTCGACAGTCGCTCGGAGGGCGAATTCAATCAGAACGACATCGTATTCCTGCAAGGCGCGGCCAACATTCTGGGAATGGCGATCGAGCGGCAGCGCATCGAGGGCAATCTTCGGCAGGCGCTGGACCGCCAGCAGGTCCTGCTGAAGGAGGTCAATCACCGGGTGAACAACAGCCTGCAGATCGTATCCGGGATGCTGCATCTTCACGCCGCGGCCGCCCCGAGCGACGACGTGCGTCACGAGCTCAACGAGGCATCGAGCCGGATCGCGGCGGTCGCCCGGGCGCATCAACGCCTCTACGGCAGCAACCAGATCGACGTCCTGGATCTGGGCGGCTATCTGCGCGACGTTTGCCGCGATCTCGAGGGATCCATGCCGGGCTGCGAGATCAGCGTGGGCGCGGACGACAGCATCGAGATTGCCACCGACCGCGCCATCCCGGCCGCGCTCCTGGTCAACGAGCTCGTCACCAATATCGCCAAATACGCGTATCCGGCGGGGCAGTGCCGGGCGTGGGTGACTTTATCCTGCGGCGCCGGGGATACGATCGCGATCTCGGTGCGCGATGCAGGCACCGGTCTGCCGGCCGACTTCGACTTGAAATCCAAGCGCCGCCTGGGAATGCGCCTGGTGAACGCGTTCACGGCTCAATTGCACGGCGATCTCCAGGCCAGACGCCTGCAGCCGGGAACGGAGTTTCTGCTGACCATGCCGTTCGATCCCCAGCCCTGAGGTATCCTCATCGGCGATCCCTTTTCACGTAGCGCCTGCGCATCCTCGCCGCCTGGTCACACCGCGATCGTTCGCGCCCGCGCCGAAGGTATCAAGATGCCATCGCGCGCCATCCCCCGAAATGCGTCACGACAAAGCTTTCATGACAGTATCCGACATCGGAGGTATCAGCCGACCACCGCTGCCTTCGCTGCCTTGATTTTTCGCCGGGTTCCGGACAAATTCCACATCTTCGCTTCGGTTCCGCCATTCTTTTGTCCCGCCATGCGGCGGATGCTTGCCGATCATACCTTTCGCGGATGGGGGGAAGTCGTCATGGCGAAGCCTGCAGTGGTACTGATCGGCGCCGACAAGGGCGGAG
>DASZKX010000335.1:0-4106 GCA_035552735.1 Xanthobacteraceae bacterium
GCACAAACGCCCGCGGCCCGCAGCCTGCCGATGTTCGAGGTCGATCCCGCCTGGCCCAAGATCCCGGCCAAGTGGAAGGTCGGAGACGCCTCCAGCTTCGCGGTCGATGCGCAGGACAACGTCTGGCTCCTGCATCGCCCGCGCACCATCAAGCCCGCGCAGGCCGCCATGGCGGCCCCGCCCGTCATGGTGTTCGACCCGGCCGGCAACAACATCAAGGCCTGGGGCGGGGCGGCCAGCGGATACGAATGGCCCGAGCGGGAGCACGGCATCCACATCGACTACAAGGGCTTCGTCTGGATCGGCGGCAACAGCTGTCCCACCAACGGCCTGCCCGGCCTCAAGCCCGTCGCCGACGACCAATTGCTCAAGTTCACGCAGGACGGCAAGTTCGTCATGCAGATCGGCCACAGCAACCAGAGCAAAGGCAATGCCGACACCGCCAACCTGCACCGGCCGGCGGACGTCTGGGTCCATCCGCAGACCAACGAGCTGTACGTCGCCGACGGCTATGGCAATCACCGGGTCATCGTGTACGACGCGGATACCGGCGTCTTCAGGCGCATGTGGGGCGCCTTCGGCAACAAGCCGATGGACGATGACCATTGCGAGATCGTGAGCCCCAAGAGCTTCCCGGACGCGCAGGGCCCGAGCAACCTCAGCATCGTGCATTCGATCCGGGTGGCCGACAGCGACGGCACCGTCTACGTGGCCGATCGCGAGAATCGGCGCGTCCAGGTGTTCCTGCCGGACGGCACCTTCGTGAAGCAGTTGATCCGGACCGACATTCCGTTCGCCCGGAACGTGGCCCTCTCGCCGGATCGCGAGCAGCAGTTCCTCTATGTCGGAAGCGGCAAAGGCATCACCGTGGTCGATCGCAAGACCATGGAGGTCGTCGGAAACATCCAGCCGCCCGGCATCATCGGGGGCGGCCATCTCATCGCGACCGACTCCAAGGGCAACATCTACATCGCCCAGACCAGCGCCGGCATGCAGAAGCTCACGTTCAAGGGGATGACCACCGCCGGCCGCTGAAAAAGGGTGGATTACGCGCGGCATCGGGCGCTGTCCGAGCAACAAACGTACTGACCGCGCTAGAGCGCTTTCCGTTTAGGTTGACTGTTAAATCGCTCAGGTCGCGCGCGGAAAGCGCTCTAGATTCAAGCGTTGTCGCATTTCCTTTCGGAAAACCGGTGGCCACTTTTCCGGGAAATGCTCTAACCGACCTTACGGTGTACGGGCCGCGGGCCGCTCAGCGGGCCGACGCCGTGCGCCGGCGCACCGGGTCGCCGGCGATCTCGGCGATCAGCTTCTTCACCATGGAGCGGCCGAACGAGCTGAAGTCCTCCGCCACCATCACGAACGAGCCAGGGCCGCCGATGACGTTGTCGCGGTAATACTTCTCGAGGCCGCCGGGCGGATTGGTGTGCTCGGGGATGCGCGAGTATTGCAGCTCGGTCAAGATCGCGATTCCGTTGACCACGATGCCCTTGGCGACTGCCTGATCGCGGGCCGTCTGCACGTCGCGACCCGCATTGTTGGTGCCGTCGCCCGACACGTCGATGGCATGGCGCTCGGCCTCGAACGGCGAGCGGGCGATCTGGGCGACCGCAAAGGTGATGCCGCCACCAATCGAGGTACGGTCGTTGAACGAGCGCGGGGCTTCGTAAATCAGGTCGCCGAAATGGCGCGCCGAATCGGCGCCGTCGATGATGCTCCAATCGATCACCTGCTTCTGCTCGCCAGCGCCCGACCAATCGATGAAGCAGATGGCGATCTTCTGGTGGGCGCCGGATTTGATCGCCTCCAGCACCTGCGGATTGGTGATGGCGGCCGCATAGCCCTCGCGCTGCAGCAGGAATTTCGGCTGCTCCATGCTGCGCGACACGTCCATCGCCAAAGCGAGCAGCAGATCGACCTGCTCGGCGGCGCGCGCATGAGGGATTTGACTCAATGCCAGCGCCGCAAGCGCCAGCAGGCATCGACCGATCCGCATCACGGCTATGCTCCCGACAAGTCCGCCGCCACGGCCGGCGCGGCGAAAGCAGCTTTTGCAATCAGGCTATCCCAATCCGCGCGTGACGGCCAGCACCGCGCGTCGCCGCCGTCGCATCACTCCCCCGTGATGTTCGCGGCCCTGATGGGAACCGCCCATTTCGCGATCTCGCTCTCGACAAATTTTTGCAGATATTCCGGCGACCTGCGCGCCGGCGCCACCACGGTCGCGCCGATGTCCTCGAGCCGCTCGCGAGCCGAGGGCGTCTCCATGATGGCGACTGCGGCATCGTGGAGCTTGGCCACGATCGGGTCAGGCGTGCCCTTGGGCAGGAACAAGGCGTACCAGATCGAGGCTTCGAAATCGGTCAGGCCCTGCTCGTGGGTGGAGGCCAGATTGGGCAGGATCGGCGAGCGCTCGCGGGTCAGGATCGCGATGGGCTTGATGGTCCCGGCCTCGATCTGCGGCAGCGCGACCGTCGTATTGGGGCATTGGTAGTCGATCCGGCCGGCGATCAGGTCCTGCATCGTGGGCGCGGCGCCCCGATAGGGAATGTGGATGACGTCGATGCCGACCACTGCGTTGAGCAGCGCGCAGGCGAGATGGGTGGGCGAGCCGGTTCCGGCCGAGCCGTATTGCATGCGCGCCTCGTTCGCCTTCGCATAGGCGATGAACTCCGGCAAATTTCCGGCCGGAAAATCCTTGCGCGCGACCAGCACCTGCGGGGTCTCGGCGATCAAGGCGACCGGCGCGAAATCGGTCGCCGCGTTGTAGAGCGGCTTCTTGTAGAGCGTCTGATTGTAGGCATGAGTGCCGACGCTGCCGAGCGCGACCTGATAGCCGTCGGGCGCGGCCCGCGCCACCCGGTTGGTCCCGGTCATGCCGCCGGCGCCGGTCACGTCTTCGACGATCACCTGCTGGCCCAGGAGCTCGGAGAGACGCTGCGCCAGGATGCGCCCCATCACGTCGGCGCCGCCGCCGGCCGCGAACGGCACCACTATGGTCAGCGGCCGTTGCGGCCAGTCCTGCGCGCCGGCCGGCACGCTCGCGCTCAACAGCGCGATCATCAACGCAGCCCCCGCAGCAGCCACACCACGATCCATGCGGGCCTGCGGGCGCCGCAGGCCGCGCGCAAGACGAAGGCGTAAACCGAACATGCAAGTCCGCGGGCTCATGCCCGCCAGCGTAGGGCGGCGGCGCCAGAATCGCCAGGCGGTGCGGACTTTTCGCGGGCTCTGGAGCACGGACAATTTGCAGGACAGGGTACCGAATTGTGGCTATTATTGCGCTCCTGGAGGCACGGAGCCATGGGCGCCGTGGAAAAAACGCAGAGGAGCAGGCAAATGAGGAAGAGAAGCGCTTTGTATTTGAGCGTTGCGGCCATCGCCATCGCCGCCGTATTCGCCGGCGCGCCATCGCAGCTCAGCGCACAGCAAAGTCCAGCGGTCACCATCGGTAGCACCGACCTCGGCGGCGTCGTCAGCGGGCCCAATGGGCCGGAAGCCGGAGTCTGGGTGATCGCGGAGACGAGCGACCTTCCCACCAAGATGGCCAAGATCGTGGTGACCGACGATCAGGGGCGCTACGTGATGCCCGATCTTCCCAAAGCCAATTACGACGTCTGGGTGCGCGGCTACGGCCTGGTCGATTCGCCCAAGGTGAAGACCGAGCCCGGCAAGCTCCTCAACCTGACCTCGGTGCCGGCGCCGAACGCGGCCGCGGCGGCCGAATACTATCCGCCCATCTACTGGCTTTCGTTGCTCAATGTTCCGGCCAAGAACGAGTTTCCCGGCACCGGTCCCACCGGCAACGGCATCAATACGGCGATCAAGTCGCAGCCCCAATTCCTGCGCGAGTTCAAGACCGACGGTTGCTTCCACTGTCATGCGATCGGCACCAAGGCGACGCGCACCATTCCTGAGGAACTTGGCAAGTTCACCTCCGGCTATGAGGCCTGGACCCGGCGCATCCAGTCCGGCCAAGCCAGCAAGGACATGGTCGAGACCATCGAGCATTATGGCACCGAGCGCGGCCTGCGGATGCTGAGTGATTGGACCGACCGCATCGCCAAGGGCGAGCTACCCGCTTCGAAGCCGCCGCGCCCGCAAGG
>DASZKX010000336.1:0-11018 GCA_035552735.1 Xanthobacteraceae bacterium
CCACCCATGAAGGCCTTCTTCACGCGCTTGACCGCCAACGGAAAGGCCAAAAAACAGGCTCTCGTCGCCGTCGCCCGCAAGCTCATCATCCTCGCCAACACCCTCGTCCGCGCCGATCGTCTCTGGCACTCAGAGGCTCCACAATGTGCTTGACAACCAACACAGATGCTCACCGAGCCGAGTTTTGATTTTCGCGCGACGCGTGTTGCCCTCTCCATAGCCCGTCGCAGACGGACATAAAGGCCCTGATAGAAAGCCGGGCGAGGGACGCCGCAGTCAATCTCACGCCGCCGCGGTCGCCGGCTGGGTCGGGCGCTGGTCGATCACCTTGTCGACCACCCCGAACTCCACCGCCATCTCGGCCGTCAGGAAATAGTCGCGCTCGAGCGCCTCCTCGATCCTCTTGAGCGGCTGGCCGGTGTGATGGACGTAAATCTGGTTGAGCCGCTTCTTCAGGTTCAGGATTTCCTGAGCATGGTTCATGATGTCGGTCGCCTGCCCCTCGAAGCCGCCGGAAGGCTGGTGCAGCATGATCCGGGCATTGGGCAGCGCGAAGCGCTGGCCTTTCGCTCCGGCGGCGAGCAGGAGCGAGGCCATGGAGGCGGCTTGGCCGATGCACAAGGTCGACACCGGCGGACGGATGAAGTTCATGGTGTCGTAGATCGCCATGCCCGAAGTGACCACGCCGCCCGGTGAATTGATGTACATCGAGATCTCCTTTTTCGGAGTCTCGGCCTCGAGGAAAAGAAGCTGCGCGACCACGAGCGTCGACATGCCATCCTCGATCGGACCGGTGATGAAAATGATGCGCTCCTTGAGGAGTCGCGAATAGATGTCGTAGGACCGCTCGCCGCGGACGGTCTGCTCGACCACCATGGGAACGATGTAGTTCATGTACGTATCGCGGGGATCTCTCATCTGGGCTCCTTGCGCCCGCGCGGGCCGGAATCGTCCGGCGGACGCCTGCCTTGTAGCACAGCCCGCGCCGGTTCCCGGCGAAAACAATCGGTTCCACCTCGGCGCCCAACCGCCGTTATGGTAACCGAGCGGCCATCAAAAAATGCGGCAATCCGCTTGACCCGCGTTATAAGGCGCCCTCCACAACGTTTCCCCCCGCCCATGGCCCCTCCCCTCATCCAGCTTGCCAACATTTCGCTCAGCTTCGGGAGCACGCCGCTCCTCGACGGCGTCGAGCTGTCGGTCTCGTCGGGTGAGCGGGTCTGTCTCGTCGGCCGCAACGGCTCCGGCAAATCGACGCTCCTCAAGATCGCCGCCGGACTGATCGAGCCGGACCGCGGCACGCGCTTCGTGCAACCCGGCGCCACCATCCGTTACCTGCCGCAGGAACCCGACCTGTCCGCGCATGCGACGACGCTCGCCTATGTGCTGGCCGGGCTCGGACCCGGCGACGACCCGCATCAGGCGCGGTTCTATCTGGAGCAACTCGGTCTCGGCGGCGACGAGGACTCGGCACGGCTGTCGGGCGGCGAGGCCCGGCGCGCCGCGCTGGCGCGCGCCCTCGCTCCGGCACCCGATATCCTGTTGCTCGACGAGCCGACCAACCATCTCGACCTGACCACCATCGAATGGCTGGAGCGCGACCTCGACCAAAGGCGCACCGCGCTGGTCCTGATCAGCCACGACCGGCGCTTTCTCGAAACCTTGTCGCGCAGCACGGTCTGGCTCGATCGCGGCAAGGCGCGGCGGATCGAGCTCGGTTTCGGCGCCTTCGAGGGTTGGCGCGACGAGGTGCTGGCGGAGGAGGAGCGCGATCAGCACAAGCTCGACCGCAAGATCGAGGCCGAGCTGCATTGGCTTCGCTATGGCGTGACCGGCAGGCGCAAACGCAACGTGCGCCGCTTCGCCGACTTGCAGAAGCTGCGGCAGACCCGGCGCGAGTATCGCGGGACGGCCGGCAAAGCCGTCATCGACGCGGCGCAGGCGGAGAAATCAGGCGCACTGGTGATCGAGGCGGAGAGCATCAGCAAGGCGTTCGCGGGACGGCCGATCATCGACACCTTCTCGATCCGCGTCATGCGGGGCGACCGGATCGGAATCGTGGGCCCCAACGGCACCGGCAAGACCACGCTCATCAATGTCCTGAGCGGCGCGCTCGCACCCGACTCCGGGCAGGTCCGGCTGGGCGCCAACGTGCAGATGGCAACGCTCGACCAGGGCCGCGAGGGCCTCGATCCATCCTGGACCCTGGCGGAGGCGCTGACTGGCGGCCGGGGCGACACGCTGGTCATCCGCGGACAGTCGCGCCATGTGGTCGGCTATATGCGGGACTTTCTGTTCGCGCCGGAGCAGGTCCGCACCCCGCTGGGCGTCCTGTCGGGCGGCGAGCGCGGCCGCCTCATGCTGGCGCGGGCGCTGGCAAAACCCTCCAACCTGCTGGTCCTGGACGAGCCGACCAACGATCTCGATCTCGAGACCCTCGACGTGCTGGAGGAGATGATCGCCGACTACGCCGGCACCGTCATTCTCATCAGCCATGATCGCGACTTCCTCGACCGCACCGTGAACGCCGTGATCGTGTCGGAAGGCGACGGCCGTTGGACCGAGTATGCCGGCGGCTACAGCGACATGCTGGCGCAACGCGGCCAGGCGGTCGCGAGCAAGAAACCGCCCAGACCCAAGCCCGCCGTCGAGGGCAAAGCCACCCCGCCGGCGGGCGAAGCGAAGCCCGGCCGGCGGCGCCTCAGCTTTCATGAAAAGCATGCGCTCGAGACTTTGCCGCGGCAGATTGCGGAGCTGCAAGGCCGCTGCGGCCAGCTGCAACGGCGGCTCGCCGATCCCAATCTCTATGCCCGCGATCGCGGGGCGTTCGCGCAGCTCTCTGATGCGCTCGCCGCCGTGCAGCTCGAACTGACCTCCGCGGAAGAGAAATGGCTGCGGCTGGAGATCTTGCGCGAGGAGATCGAAGGCCAACGAGCGACTGAGTAGATTCGACGACTACGCCAACGCGGAGAAAGAAGCGGCGGTTTTTACGCCTCCCGGGCCGCGATAGCGCTGAATTTTCGCTTCACTTGGACATCCAATTCATACTTTCGATCAATTCCTCAGGCACCGTCCGTTCGCCCGCGCGGATGCGCCGCGGAAATATGATCGGTTCGCGCCGCGCCCGCGCAACCTCCCGTGCTATAGGACGCTACGAATCGCCCCATTCAGCTTTCAAGGAGAAAGGCATGCCAGGCACCCAGAAGTTCATGGCCGACCTCCTGGCCATCATCGCCTCGAGCCAGCAATCGGAAGACGAGCAGATCGATGCCGCCACAAAATTGGCGATGGCCTATACGGCTGATTTGAAAGATTCGCTGGAGAACTGGATCGGGAAGCCGAGCGGGGACAAGGGCCTCATCAGCGTGCACAAGGCTATCATCGCGGAGCAGAGTCGGCACCCCTCGAAATCCGCCGCCTGGCGCGTGCTGCATGCCGCCGAAAACGTCATCGGCGATCAAAAAATCAATATTCGGCCGGCCGCGCGCGTCCCGGCGCACAAATCGAGGTCTTAGAGCACGATGCCAAAAAGTTGACACCGGTTTTCGGAAAAAGATCATGCTCCACCAATGAGCTGGAGCGGGATGACGACTCGAGGAAAGGGCATCCCCCTCTAGCGCAATCGTCGTTCCATTCGATGGACCCAAGCCGCGAATTGGGATAAGCCGGGCCGATCCGGATTGGAGACGACATGACCGTACAAATCACGCCCACGGCGACCCAGCACACCGGCATGACCGTATCGGCGGAGGGTTCAGTCGCCGCCTGGCACGTTACGTTTCAAATCCATCGTGACGAAACGCTCCATGTCGCCATATCCATCCCCCTGTCGGGCCCGCCCACGCATCAGGAGGCGCAACAGAAGGCGCTGAAGATCCTGCAGAGCTTTTTGAGCGACGCCTGCGAGGCCGCGAAGAACTGTCAAATTTCGAATTGAGGCGCTTTGCACCAAAATTGAATGTCATCGCCGGGCATAGCGGCGCAGAGCATGAGGGCGACTTCGCAAGGCCATGCGTAACCGCCTTGTGTCCCGGCGATCTCGATGAGGAAATGCGCTGTGCCCTCCTAATCTAATTCTAATCGAGATGGCCGGAACAAGTCCGGCCATGACAAGGGCTAGGCGTCAGCCCGGCACCCATCAATTATCCAGGAAGCTTCTGAGAATCCGCGATCGGCTCGGATGCTTGAGCTTGCGCAACGCCCTCGCCTCGATCTGGCGGATGCGCTCGCGCGTCACCGAGAACTGCTGGCCGACCTCCTCCAAAGTGTGGTCGGTGTTCATGCCGATGCCGAAGCGCATGCGCAGCACCCGCTCCTCACGCGCGGTGAGCGAGGCCAGCACCTGCGTGGTGGTCTCGCGCAGGTTGGTCTGGATCGCGGCGTCGATCGGCAGGATCGCGTTCTTGTCCTCGATGAAATCGCCGAGATGGCTGTCCTCCTCGTCGCCGACCGGGGTCTCCAGCGATAGCGGCTCCTTGGCGATCTTGAGCACCTTGCGCACCTTCTCGAGCGGCATGCCGAGCTTGATGGCGAGCTCCTCGGGGGTGGGCTCGCGGCCGATCTCGTTGAGCAGCTGGCGCGAGGTGCGCACGATCTTGGTGATGGCGTCGACCATATGCACCGGAATCCGGATGGTGCGCGCCTGATCTGCGGTGGATCGCGTGATCGCCTGGCGGATCCACCAGGTCGCGTAGGTCGAGAACTTGTAGCCGCGCCGATACTCGAATTTGTCGACCGCCTTCATCAGGCCGATATTGCCTTCCTGGATCAGGTCGAGGAATTGCAGGCCGCGATTGGTGTATTTCTTGGCGATCGAGATGACGAGTCGCAGGTTCGCCTCCACCATCTCCTTCTTGGCCTGGCGGGCCTCGCGCTCGCCCTTGTGGACCATCTGCTCGATCTTGCGGAATTCGCCGATCTCCAGACCGGTCTCGCCGGCGAGCGCGTGGATGTTGCCGCGCATCTCCTTGATCTTGTCCTTGTCCTTGGCGACCAGGCTCTTCCAGCCCTTGGCCGAGAGCTTGGATACCCGGTTGAGCCAGCGCGGATCGAGCTCGGAACCCTTATAGTTCTTGAGGAAGTCCTCGCGCGCGACGCCGTGGCTTTCCGACAGCCGCATCAGGCGGCCCTCGTAGCCGACCAGGCGCTTGTTGATCTCGTAGAGCTGCTCGACCAGGGATTCGATGCGCGCCTGATTGAGCCGCAGCGACTTCACCTCGGTGACGATCTCTTCCTTCAGCTTCTTGTATTTGCGCTCCTGCGCCGGCGACAGCGTGCTGTTCTGAAGCCGGAACTGGATGTCCTGCTCCTGCAGACGGCGCAACCGCTTGTAGGCGTCGGCGACCTTGTCGAACGTCTCCAGCACCTTGGGCTTGAGCTCAGCCTCGATGGCGGCAAGCGAGAGCGAGCCTTCCATGTCGTCATCGTCGAAATCCGGTTCGGACTCGGCCGCCGCCTTGTCCTCGCCCTCCCCGTCGTCGGGCCGTCCGTTCTTGAACGGCGTGGCGCCGGCAGGCGCGGTGGCGGGAGCCGCGGCCTGCAATGGCAGCGCGCCGGGGATCAGCCCGCCGGCGAGCGGGGCGCCGGCGGCAGCCATGATCGGCCGGCCGTCCGGCCCGATCACTGCGGGCGCCGCCATGCCTTTGACCCCGGGGCCGGCGTGGGTCGCCTCCAGATCGATGATGTCGCGCAGGAGAATCTTGCCTTCGTTGAGCTCGTCGCGCCAGATGATGATGGCCTGGAAGGTCAGCGGGCTCTCGCACAGGCCAGCGATCATGGCCTCCCGGCCGGCCTCGATGCGCTTGGCGATCGCGATCTCGCCCTCGCGCGACAACAGCTCGACCGAGCCCATCTCGCGCAGATACATGCGCACCGGATCGTCGGTGCGGTCCGGCGGCGGCGCCTTTTCCACCTTGGCGAGCGCCGAGCGCTTGACCTCGACGATCTCGCCTCCGCGGCTCGCCTCTTCCTCCTCCTCGGCTTCCTCGCGCTCGTCCTCTTCCGGCTCGGCGTCCTCGGTCTCGATCAGGTTGACGCCCATCTCGTTGAACAGGGCGAGAACGCCCTCGATCTGCTCGGAATTGACCTCGTCGGAGGGCAATACCGAATTGATCTGGTCGTGGGTCACATAGCCGCGCTTCTTGGCGTTGCGGATGAGCTTCTTGACGGCCGCATCCGATACATCGAGCAACGGGCTGTCCGAGGGGGTCTCGGCCTCCTCGCCCGCGCGGGCCCCCGCGTTGTCCGCCTTGGGGGCCGACTTGATCTTGCTTGCCATGACTCTCTCCCTGACCGGCGCTGAGCCCGCGCCGGATCAAAACCTGCCGATGTCGCCGATGGCCTAAGGGCGGCTCACGCCTCGAGCGCCTGAGCTGCCGGTGCCCGCTTAGATCAACGCCTCACGCAATTCAATCTCTGCATAACATGTCTTCGGCTCGAAGGCTCGTTCGACCAATCCCAGGCTGCGGGCATGGGTGTTTTCGCGCGTCCCGGAGCCCCATTGTGCCGGCCGCCGGTATCCGGGGCTGCCCGAGGGGCCGCCGATACGCCCAAAGCCGGCCCATCCGGATCGCGTTCTCAAGCACTCGGCACACGCCAGCCCACCACCCTGGCTTCGATCTGCTCGCCCGATTCGGCGCTCCACCACGCGTCGTCCCGCCAAACGCAAAGGAACGGAAGCGCATAGGTGCCCACATGATCCTCGCACAGGATCTCGAAGGCCTGGCCTTCCGGTCTCTCGGCATCGCTGGGAAACGCATCGAGCCGCGCCTGTCTGGTTGCCATTTTCGCCTGTGCGGCCACCATGTGATGGAGCCATCGCCGATGCGGCCGACCGCCGGCAATGCTGTGTCGGGGCGCCCAGCGAAGGCCGCTCGGCGCCGGTTTTGGGACATTTTCAATGCCGGGCCGCCGGGCCGGGGCTGGCTAGTCCCGCAGCCAAGGCTTGAGGAACTGGGAGGCGCGCCCGACCTGCTCCTCGATGCGCGCGTCGCTGGCATTTCGCGACTTGAGATAAAAGGCGATCTGCTGGCTGGCCTCCTCCCAGCTGATTTCGCGCTTGCGCAGGGAGTTCAGCCAGCCGAACGCGCGTCCTTCGTCCTCAGGATTGCCTGCAAAGACGAGATTCTTTTGCCCAAAGCAGCCCGGAACCTCCTTGTCCAACTTCATGCGGCTCTTCCCTGGTTGGTAGCTTTGCGACTCGCGGGCTTGGCGGCCGCTATTTCGGGGGCCCCACGCGAGGCTTTCCGGACGGATTGCCGAAGTAGCGGAAAAAGCTCGAATCGGGCGACAGCAGCATGCGCGTGTCGGCGGCGTGCAAGCCGCTCTCATAGGCTTGCATGGAGCGGTAGAAGGCGAAGAAGTCGGGATCCCGACTATAGGCCGCGGCGTAGATCCGGTTGCGCTCGGCGTCACCCTCGCCGCGCGTCTGCTCGCCCTTCGACTGCGCCTCGGCGATCAGCACGGTCACGTCGCGATCCGCCTTGGCGCGGATCTCCTGCGAGTGCTGGCTGCCCTGGGCGCGGAATTCGGCGGCCTCGCGCTGGCGCTCGGTTTGCATGCGTTGGTAGACCGCCTGGCTGTTCTGCTCGGGCAGGTTGGCGCGCCTGATCCGCACATCCACCACCGTAATGCCGAACGATTGCGCTTCTTGCTCGAGCTGATCGCGCACCAAGGACATCAGCTGGGCGCGCTGGTCGCGCACGATGTCGGTCGTGGTCGCCTCGCCCAGCACGCGGCGCAGCGCCGAGTTGAGCAGGGTCGACAGCCGTGCATTGGCGCCTTCGATCACCCCGATGGTCTGATAGAACTTCAGCGGGTCGGCGACGCGATAACGCGCGAACGCATCGACCACCAGCCGCTTCTGGTCGGAGGCGATCACCTCCTGCGAGGGGTTCTCGAGATCGAGAATGCGCTTGTCGACGGAGATGACGCTGTCCAGGAGCGGAAGCTTGAAATTCAGCCCCGGCTCGGTGACCGTGCGGATCGGCTCGCCAAGCCGCACCACCAGCACCTGGTCGGTC
The DNA here is from genome assembly GCA_035552735.1 of Xanthobacteraceae bacterium. GTDB lineage: Bacteria > Pseudomonadota > Alphaproteobacteria > Rhizobiales > Xanthobacteraceae > VAZQ01. Next base: position 8,022 of record DASZKX010000336.1, read on the forward strand.
TGATAGACCATGAACAGGCTGCCGTAGGCGGTCAGCAACGCAACGAGGATGAGCGCCGCGAGGACGCCGCCGGCGAGATTGAGCCTCATCGGATGCCTCCGGCCTGTGGCGCAATTTGCGGTGTATTCGGCGCTGGATTCTGCGGTTGCGCCGGCGGCCGGCGGGTCAGCTCGTTGAGCGGCAGATAGGGCATGACGCCGCTTTGGGCTCCGGACCGCGCTGTGCCGGAATCGATGACGATCTTGTCGGTACCCGCGAACAGCCGTTCCATGGTCTCGAGATACATGCGCTCGCGGGTCACATCCGGCGCCTTCTTGAACTCATCGTAGATCTTGAGAAAGCGCGCCGACTGGCCGGTGGCCTCGGCGACGGTCTGCTCACGATAGGCCTCCGCCGCCTGGGTGACCTGGGCGGCGCGGCCGCGCGATTCCGGCACCACGCGGTTGGCATAGGTCTGCGCCTCGTTCTGGGCTCGCTCGGCGTCCGAGCGGGCGGCCTGCACGTCGCGGAACGAGTCGAGCACCTGCGCGGGTGGGTCGACTTTTTGTAGCTGTACCTGGGTCACCTGGACCCCAGCCCCATAGTGGTCGAGGGTCCGCTGCATCAGATCCTGGACCGCCGTCTCGACGGTCTGCCGGGCGCCGGTGAGAAGGGGCGTGCTGTCGGAATGGCCGACCACTTCCCGCATGGCGCTTTCGGCGACCGCCTTCACGGTGCCTTCGGGCTGCTGGATGTTGAACAGATAGTCGCCGGCGCCATTGGGCTTGATCAACCAGAATACCGAGAAATCCACATCCACGATGTTCTCGTCGCCGGTGAGCATCAGGCTTTCTTCCGGCACGTTGATGTTGGGGGCGCCGCGCCGTGACGCCTCGACGGCACGCATGCCGATATCGACGCGGTTGACGCGCGTGACCTTGGGGGTGAGTGCGGACTCGATCGGATAGGGCATATGGAAGTTGAGGCCGGGTTGGGCGTCGCGCACGTATTTGCCGAAGCGCAGCACGATGCCGAGCTCGTCCGGATCGACCCGGAAGAACCCGGAAAACCCCCAGACCACCACCGCCACAAGGGCGATCAGGGCGATCCCCTGGCCGCCGAAATTGCGGCCCGGCAATACCGAACGCAGCCGCTCCTGGCCGCGGCGCAAGAGCTCCTCGAGATCGGGCGGCTTGGGGCTTTTGCCGCCCCCGCGCCACGGCCCGCGGTCCTGATCGTTCCACTTCATCCGATGTCCTCTCCGCTCGGCCGCCGCGCCATGTCGGCGCACGGCCTGCGCCAAATCGCTGGTAGCCCAAGTAGCCGAAAAAGCAGCCAAAGAAGTAGCCAAAGACTCTGGTCGCCAAAAGATTTTGCGATCCCAAGACGCCACGATCGCAAGACGGTGCGAACCTGAACTCTACGATCCTGTTAGCATCCTTCGCCGACGTTGTTGCAGAAGGCATCCCCTGCACGCAACACCGACGGCATCGCCGGTGACGGCGAGGCCGAAGATCAAGCGGCCTGGGTGTGGGACTCGTCGCCGGGCTTCGTGGTGTCCTGCTTCATGCGCCAGAGCTGGAAACCGTCGAATTTGATCGCCTGCTCGATTTTCGCGCGGGAAAAATGGTGCGGCGGATGCTCGCCCGACCGAATGGAGCCGCCCGCATTCCAGGGACCATGCTTCGAGGGGAGTTTGCTTCCCTCCGAATCCCCGGCGAATGCGCGCAAGTTTGGGCTGGATTCCGACGTAAACATGTAGATTTGCATCAAAATGTCCTTTCGTTGAACGAATAAATGAGCCATCGAGCATTGTTTCGAGTGCTTAAGTTGCTCATTGTGATAGCTTAGCACAATGAGGCGGCCGCACGATTGTAGCATGAGAGACCAAAATCCTCCAGGAGCGCCATTTAGCCGCGGAAGCGGATATTGTCGGTGTTTATGCTGAATCCTGCCGATTCTCCCGATATTGACTTTCCGCGAGCAAAAGTTCCGTTCAGTTCCCATATGAGGGTGGCGGCCGCAATCCACGAGGGGAAATCCATGATCCATAAATTCCAAGTTGGCCAATCTGTCGCGCTTATCCCGCGCTCCATTCGTCAGGCCGCCCCTGGCACCTACGAGATCACCCGGTTGATGCCCGACAATGCCGCCGAACCTCACTACCGCATCAAGAGCGACGCCGAGCGCCACGAGCGCGTGGTCCCGGAAAGCGAGCTGGAGACGTCGCAGTCTCAAGCTTGAAGGCGATTCTCGCTCGACTTCCGCATTGTCGCGGTTCGCAAGGAAGGCCGGATTCCAGTCCGCATCAGGTGCGGGGCCGGGCCTTCCTGAAATTGCTTCACCACCTGCCGACCTTGCCGGCACGCTCGTGAGCCGCGCTCGCGCCACCTCACATGATGGTGATGCCCAGCACGAGCACGAGCGCAAAGGCCGCGAGCGTCATCGCCCCGAACGCCATCCTCCGCTCACGATTGGCGGCCTCGTACCAATTGACGGAGGCGAACATCCCGCCCAGGAAAAGCGCCAGAATGAGCCATTTCATCGCGGTTGCCCGGTCACCTCATGGCGGCAGACGGGATCGAAGGTGAGCCCGATCCGGCCTGTTTCCACGAACCGACGCCGCAATGAAATACACCGACGGCGCGGCCCGACGATACGGCAAGGTCACGCAAGCTTTCGACCCGTCGCAATCGGGGTCGAGAAAAATCAAACGGGAGAGCCCAGATGGGCTCTCCCGGCCGAAAAACGGATCACATGGCCTCGAGCTTGTCGGCCGCGATCTTGCCGGAACGCGGATCGGTTTGCGCCTCGAAGGTCACCTTCTGGCCCTCGCGTAGCGCGCGAATTCCTGCGCGCTCGAGCGCAGTCGCATGGACGAACACGTCCTTGCCGCCGTCATCGGGCTGAATGAAGCCGAAGCCCTTTTGGTCATTGTAGAACTTTACCGTACCGATCGTCATGAATCTTCCTTCACTGCGGTTGTGCACGTGGGCTCAGGCGCGACATCGCGCCTGT
>DASZKX010000337.1:0-19699 GCA_035552735.1 Xanthobacteraceae bacterium
CATGACGGCGTTCCAGATCACCTTGGCGATGAGCGAAAAGCCCGAGATCGGCCGCGCGGCAGGCGGCGGCGGGTGGGCCGGCGCAGAGGGTGATGGTTGTGCGGCGGCCGGCGCGGCCTCGGGACCAGGCTCCGCGATCTGCGCTTTCAGATTGCCGGCGAACTGGTTCATGATCTGAGCCGCGGTCGCCTGGATGATGCCGACGCCCCGCCCGTATTGGGCCACAGCCCCCGACAGCGCGAGATCGGTGTGGACCAGCACCCGGGAGCCGCCGCCCGCCGGCTCGAGCCGGAACGAGGCGGTGGCGTTGGCGGCACCGCGGCCCTTCGCATCGCTGCCCTTGGCCTTGACCCGCGCCGTGTAATTGACGCCGTCGAGCTCCTCGAACCGGATCACCCCGGCGAAGGCGAGCGCAACCGGGCCGAGCCGCACCGTGATGCGGCCCTTATAGGTCTTGTCGTCGATCACCTCGGTGACTTCGGCGCCCGGCATGCAGGGGGCGATGCGCCGGATATCCATCAACAGCGGCCAGGCCGCGGCCGGCCGCAACGGCACTTCGAAGGAATTGTCGAACTCCACCCGGGGCTCCCCTCACTTCGCCCTCCCCGGCGCGCCGCGTGCGCTCAAGGTCAGGGCGCTCAACCGGCGGCCTTCCCACCGTCGACCTCAGATCGCCGAAAATGCCTTAAAGGTAAACCGTTGTTAACCAGGAACGTTCTTGCAACCAACACAAGAATTCCCTATATGGGGGCCGCGACCACATTAGGTCCTGGTGAGCCGCGTGTACGGATTCCCGTCAAACGGCTTCTGGCTCGCCCTTAAATTTCCCCAAACCTGACAGCCCAGATCACGCGGGGTGTCTACCACCACTCCCGCGATACGGGTCGCCGACCAAACGAGTCGGGCCCTCTCGCACTACAGAAAGAATACCCATTGTCTTCATTCAATGACTTCGGCTTGGCCGAACCGATCCTCCGTGCGCTTGCCGAAGAGAAATACGTCACCCCCACCCCCATCCAGGTCCAGACCATTCCAATCGCCATGTCCCGCCGGGACGTGATCGGCATCGCGCAGACCGGAACCGGCAAGACGGCGGCCTTCGCGCTCCCGATCCTGCATCACTTCTTCACCAATCCGAAGCGGCCGGATCGCAAGGCCTGCCGCGCCCTGGTGCTCAGCCCGACCCGCGAATTGTCCAGCCAAATCCTCGACAGTTTCAACGCCTATGGCCGCCACGTGCGCCTCAGCGCGACGCTCGCCATCGGCGGCGTACCCATGGGCAAGCAGGTCCGCTCGCTGATGAACGGCGTCGACCTTCTGGTCGCCACTCCAGGGCGCCTCATCGATCTGGTCAGAACCAACGCGTTGCGTCTGAGCGAGGTCGAATTTCTGGTGCTCGATGAAGCCGACCGCATGCTCGACATGGGCTTCATCCACGACATCCGCAAGATCGTGACGAAACTCCCGACCGAGCGGCAGACCCTGTTCTTCTCCGCCACCATGCCGCAAGAGATCGCCCAGCTCGCCCAGCAGATGCTGCGCGATCCGGTCAAGGTGGCGGTGACCCCGCCGTCCTCGACGGTGGAGCTGGTCGAGCAGCGCATCATTCATGTGGACCGCGCCGCCAAGCCCAACATCCTGGCCGACGTGCTCAAGGGCGAAACCATCGACCGCGCCCTGGTCTTCACCCGCACCAAGCACGGCGCCGACCGCGTGGTGCGCAGCCTGGCCAAGGCCGGCATCACGGCGGAGGCCATCCACGGCAACAAGAGCCAAGGCCAACGCGAGCGGGTGCTGGCGGCCTTCCGAAAAGGCGACGTGCGCACCCTGGTGGCAACCGATATCGCGGCCCGCGGTATCGACGTCGACGGCATCAGCCACGTGGTCAACTACGATCTGCCGAACGTGGCCGAGACATACGTGCACCGGATCGGCCGCACGGCGCGCGCCGGCGCCAGCGGCGTCGCCATCTCGCTCTGCGATTCGGAGGAGACCGCGTTCCTGCGCGACATTGAAAAGCTCATTCGCGCCGTGATCCCGGCGACTGATCAGCGAACCGGAACGCCGCGGCCGATCCATGCGCAGCCCGAAGGGGCGCGCAACCGCCAGCAACCCAATCGTGGGCGCGGGAATGGGCCCGGTTCGCGGCAGCCGTATGGGCAGCGGCAGCGGCAACCGGAGCGTCACTCGCAGGCGGACAGGCGTCCGCAGGCGGAGCGGCATCCGCAGGCGGATCGACATCCGCAGGCGGAGCGGCATCCCGATGACCTCACGGGTGTGGTATTTCTCAATCGAGCCGCGAAGGCGCGCCGCGACGACGGTCGGCGCAACCAACGCTGAGCAAGAGGAGGGCAATTGATGTCAAAGGAAGAGCTCATCGAATTCGAAGGCTTGGTCACCGAAATCCTGCCGGACGCGCGTTACCGCATTCAGCTCGATACCGGACACGTCATCGTCGCCTATACGGCCGGCAAGATGAAGAAGAACCGCATCAAGACGCTGGCCGGCGATCGGGTCACGGTCGAGATGTCGCCCTATGATCTCGACAAGGGCCGGCTCATCTTCCGGCATAAGGATGAGCGCGCCGGTGTCGGCCGGCGCCCGCCCGTACGCCAGCAGTTTCGCAAGCGCTGATTCGAATTGGCGATGATGGCGCCGACGCCAAACGCGGCGGTGCCGAAGGAGACGAAATTGCGGATCTTCATCTTCAAATCGGAGGCCAGCAGCGGGCTGCAGGCCTTCGCGGGCGACCCTGCCGGCAGCAAGCTGCCGCGGCAGCACGGCCCCTGGCACGCCATCGGCGTGATTCGCGACGACAAGGCTCCGCCGCACGCTTTTTCCCGTGCCGCGATCGAGAAGGCCATCGGCGAAACGGGCTTTCAGCTCTGGCGCATGAAGGGCTGACACCCGGGCGCCGAGAGAAAGCCCGTCTCGTGGCGCGGCTTAGACCGCGCGCAGCTGGTCGGCGGAGGTCTTGCCGGACCGCTTGTCCTGGGTGAGCTCGTACGACAGCTTCTGGCCTTCGTTCAGGTTCGACATCCCGGCGCGCTCGACCGCGCTGATGTGAACGAACACGTCCTTGCCGCCATCATCCGGCTGGATGAAGCCAAACCCTTTTTGCGCGTTGAACCATTTCACTGTTCCGGTGCTCATGCCTTTGTCCTCTCGATTGACGAGTATCTGGTGGTACCCCTGGCGGGACCACTCCGGTGGTCGAAGTTTAGGAAGATCTCGTCAGTCAAGCGCAGGGCAGTGTCCCGGGCATGGCCAAGTCGTTCGGCCGAAACGTCGATGTGGCTAATTAATCACAAAGGCGTGAACCTACAAGGGCCAGTTTTGATCCTGCTCCAAGTAAAGCCGCAGTCTCAGTTCGGCTTCTCGCGCGCTCGGCGCGCCCTCTCGAGCAGGGACGGCGGGAAACTTCCCACCCGCGAGACCAGGTCCTGCAACCGCTCTCCGGACATCGGCTTCAATTGAATGCCGGCTCGCTTGGCTTCCTCGAGAAAGACCGGATCGGCCAGCGTGTCGTCGAATGCCCGCCGCAAGGTCGCGACCGTCTGCGCGGCCAATGCGGGCGGCGCCACGATCGAGCGACCGACCTCCGCGGCGCTGGCGTAGAAAGCCAGGATTTGGCGGGCCTCCTCGCTGCCGCCGAGCTCGACCATGGTCGGAACGTCGGGCATCTCGGCGTCCCTCGTCGCCGTGTACTGCACGAGAATCCTGATCTTGCGGTCGCGCACCCAGCCGGCCCGATAGCTGGTGAGACTTTCGAGCGGCGTCGCGCTGCCCTCGACCTCACCGCGCTCCATCGCCAGAGCGATCTCGGTCGTCCCGTTGAAGCCGGTAACGACCTTGAACTTCATGTTCGCCAGATTATCCAGCAAATAGGGGACGAACACGGTCGACGAGGTCGGACCGGTGCCGCCCATGAGGGTCTCGCGCCGGCGGACATCATCGATGGTGTAGACCGGAACCGTATGCCAGACGATCGCCATCTCGACTGCCGAGGACACCCGGCCGATCCAGCTGAACATCTTGGCGTCATAGTTGGTGTTCCCGATGTCCAAATACTGCTCGGTCGGCATGGCTTGATTGATGACCCCGATCGCGGTGCCATCCCGCGGTGCCGTATTGAAGAGAAAATTGGTCAGCGTGAGGGACGATGCGCCCGGCATGTTTTGCGCAAGCACCACCGGGTTGCCGGGAACGTGGCGGCCGATATGGCGGGCGACCAATCGGCCATAGGTGTCGTAGCCGCCACCGGGGCCGGTTCCGATATAGAGCCTGATCGTCCTTCCGCTGAAATCGGATTGGGCCGAGCCGGATCGGCTGTCCGCGGCGCCGAGCGCCACGGCGAGGACCAACATCCTGGCGAAATGCCCTGCTCTCATGCGCCGCGCATCCGGACTTCCTTGGCGCGGCTGTAGGGGCCGGGCCATTCGAGCGCGTCATAGCCCTGGGCGTAGGCAGCGTGGCGCACGAAATAGGGGTCCACCAGATAGCCCCGCGCGAGCGCGCACAGGTCGGCGCGCCCGGCCGCGACGACCGTATTGGCATCGCCGTGGCTGACGATGCCGCCCACCGCCATGGTCGGGATGTCGAGCGCGTTACGGATTTGGTCGCTGAAGCTCGCCTGATAAAGCCGCCCATCCACCGGGCGTTGCGCGCTGGTCACGCCGCCGGTCGAGACCGCCAGAATATCGTTGCCGGCGTCATGGAGCATGCGGGCGACCTCCAACGCATCCTCGATGGTGGTCCCGCCCTCGACCCAATCGACCGCCGAGATGCGGGTGCTGATCGGCTTGCCGGCCGGCCAGGCGGCACGAACCGCAGTGAATACCTCCAGCGGAAATCGCATGCGATTGGCAAGCGAGCCCCCGTATTCGTCGTGCCTTTGATTGCTCAGCGGCGAGATGAACGACGATAGCAAATAGCCATGGGCGAAATGCAATTCGATCATGTCGAAGCCGGCGGCATCCGACATCTGGGTCGCCCGCACGAAGGCATCGCGGACCTTGTCCATGTCGATGCGGGTCATCTCCCGGGGGACCTGGCGGTCCTTTGCGAACTGCAGTGGCGAAGGCGCGATGATCTCCCACTCTCCCGCTTTGAGCGGCCGGTGGCCTTCCCAGGAGCGGGTCAAGGCTCCCTTGCGGCCTGCATGGGCGAGCTGGATGCCGATCTTGGAATTGCTGTGGGCGTGCACGAACTTCACCACCCGCTCCCAGGCCGCCACATGCTCGGGAGAATACATGCCGGCGCAGTGGAGGCTGATGCGTCCCTCCGGCAGCACGTCGGTCATCTCGGTCAGCACGAGACCGGCTCCGCCCATGGCCCGGCTGCCCAGATGCACCAGATGGAAATCGTTCACGGTGCCGTCGCTGGCCGAATACATGCACATCGGCGACAGCGCGATGCGGTTGGGCAAGACCAGCTCGCGCAATCGATAGGGCGTGAGCATCGGCGGCACCGCTCCGCGATTGCGGCTGGGCGGCTTGCCGCCGGGCGGCTGTCCAGCCGCCACATCATCGACCGCGCGTGTGAGCGCGGGCGCGGCCTTGGCGAGACGCGGATAGTTGATACGCATGTTGTTGGTGAGGAGCGAGAACACGAACTGGGCAAACGGCTTGTCGATGTAGCGGTGGACGTTCTCGAACCAGGTCAGGCTCGCGACAGCAGCACGTTGCAGGCTTTCGGCTTTGGGCCGGCGGGTCCTTTCATAGGCCGTCAAGGCATCCGGCAGCGATGAGCCGGAGCATACGCCATCCGCCAGAGTTTCGGCGTCCTCGAGCCACGTGCGCAGATCCAGCCCGACGGAGAAATGCGCCGTATAGGCGGCGCTGCCGAGAATGACGAGGTTGGAGCCGTGCCAGCCGCGGTTTCGCACCGTGACGAATTCGCGCCACCCTGTTTCGCCCTCGCTTGGGGCCGCACCCTCCAGCTCGTCCGGAAAGAGTGCGCGGCAGAACGAGAGAGCCTCAAGCGGCGGCGCCTCGTCCGCACCGCTCTTCCGGATGACATCCGCGGGCGCTTCCACGATCAAGCAGGAGCCGTCGAGTCCGCGCGGAACCGCATAGCAGTGAAAAATTCCGTCCTGGGTCGCGCGAAACGCGTAGGCCAAGTTGTCGCGGCCTTTGTTCAGGGCGAAGGTTGCGAATCTCGTCTTGCTGCTCGACAGGCTCGACTGAAAAGCGCCGCACAGATCGCGGGTCCGGCTATGCGGGCCGTCCGCCACGACCACGAGATCGGCATCACGGAGCTGCACAGGATCGACCGGGATCGGCCGCGCCGCAAATTCGCATCCGAGCCCGCGGGCAAGGCCCTCGAGGCGTTCCCGCAGCACCGCGGAATCGATCGAGGCGAACGGCAGGCCTTGCGTCTGAAACTGCTGGTCGTCGGCCTTGACCGCGACCCGATCGAAGCAGACGAGCTCTTGATCGAGGACCGCCTGCGCTTGCGCATCCTCGAGCTGCCATCGCGGCTTGAGCGGATTGCAAACCAGAGCGGCGGGGATGCGGGGCACCGCCGCCGCCGCCGCATCCTCGAGGTATCGAACCACATGGGAGGGATCGTTTCGCTTGAGCCTGATCCCGAGATAGAGACTGGCGGAATCGATGCCAATACAGGTGATCCGCATGTGATCGTCCGCACCGATTGCCGTGATGCCAACCGCGATGAGGGCCCGGTTCCGGCCAAGCGTGCCTGCCTACCATGACCATGGCTTTGTTGCTAGAATTGCGGTTTCCGTGATGGCTCATCGGCAACCGGCCGGCGCTTCGATGCCGCGATGATGAGGAATTGGTCATGACGATTGGCCGCGCCGTCGCGTCCGCGCTGGCTCTGGGGGTCGCGGCCGCCACCACCATGGCGCCGGCGGCCGCGCAGGACTTCTTCAAAGGCAAGACCATAACGATCGTGGTCGGCTTCACGGCAGGCGGCGGATTCGATCTCAATGCCCGCCTGCTGGCGCGTCATCTGGGACGCCATCTCGCCGGCAACCCCGACGTCATCGTCCAGAACATGCCGGGGGCAGCAAGCCTCAAGTCTGTGCTTTATCTCGACACCACGGCGCCGCGGGACGGCACCGTCATCTCGACCTTCAATTTCGGCCAGATCGGCGATTCCCGGATGATGCCCGAGAAGGTCAAGGTGGACTTCCGCAGGTTCAGCTGGATCGGCAGCATCAGCCACGACACCACGATCTGCTACACATGGCACGCTTTGGGGCTCAAGACGCTGGCCGAGCTGCAGCGGCACGGCACGGTCCATATGGGCCTGACGGGCGTAGGCACCTCCAGCGACATCAACCAGAAGATCCTCAAGGAGATCTTCAAGGTTCAGGTGGCGCAGGTGGCCGGCTATCCGGGCAGCGCGGAAGAGCGCCTCGCGATCGAACGCCGCGAGCTCGACGGCGATTGCGGCGCCTGGGCCAGCATCCCGCAGGAATGGGTCGATGGCGCCAAGATCAATCCCATCCTGCGCTCCGCCGCGATCGCGCCGCCGGATTTGCCGCCCGACGTTCCCTACGAGGTCGATATCGCGCCGAGCGCCCGGGAGGCGGACATCATCCGGCTGCTGACCGCCTCGGGCCAAATCGGCCGGCCGTTCATCGCTTCATCCACGGTGCCGGCCGAACGCATCGAGCTCTTGCGCACTGCCTTCGACGAAACCGTGAAGGATCCGGAATTCATCGCCGACGCAGCCAAGATTCGCATGCCGGTCGCGCCGAAGTCGGGGCGGCAGGCCCTGAGCACGGTCGCGGATATCTACGCGACGGCGGACGATATCGTGCAGGCCGCCCGGAAGATCGCGGGCGAGTGAGGGCCGGTGCCTGCCGCGACCTCCGCGCGGTCGTCCCTGCGAAGGCAGGGGCCCGCATCAGGACGTTTACGCCCGTCTTCGACGTGCTATGCAGCCGTGCCCTCTCGATCGGCTGCGGACTATGGGTCCCGGCGCTGCGGCCGCCATAGCGCGTCGAAGACACGCGTGAACGCGCTGATGGCGGCCTTGGCCGGGACGACCCAGATGTGGTGGTCCGAGAGCGGGGACTGCCAAGGCGCGGGTCCAAGCCTGTTTAATTTGCTGGCGCGGGCCGCTCTATGATACCGGAGCTTCTGCCTCGCAGGAGCAAGACCGGCCGCCTTGGGCCGAGAGGAGCGTGAAATGGCCAGCAGCCCGACCGTATCCGACGAATTCGCCAAGAAATTCGCCACCGAGAAGGAGACCCCCTATGTGCGCTGGGTGCGGAGCGAAGGCCTCGACATCATCAGCGCCCAATACGTGGCCAACTTGCGCACGGTCGAGCTGAAGCCCTGGCCGCGCCGCGGCGGCAAAGGCGTCTACATCAACCACGATGCCTCGCGCTTCTCCAACGACTGCTATGTCTGCGAGATCCTCCCGGGCGGCAAGCTCGCCCCCCAGCGCCAGCTCTACGAGGAGATGATCCTCATCCTGGACGGCCGCGGCTCGACCAGCGTCTGGAACGACGCCGGCAAGCGCATCACCTTCGAATGGAAGGCGGGCGCCATCTTCGCGATCCCGCTCAATGCCTGGCACCAGCATTTCAACGGCTCCGGCCAGGAGAGCGTACGCTACGTCGCGGTGACCAACTCGCCCGCGGTCATCAACATGTATGACGACATCAATTTCGTCTTCAACATGCCGGCCGATTTCCCCGACCGCTTCGCCGGCGAGGCCGATTATTTCAACGCCAAGGCGGAGCAGAAGGGATTCCTGCTGGTGACGAATTTCGTCGCCGATGCCGTCAATCTGCCGCTCATCAGCGCCAAGGAGCGCGGCGCCGGCGGCGGGCACATCCGCTTCAACATGGCCAAGGGCTCCATGTCGAGCCACATCTCCCAGTTCCCGGTCGGCACCTACAAGAAGGCCCATGCGCACGGGCCGAGCGCCCATGTGATCATCCTCAGCGGCGAGGGCTATTCGCTGATGTGGCGGGAAGGCGAAGAGCCCACCCGCTACGACTGGCAGGTCGGCAGCCTGATCGTGCCGCCCAACAAATGGTTCCATCAGCACTTCAATACCGGCCCGACTCCGGCGCGCTATCTCGCCTTCAAGCACGAGATCGCCCTCATCCGCAATTCCCAGGGCGTGCCCACCGCCTGGATCAGCCAGCGGGTCGGCGGCGACCAGATCGACTACGCCGACGAGAGCCCGCGCATCCGCGACATGTTCGCGCAGGATTTGAGCAAGCACGGCATGACTCCGCGCATGGACGAGGTTTATCGCGGCGAGGTCGCGGAGCTGCCCCCCAAGGCTTCGCCGCCGGCGCCGAGCGAAGCCGCCGAATAGGATCGAGGAGACATCATGAGCGGCATCATCGATCCCCGCGAGCGCGAGCGTGCCCACGCGAGCACCGGCCATGTGGACTTCTATGCCGAGGCCCTCAAGGCGTCCGAGCGGTTCCGCAATGAATATGACGGACGGCTCAACCTGGTGAAGTCGCACCAGATGCCGTTCGAGCGCTCGCCCGACGGGCTCATCAAGCACATCGTCAACGAAAAGATGGACACCAAGGAGTGCTGCCTCGACATCTACATGCAGTTCCTGCCGCCCGGAAAGGCCTCCGGCAAGCACCGCCACCTGTCCGAAGAGGTCATCTACGTGGTCGAGGGCAAGGGTTACGACCTGCATTGGGACGTGCGATTCGACGTGCACGATACGATGGAATTCGAATGGGCGAGCGAGCCCAAGCGCTATGACTGGGAGCAAGGCGATTTCGTCTATATCCCGCCCTATTGCGCCCACAAGCACTTCAATGCCGATCCCAACCAGGAAGCGCGCTTCATCGTGATCAACAGCCGGATCATCAAGCCGATGGGCTTCGACTGGTTCGAGCAGCTGGAGAATGCCGAGGGCTATTGAGCCCCGAGCAACATCGAATGCCACAGTCGCCCCTGCGAAAGCAGGGGCCCATACGCCGTGCCCTTTCGATCGACTGCGGCGTATGTTGGGGTGGACGGGCCCCTACGGCATCGACGGCCACCTCTATAGTGACCAAGTCGAGCAAGCCCGACTTGGTACGGCCGGACGACGGAGCGGCGCGGAAGGCAGGCCAAACATGTGCGGCGATGTCGATGAAGAAGCCGGCGAAACAGAGGAGCTGCTGTTTGCGCGCTTCCTCGCCCATGCGCGCGTGCTCCTGGAGCCCCGGGCGCATCCGCCGGCCACGGCGCCCGATGATCCCGCCGCTTACATGGACAAACTCTTCGCCGACGCGCTCGGTCGCTGCGCCCGTGACGGCACGGAGGCCGGTGCCGACAAGGCTTACCTGCGCCTGACCAGCCAGCCGCTCGTCTTCGCGCGGCTCGCCGGTCTGCTGGCCGGCCATCTGGCGCTCGACCAGGATCCGCTGCGCAAGGTCATCGAGGCCCTCATGCAGGGATATGCGGAAGCGGCGCGAGCGGACCATGATCACGATCATGGCCACGACGACGATCATGATCACGGCCATCATCATTGATATTTGACGATTGAAGGCGAGCCCGGACTGCATCATGGCGCCAAAAGTATTGCCCGATCCCGCCACCCTGCCGGTCGGCCCCCTGGTCAACGCGAGCGCTGCGCGCGAGCCGAAGGCGACCGTGCTGCGCGGCCATTTCGGCCGGGTCGAGAAGCTCGATCCGGCGCGCCACCGCGCCGATCTGTGGCTGGCCTTCACCGGCCACGATCAAATCTGGACCTACCTGCCCTACGGACCGTTCGCCGACGACGGGGCCTTCGGGCTCTGGCTCAAGGCGCGGGCCGGGATCGCGGATCCATTTTCCTACGTGGTTATCGACAAGGCCGGCCACGCCTGCGGCATCATCGCCCTGATGGCGATGCGGCCGGAGGTGCGGGTCATCGAGGTCGGCAATGTGCTGCTGAGTCCGGCGCTGCAGCGCACGCCGCTCGCGACCGAGGCGCAATATCTGCTCGCCCGCTACGTGTTCGAGACCCTGAACTACCGGCGCTACGAATGGAAATGCGACGCCCGCAACGCCGCCTCGCGCCGCGCCGCCTTGCGCCTGGGCTTCAATTTCGAGGGGCTGTCCTGGCAACACATGATCGTCAAGGGACGCAATCGTGACACCGCCTGGTACGCCATGCTGGACGCCGAATGGCCCGCCCAGAAGGTGGCCTTCGAGCGCTGGCTCGCGCCCGAGAATTTCGATGCCGAGGGACGCCAGAAGGTCAGGCTGTCGGACGAGACCCGGCCGAAATCGCCCAAGACGGCGGCCAACCGTTAGAAAACGGCACCACAGCTTCAGTTGACGTGGTGCGCAGCGCCGCAATGAGGCATCGCAGGAGCCATCTTGCAAGGCACCGACCCGTTTTGTGGCCGCGTCCTACAAATCTCCCGGCGGCACGTAGGTGAGCTGCTTGGGGGTCGGATTCTTGGTGGGAAATTCGGCGACCTTCTGGAACAGCATGTGCATGAAGAGGAACAGGGGCTTCGCCTTCATCACCAAGAGGATGCATTCATCTTCGGTCTCGTCGCTGAAATGCTGATGCACGCAGGCGTTCTCGACGATCATCGCGTCGCCCGCCTCCCAGTCGTAACGCCGTCCGTCATGTACGTCGTGGCCCTTGCCCTTGAGCACAAAGAAGACCGCGCTGTTCATGTGGCCGTGCTTGCTGTTGCGGCCCCCGGGCGCGTAGACCTCCATGTGGGTCTCGATCGACTGGGTCACCTTGGCGGACTGCGGGTTGATGATCTTCTTGCCGTAGCTGCCCGGACCGCCCTTCCATTTGAGATCCTTGGTGCGGTAGACGCGCGGCTGGCTGTAGAGTTCCTGCACCAGGTTGCCATAGGTGCCCTCGAGCGCGCGCACGAAAGTCCGGTGCCTGGTCTTGCGCTCCCACACCACGTCGGCGAACGGATTGTTGTGGCCGAGCCCGGGTTCGGCCGCGGGCGCAGACTGCGCGCCAGGTGTCGAGGTGTCGTCGTTAGCCAATGTCTTTGCCTTTCCGATCGGGCACGGCAGGTATGCGTCAGGCTTTGGCATATTGTGTGAAATTGTCAACGATGCGGCCACTTTGGGCCCCCTTACGCCCTCCCGGCGATGCGCGATCGCTGGTGCTCGCGCCGGACCTCCATTAGAACTCCGCTTGCCCGAGCCGGCCGATCCGCCGCCGTCCGAAAACTGGCGACTCCAGAATGAAGCAAAGTGGCATCGCGGAGCAGATCGACTACCGGGCGGCCCAGTTCACGCTGCCGCCCGGCGACGTGATCGCGACCGGCTCACCCGCGGGCAACGGCCGGCCACGCGGGATCTTTCTCAAGCCCGGCCTGGAGCTCACCGTCGATATCGAAGGGATCGGGCGGTTGCACAATCCGATCGTGCAGGGCGAGTGAAGCCATGGCGGATATCGCCCAGGTCACGCCCCCGGGGCTCGGCGATGCGTCGCCGATCGTGGATACGCCGATCGATCCGTCGACGCCGTTGTTTCGCATTCGGCCCTTTCGTCTGCTGTTCATCACGCGGGTTTCCTCCACCACCGCGGTGCAGATGCTGGCGGTGGTGGTGGGCTGGCACGTCTACGAGCTCACCGACAGCGCGCTGCAGCTCGGCATGATCGGCCTGGTGCAGGTGCTGCCGCCGCTGGTGCTGATGCTGGCGGCCGGCCAGGTGGCGGATCGCTACAACCGCCGCCTGGTGCTGCGCTGCTGCTACGCGGTCGCATTCTGCTCCTCGGCCGGATTGGTCGTGGTGGCGGCATTGCCGCAACCGAGCATCGCGGCGATCTATGGGCTGCTGCTGGTCAATGCCAGCGCCCGGGTGTTCGAGCAGCCGGTGATGCAGGCCCTGGTCCCGGTCATGGCGCCGCGCGCGGTCTTGAACCGCGCCATCGCGGCCCACGTGTCCGCCCGGCAACTCTCGGTCCTGATCGGGCCTTCGCTCGGCGGCGTCCTGTACGCATTCGGTCCCACCTTCGATTACGGGGTCTGCGCGCTGTTATTCCTGGCCGCCTCGGTGGCGGGCTTCCGGATGCCCAATCCGCCCGGCCCCCTCCCGCAGACCAAGGTAAGCTGGGACACGCTGCTGGCGGGCTTCCGCTTCATCGGCGGCTGCCAGGCGGTGCTCGGCGCCATGCTGCTCGATCTGGTGTCGACGCTGTTCGGCGGCGTCAACGCGCTGCTGCCGATCTATGCGCGCGACATCCTCGAGGTCGGCGCCTGGGGGGCCGGCGTGCTGCGCAGCGCGCCGGCGCTGGGCGCCCTGATCGCGGCGGCGGTGCTGGCGCGCAGCCCGGTGCGCCGATCCGCCGGCGTCCACATGTTCGTGGGCTTCGCGGTCGTGGGCGCCGCCACCATCGCGTTCGGCCTGTCGAGCAACCTGTTCCTGTCCATCGCGGCCCTGATGGTCATGGGCAGCGGCGACATGCTCAGCTCCGTGGTGCGCCAGACCCTCATCCTGGTCACGACGCCCGACGGCATGCGCGGGCGGGTCTCGGCGGTCAACGCCCTGTTCTACGGCACCTCCGGCCAGCTCGGCGCGTTCCGGGCCGGCGTGATGGCGGCGGCGTTCGGGGCGGTCGGCTCGGTCGTGATTGGCGGCTGTGCCATCTTCTTGACCGTGGCGCTGTGGCCGTGGCTGTTTCCGGCGCTGCGCCGCGTCGACCGCCCCGACCTGCCGCAGGCGCATTGATTGGGTCTTGGGCCGCCCTGCGGCAAGGCTCTCCGCTATCCACACCCCGCCGTACGGAGCGAGCGGTATTCTGCTATTCTGGCGCAGGCACAAGGGAGAGCAATAATGCATCGATTCAAACTGTCGGTCAGCGGACTGAGCACGACCCTGGCGATGGGGCTCGCGCTGTGGGAGGTCTACTTCTTCTTTCTCGCAGGCAATACCGGCAGGCTCGCAGGCTCGCTTGGGATCTTCACGCCCGACCGATTGGGCTTCAACATGGCGTGGCTGGTTCTCATCTATCTCTCCTATCAGCTGATATCGATTCCCTTCGCCCTGCCCACGGCCGGACACCGCTTCATCGGCGTGGTGGACGGCATGGCATCCCTGGTGCCGCTGGTGGTCGCCCTGGTGGTGCTGTTCGGCAAGCCCGAGCTGCTCGCCACCGAAGGGCGCTGGGAGGCCGCGATCCTGCTCGCCTGCGTGAGCATGGCGGACCTGTTCGGCGGCTATGCCTTCAACATCGCGCTCAGCCGCCGGATTTTCGACATCGGCGGCGGCGGAACGGCGAACTGAGGGGCGGCCTACTTCAGCAAATCGCCCAGCAGCGCCTTGGCGCGCGCCACCACGTCGGGTGGCGTGTTGACGATCGAGTCGGCGATCTTCTGGGCCTCCGCGCCGGGCATCGGATCGACATCCAGCTGCGCCTTTTCGGCTTCGGCGAGGAAATCGGGATCCCGCATGGTGGCGTCGAAGGCGCGCCGCAGCGCTTCGACGCGCTCCGGCGGCGTGTCCGGGGTGGCGACCAGCGAGCGGGCAATGGCGGTATCGGTGGACAGGAACGTCAGCACCTGCCGGTCCATGTCGTTGTGGGCGAGCTCGTACAAGAGCGGCACGTCCGCCAGATCGGGGGCGCGCTTCAATCCGATCTGGACAAGGACGATGATCTTCTTGTCCTTCACCCAATCCGGATGGGTGGACTTCCAGGACGCCCAGGAATTCGAGGCGCGTCCGTCGATCTCGCCGCGCTCCAAGGCGAGGTTGACCTCGTTGCCGCCCGGATAGCCGGTGACGAGCTTGAACTTGGTGCCGATGAGGCCGTTCATCGCGGTGACATAGATCACGCCGGCTGTGCCGCCGGGCGCGCCGACGATGAGCGGCCGCGTCTTCACCTGCTCGATAGATGTGACGCCGCTCTTGTACCAGGACACCGTGACATTGGGCGTGCTGCTGGTGTTGCCGATCCAGAAGAACTTGCGCGTGTCGAACTGCACGCCCTGTGCCCCGATCGCCTCCGACGACATCATGTTGGACATGATCATGTGGAGGGTGGTGCCGTCGTGAGGCGCGATGGTGGCGAGATAGTTGGCCGCCTTGACGCCGCCGACGCCCGGCATGTTCTGCGGAATGATCGTCGGCTCGCCCGGCAGATGGCGGCCGAGATAACGCGCCAGCAGCCGGCCGCGGAAATCGTAATCGTTGCCGCTCGACGTGCCGATGATCAGGTTCAGCGTCTTGCCGCGATAGAAATCCGCGACCTGATCGGCATGGGCCGAAGCGACGGCGACGCTGACGCCGAGCAAGGCCATGATCCCGGCGCGCAATGGGCGGCGGATGAGGGATGCAATCATGCGGGTCTCCGATCGTGTATTGGCCGGCCCGGATATCGCTTTGCTGCAGCCGGGCCAGGAAAGTCAGCGCTCATCCGCCCGGGGGCCGATCTACCGGCCGCCCCTATAGCACGGCCGGCAGACCAGTTCATCCGCCGCCTACGGCGGTGCTGCCGCTACGGCGGCGATTTCTTGCGGCGGCGGCCGGAAAGTGGCACTTTCAACCGCAGGACGGCGACCGTTCGCCGCATCATCGACCTTAAGGCCAGCGGAGATCAACGTGTTCGCCAAGATCAATCACGTCGCCATTGTCAGCGAAAAATATGCCCTGCTGGCAAGCTTCTATGAATCGCTGTTCGGCATGAAACGCTCGCCCAAGGGCAAGATCAACCGTGCCATCACGGTCGGGGACGGCTATGTCGGGCTCAACATCAATCCGCGCAAGGCCGGCCGGCCCGCCGGCCTCGACCATTTCGGCGTCGAGGTGGAGGACGTGGAGACGGTCTTCGACCGCATGCGCACCAAGTATCCGGCCGCCGATTGGGTGCAACGGCCGAGCACCCGGCCCTTTGCCGGCATCACCGCCAACGATCCGGACGGCAACGTCTTCGATCTCTCCCAGAGGCAGATGGCCAATCGCAGCGGCGTCTATGTGGAGAACGACGGCAGCCAGAACGAGCGGCACATCAGCCACGTGGCGATGCGCACCGTGCACCCGGACGAGATGGCACGCTTCTATGGCGACGTGCTGCAGCTCTCCGAGCAGAACGCCAAGCCGGGCGATCCCAATCACTACCTGACAGACGGCAAGATGACGCTGATGATCATGCCGTGGCGCATCAAGAGCTATACCGGCCAGAGCATCCTGCCGACCGGCATGGACCATGTAGGGTTCACGGTCGAAAACGTCGAAGCGCTCAAGGACGACGTCGACGAGCTCGTGGGCGTCAACCCGGTGATGAACCCGATCCCGCTCGGCAAGGGCAAGGAAGGCGGCGCCCGCCTGGATCTGCTCAAGCAGCAATGCCCGATCGGCGAGCATTTCCTCAGCGATCCCGATTTCACCCTCATCGCGGTGCGCGGCGCCCACTGAGGCAGCGGCGGGCGCCGCGGCTCGATCTCCCATTTAGCGCATGGAAAATCGCCGAACGGGCGCGCGGAAACCTTTGCGCAACGAACATCGGGCATAACGGCAGCGCGGGCGCGAAGCGAGGCGAACCGGATGAATGGCTTGCGCAATTGGAGCCTCGGCTTCCTCGGCGCCGCGGTCGCTGTCGCGGTCAGCTACCTATGGCTCGACCAGCCGATCGCGCATCTTGCGCACGCCGAGCTGCAGCGTTTTCATCTGTTCCAGAAGCTCACGCTCATTCCCGACGCCCTGGTGCCGCTCGCGGTCGTCGCCTTCATGGGTCTGGGTCTGCGCGGACTGACCGGACGCAAGCTGTCGCGGTTTCAAACCGTGATGCTGCTGAGCGGCATCAGCCTGGCGGTCGCCATCATCATCAAGGATCAGCTGAAGTTCGCATTCGGCCGCCCCTGGCCGGAAACCTGGGTCCGCAACAATCCCTCGTTCATACGCGACGGTATCTACGGATTCCAGCCGTTCCACGGCGGCGCCGGATATGCGTCGTTTCCCTCCGGACACACCACCATGATTTGCACCGTGATGACGGTGCTGTGGATCTGCTATCCGCGATTCCGCGCGGTTTATGCGCTGTGCATGGCGGCCGTGGCGGTCGGCCTGGTCGGGGCGAATTTTCACTTCCTCAGCGACGTGATCGCCGGCGGATTTTTAGGCATATCGGTCGGCTGGCTCAGCGTCGCCATGTGGGAGATCGGCGAGCGGCACGTGCGGCCGCCAGCGGCAGGCGACGCTGCTCTATTGAAAAAACAATCGATCTACAAATAACCGCGGTTATCACCGGCGCCCGGGACGCAATCCGCGAGTGTCAATTTCACGAATAAGCTGATTTGCGGGGAAGCGTCAAGAACATGCGCTCGGGTCGAGCGCCGCTTGTGAAATCAATACCTGGCGAAGATCGGGTTGAACTTGAAATTCAGGCCGACCTCGATCGAATTGGCGGCGGTGGTCGTCGTCAAGGACCGTTGCGCGATCGGAAACACGATATTGTTGGGTTGATAGCTCGTGTGGCGATATTCGCCGAACACTTCCCAATTGTGCCAGAATCCGAACGCGAGCCCGCCGCCCGCGGTCCAGCCGGTCAGGTTGGCCGGACCCGACTCGACGATACCCGGATTCGCGGCGCCGGCTTTGCCGATGACCTGCGTTCTGACGATCGAGCCGGCCGACCACGCCCAACCGCCCGTGCCATACAGTAGCGCGTTGTAGAGCGCGTAGCCGATGCGTCCGCGCACGGTTCCGCTCGCGACGTTCTTGAATTCCTCGCTGTGCACGCTGTTTGCAGCCGCATTGACCAGGCTCGAGATGTTGTCGTCACCCGTCGCCGCGTCGGCCATGATGCCGATCAAAAAGCGCGATCCCGTCATATAGTCGAAACCAACCTGCCCACCTTCATGGAAGTTGGATCGCGTGGCGCTGAGAAACGCATCGACGGCGCCGGTGGCCGTGTTGATGGTGGTGCTGTCGGTTTTGGCCCGGCTGTAATCGACGCGCGCGCCGAAGTAAAAGCCACTCCAATCGTAGGGCTGGATCAAGGTGGTGGAGGGTTTGGAGTAAGTCTGGACCGGTCCGGGAAGCGTCATCTCGGCCGCCAGCGCCGGACCTGCAAGCGCCACAACTGCAATGCCTACCCACCGGACCCGCTTCATGAACGCCCCCAACCACCGCAACCGCACACCCACCTTGAGAGTGATGGTAGCATTGGACGCCGGCGCCGGCTGTGACATTTGAGCCACAGGGCGCATCGGAAATCGATCCCGACCAGGGAGCGTTCGATCGACGCCGAGGGAGCGGGCACCGTCAGGGAGCGGCTAATGATGCAGCTTATTGGTTGATGATTTCGACCACACGCATATTGGTTGGATCGACCAGCACCACCTGGTTTCCGATCAAGGTGTATTGCACGGTTTTGGCCGCCGGCGCCTGCGCCAACGCGGCGTCGGGCAGGATTCGCAAGGCGATCGAGGGCGGCAGCTGAACCCCGACCGACACCGGCGCATTCACCGGCATCTTGCCGTTGGGCTTCTGGCTGTCTTGGCGCACCGCATTGAGAATCGCGGTCTTTTCCGCCGGGGTGAGCGCGAGCGGCGCGGTCGGATCGGCAGCCCCCAGGCTGGCCGAGGGCGGTGTCGCCGAGGGCGGCGTCTGGGCGGTCGCCGGCGCCGCGGTGGCAATCAGGGCCAAGGGTGCGAGCAGAAGCAGGGCCGCGGCCAAAGACCCGGCAGGGGCCGTCCCGTATGCGATCGTCATGGTTCACCGACCTTATCGTAGGGCTCGGTGCTTCAACGTTCCGGACGCAACGGCGTTCCGGCCGGCGACACCGAAATACGGCCGTTCGGCAATGCCCAGGCCGCGACTTTGCCTGCGCTCCGGTCGCGGGTCGCCCTCGGCGCCGTCCAGAACGACCGGAAGGTCATCCTGAAATATCCGAAAAGCCCGCCCCGCCGATCCGGCCGTCATCTCTGCGATGGCTTGAAGTATTTCAAATCCGGCGGCGGTTGATCCTTCTTGGCCGGCATCAAGAGCCCGTCCGCGCTCATGAAATAATTTTCCTTGCCGATGACGATCTGCTGGTTGCCCTCGACGCAGCCCGTCCGCGCCCAGCTCGGATGCGGATCGGGATTGCGCGCAAACGTCTTGTCGACGCTCCAAGGCCGCGTCAAGGCGTGGTCGAGCACCGTGATCTCGTCATGCAGAAGATTGGGATCGCTCCGGTCGAGATGAAACCGCTCCTTGAAGGTCGATTGATTGTCGAAGTGGAGCGGCAGCCCGCTGGCGTCGTAGGCTCGCGGTCCCCGAAACGGGCCGCGGGTCTCGACCTCGAGCACGTCGTAGCGGCCCTCGCCGCTCTGGTCGATCCAGCGGCCGATCGAATACCCCTCATAGGTGGCCTCGATCTCCTGCGGCCATTCGCGTCCGTCGGTGTAGATGCGACGCATCTCACCACCGAGAATGATGTAGGTGGTTTCCGGCGTGACGATATATTCCTGCCGCGGCGATGCCATCATGCGCGGCATGCCGCCCGGCAGACAGCGGGCGGTCGGGTAGTTGCCCAACCCGCCCCTGGCCTGGTCGGCCATGCTCTCCTCCAGGACCTTCTGATACTCCGGCGTCAGCGGCGCCTGCTGTGCCGGCCCCCACGCCTTGGTGGGATCGAACTTGATCATCTGGCCTCCGAGACGCGGATTGATGGCGTCCCACTGGCCTTTCAGATTGGGATACTTCGCGTCGTCGGCGGCCTGCGCGCCGCCCGCCGTGACCGTCACGGCGGCCGCCAGCGCGAGCACCCATTTCACGCCTCGATTGAACATCTCTTCCTC
>DASZKX010000338.1:0-21202 GCA_035552735.1 Xanthobacteraceae bacterium
GCGGCGCGAATTGTTCGGCGAGAAGGCGCTCGCCCTCAAGCAGGGCCACCTGATGCTGGCGATCGAGAAGAACCGCGTGGTGGCGGTGGAGCGGAAGTAACACCATCTGGCAGGGCACACCGCTCGGTTGGGCGCATCATGGCGGAACGGCGCGGGCGCAGATGGCCGAATGTTTGCGCGCGCTCGGCGCGACCGAGTAGTTGCACTACGTTTTTCCGCACAGGATCCTGCCCTCGGCTTCCAATCAGACCTACGAGTCAGCTCGCGATCTCCGTGGCGGAATGCTAACATTCAGCGAACGGTCTGATGATGGGGCCTCTGACATGAATGAGGATCGCCGATTGATTGCGGCGCGCCGAAGCTATGCCGAGGAATTGAAATACGTCGCCCACATCGGATCGGACGCCATCGTGCGCGCGTTCGCGAAAGTACCGCGGGAGGCATTTCTCGGTCCTGGCCCATGGCGAATTGCGTCGGGAAAGGACTGGACCACCGCGGACGACGATCCCAAGCACCTCTATCACAACATCCTGGTGGCAATCGACCCGGCGCGTGGCCTGAACAATGGCCAGCCCGGTTTTCTGGCGTATCTGATCGATGCGCTCGAGCTCAAGGCCGGAGAGCACGTGGCGCATATCGGCTGCGGCACCGGGTATTACAGCGCGATCCTGGCCGAAGTCGTCGGCAAGAACGGCCGGGTCACCGCGGTCGAGATCGATCGGAAGCTTGCCGCACGCGCGAAGCGTAATTTATCGCCGTGGCCGCATGTCTCGGTCATGGCCGCGGATGGATCGCGGTGCGGGCTCGATCCGGTCGATGCGCTGTTGATCAACGCGGGCGCGACCCATCCGGCAGCCGTCTGGCTCGATGCTTTGGCGCCGGGCGGCCGCATGGTCCTGCCGCTGACGGTCGAGAATAGAGGCGGATCGGTGTTGAAAGTAACGCGGCTGGCCGCCGGCTATTCGGCGCGGTTCATCGGCGCGGTCGGGATTTTTCCCTGCGCGGGCGCGCGCAGCAAGCGCGCCAATCGCCAGCTCAGGGCTGCGTTCGCGGCGGGCAAGGCAAACGCCGTTCGCTCGCTCCGGCGCGACCGGCATAAGCTCGATCGCACCTGCTGGCTGCACGGCACGGATTTCTGCCTCTCGCGCAGGGCCGTCTCGGACGGGACCAAACCAGGCGCCTCGGAACCGACCGCGAAAAAGTCTCCGAAAAGCGGATTTCCTTCGTTACGTCGCGCGATCAGAAGGCTCCGCACTGCGTCATAGCTTTCGCAATCGCCGCTTCTTTCGCACGAAGGCAGCGCCACCGTCAGGTCTGCCAATCGTCAAGACGCAATCCAGGCACACGCCCGAATTCGTCCGTGTTGTGCGTAACGAGAGTGAGGCCGCGCGCCAAGGCCTGTCCGGCAATCAGCACATCGTAAGGTCCGATGGGTGTTCCGTTGGACGCGAGAAGCGCGCGAACCTCGCCGGCCTGACGGGCGTCCTCCTTGTCGAACTCGAGCACCACGAACTGAAGGGCATCCACCAAGGCGACATTGTGCGCCGCCCGTCGGCTCTTGAACGCTCCATAAAAAAGCTCGTGTGCCAAGATTGCGGAGATCGCGATGTCGGCGGGCCTTTCCCGCCGCGCGTTGCGCCAGCTTCGAGCTTGCGTCGTTCAGCAGGCCGATGACAACGTTCGCGTCCAACAGGTAGCGCATCACCGGAACAGTTTCGCAAGCGCGGGGCGCTCCTGCTCCTCGGCATGCTCATCGACCGCGTCAACAAAGTCGTCATCCAGCTTGCCCACGATCGAATCCAGCCAAGCCCAATCCTCGGCCACAGGCTCGAGGATCACGGCGCTGCCGTGACGGCGGATGCGCACTTCTTCGCCCGGGAAGCGAAAGTCTTTCGGCAAGCGCACCGCCTGGGATCGGCCCGACCAGAAGATCCTTGCCCGCTCCATGTTTGCCCGCTCCATGTCATATACCAATGATATATTGCCCCTATTGCGAGCCAATGTAATTAGAAGGTCGCCACCAGCGGGTACCGGAATGCGTTCAATAGGACCGCCACTGAAGCCTTTGGGGCTACGCCTTTAATCGCTGTAGGAACCCAGGCTCGGCCGCTACCCTGCCCTGCCCTCCGAGGCGGGCGCTAGTTCCCCGGAATGGGTGCGCGCAACGGCGGGTACGCCGGCTGACACTGGCCCGCGCCGCCGCCCAAAGAAAGCTCAGCCCACACGCCGCTCAATTATTCAATATCGGAAAATCCTTCGCCGGGCGCCGCCCCGACAGGGTCTGTAGGAACGCGTAGATGTCGGCGGCTTCCTTGTCGGACACCACGGTCTGCGTATAGGGCGGCATGACCCGCACCGGATCGCGCAGCTGCTGCTTGAACCCCTCGAACGGCAACTCCGTCTTGGCGAGCGTCGGCGTCGTGCCGTAATAGTTGCCGCCCTGCCCGGACCGGCCGTGGCAAGTGAAGCAGCCGTCAGCCAGGTAGATGCGCTGGCCGTTGGCGGCATCGCCGGCGGGGGCATCCTGCGCCTGCGCCGGCAGATCAAATCCGCTCATACAGAACGTCACGGTGCAGGTCGCGACCATGAGCCCAAGGAGACGTTTCAGCACCCGTTTCATGCTCGTTCTCCTCAGCGCGGCTCGGTGACGACGTCGACCAGCGCCGGCTGGCCGCTCTTGACCATGGCGATGGCGCGCTTGAGCGCCGGCGCCAGCTCGTTGGGATCGCTGATCGGGCCCTCGCCATGGACCCCATAGCCGCGCGCCACGGTGGCGTAATCGATATTCGGATCCTTGAGCGTGGTGCCGATGTCCGCCCTGGCGACGCCGCGGCTGCGGCGGCCGGCCATCGCCTCCACGTACATGTATTCCTGATGATAGGCGCGGTTGTTGAGCACGACATAGAGCATCGGGATACGGTGATGGGCCGCGGTCCACAGCGTGCCGGGCGCGAAGTTGAAGTCGCCGTCGCCGCCGATCGAGACGGTGAGGCGTCCGTGCTGCTTGTTGGCGAGCGCGGCGCCGAGCGAGGCCGGCAGCGTGTAGCCGATGCCGCCGCCGCCCGAGCCGCCGTTCCAACGGTGCGCCTTGTCGAAGTTCCACAACAGGCGCGGCCAGTTGTTGCCGGTCGAGGTGCCGACCAGCGACCAATCCTCGTCCTTGATCTGGTTGTAGACCTCCATGCACATGCGCACAACCGAGATCGGGCTCGCATCCCAGCCCGTGGTCGCATCCGAGCGCACGCGCTCGAGCGACGCCAGGTGGGTGGCCGCCAGTTTCTTGCCGCGCGTCTGGAAGGCCGATTTGCGGCCGTCGTCGACGAGACGCTTGACCGCCTCGGTGAGCGCCGGCAAGGACGCCTCACCGTCGCCCGCGATGGCGAGATCGAGCTCCTGGTAGCGCGCGAAGTCCTGATAGTTGGACTTGAGGTAGAGGTCGCGGGTGCCGAGCGTGACGATCTTGGCGCCCTTCTTGGATGTCGATCGCGAGGTGCGCACGATGCGGTCGGTGAAGGAGTTCACCGCCGCCCAGATATCGTTGGTCTCGAGGCCGAGAACCAAATCGGCCTGATTGAGCGCCGCCCGGCTGGAGCTCTGATTGAGCGGATGGCGCGAGGGGAAGTTCATACGGCCGCCATTGTCGACCACCGCGCATTGCAGGGTCTCGGCCAGCTCGACCAGCCGCTCCATGCCGGCGGGCGTGCGCGCCAGGCGGTCGCAGACCAACACCGGGCTCTCGGCCGCGACCAGCATCTTGGCCAATTCGGCGATCGCGCCCGAATCCGCCTGCGGCGGGACCACCTTGGCGAGCCTGGGAATGCGCAACCCTTCCGGGTCGGCGATCGGGTTCTCCTGCAGCTCGGCATCGAGCGAGAGCAGCACCGGCCCCATCGGCGGCGTGGTCGCGATCTTGTAGGCGCGCACGGCCGACTCGGCGAAATGCTGGAGCGAAGCCGGCTGGTCGTCCCACTTGAGGAACTCGCGCACCAGCGCGGCCGGATCGAGCGCGGAATGCACCCATTCGGCGCCGGGCGCGCGCTTGTCGGCTTCGAGGATGTTGCCGATCATGACGTAGACCGGCACGCGGTCGCACCAGGCATTGTAGAGCGCCATTGCGGCGTGCTGCGTGCCCACCACGCCATGGCACATCATGGCCATCGGTTTGCCTGCCATCTTGGCGTAGCCGTGCGCCATGGCGACCGCGATTTCCTCATGCGTGCAGGTGAGGATCTCGGGCTTGGTGTTGTTGCCGTGATTGATCATGGCTTCCTGGACGCCGCGGAAGCTCGATGCGCAATTGATCGCGCAATAGTCGAAGTCGAGCGTCTTGAGCACGTCCACCATGAAGTCGCCGCCGCTCGACGTCTGCGTCACCGGATCCTTCGAAGGCGCCTGGGTCTCGGCCGCGATCTGCCGCGGTCCCGGCACGGCGGCCTTGAGGTCGGGCTTGGGAGCCGCGACCTGCGCCTTGGCGGCGGCCGGCGTCAGCGCCGCGGCACCGACCAGGCTCGCGCCTTTGAGGAAATTTCGACGCGCAACATCAGGGCAACGTTTCGGCATGGGCGCCCTCCGCGCGGTTGCGTCCGATTCCGGGATGGTTCGGCGCAAATCTGGTTTGTCCAGCAACCTTACATCCGAGGCTGGGTTCGCACGGAGCCTCGCGCCGCGGCCGGTGCCAGTCAAGACGACCGGGACTATGCAATGACCATGCAAAGACTTTGCAACTTCGCCCACGTGGTTGCCGCCGCAAGAGGGGCGCCCCCGTGGGCACCCCTACTCCACGTCCATCACCGGTTCGCGGCCGATCAGCCGCGCGAGCTGGCGCAGTCGCACGAACACCCGCTCTCCGGCCAGCGCCTTGAGCCCATTCTCGAAGCGCAGCACCAGCCGGCCGCGCGCGACCAGCATGGGGGTCTTGGGCAGGATGCCGGTGGTCGAGGCGGAGACCAGATAGGCGACGCGCAGCGCCGCGCCGAGCACACGGGCGCGGTCCAGCACCCGGGTCGAGGCCAGCTCCCGCAGCCGCGGCGAGAGCTCCTCGTCGATCAGCCCGACATGCCGAAAGAAGACCGCCAGCGCCAGGAAGGTGCGGCCCGGGTGGTCGATCGCCACGAACGCCGCATTGGCGATGATGTTGAGCGACTGCTCGCCGCGATAGTCCGGATGCGCCCGCCAGCCGATGTCGGCCAGCAGGCAGGCGGCGTGGCGCAGCCGGCGCTCCTCGGGGGTTTCGTCGAGACCCGACGACGCGATGAACCGGTCCGTCCAGGCGATCAGCTCCTCGCCATGGGCGGGCGAGCGCGAGCGTAGCAGGTTGAGCTCGGTGGCGACGGCGATCAGCGGATCCTTGCGCCGCTCCTCCTCCTCGAGCAGCGAATAGAGCAGGCCCTCGCGCACCCCGAGCGCCGAGATCACTACGTCCTTCGGACGCGCCAGCCGCACCAGATGCTCGAGCACGAGCGCCGCATAGGCGAGCAGCGGGCGCCGCGCATCGGCGACCACCTCGATCTGGGACAACGTCTCCGGATTGACCCGATGCACGAGGCCGGAGAAATCGAGCGCCTCGCGGGCCGGAATCACGTAGCCGTGCATGACGTGCAGCGGATAGCCGGTCTGCCACATGTGCAGGCGGGCGAGCGAGCGCCAGGTGCCCCCGATGGCATAGAAGGTGCGCCCCTTGCCGGCTTCCAGCAGCTCCGCGCCGGCGAGCGCCTTCTTGACGATCTTGTCGGCCTTCTTGAGCGATTTCGCGGAGATGTCCTGCAGGGCGAGCCCCCCGAGCGGAAGCGTGACGCCGGGCTTGACGCGATGGCCGTGAATGTCGGTCAGCTCGAGCGAGCCGCCGCCCAGATCCCCGACGATGCCGTCGGGCCGGTGAAAGCCGGAGACCACCCCGAGCGCGCTCAGCTCCGCCTCGCGCTTGCCGGAAAGCACCGCAATCTTGGTGCCGCAGACGCGCTCTGCTTCGGAGATGAAGGCCTTTCCATTGGTCGCGTCCCGGCAGGCCGCGGTCGCAAGCCCGTACAGTTGCGGAACGGCGATCCGGTCGCATAGGACGCGAAATCGGCGCAGCGCCGCCAGCGCCTTCTCCACCGCATCGGCGGCCAGGAGCCCGGTCGATTGCACCTCGCGGCCGAGCCCGCACAACACCTTCTCGTTGAAGATGGGCGTGGGACTGCGGGTCAGCCCTTCGTAGACCACCAGGCGCACGGAGTTGGAGCCGATGTCGATGACGGCGACCGGCGGACCATGATCGAGCCGGCCTTGCGCCGGCTCCTCGACGACAACCCGCCGCCGCCTGGCTTCAATCAAGCCGACGGATGAGGCTGCGCGGCGACGAATCTTTGAGCGATTTGCCACGTCCTGAAAGGCTCGGATTGGTCATGAAATATTTATGGGCATTGAAGGGTTCCTCTCCATCAGCAGCTTTTATGCGATTCGAGGTGCCGTCGGGCAAGAGTTTCCAGCTTTGCTCATTATCTTTGAAGCTTGCCACCATGATCTGCTCGAGCACCTGCTCGTGCACGGTAGGATTGAGAATCGGGCACAGCACCTCGACCCGGCGGTCGAGATTGCGAGGCATCATGTCGGCGGACGAGATGTAGACCGCCGCCTTGGGGTGCGGCAGGCCGTGGCCGGACCCGAAGCAATAGATGCGGCTGTGCTCGAGAAAGCGTCCCAGGATCGATTTGACGCGAATATTCTCCGACAGGCCCGGCAGGCCCGGCCGCAGGCAACAGATGCCGCGCACCACCAGATCGACGGCGACGCCGGCGTTCGATGCCTCATAGAGCATGTCGATGATCTCCGGATCGACCATCGCATTGTCCTTCATCCAGATCGCCGCCGGCCGGCCGTGCCTGGCGTGCTCGATCTCCTCGCTGATGTGCTCGCAGATCCGATTCCGCAAAGTCAGCGGCGAGACCGCCATTCGTTCCAGCTCGGCCGGCTCCGCGTAGCCGGTCACATAATTGAAGACGCGCGCGACGTCTCGCGCGATCACCGAGTCGGCGGTGAAGAACGACAAGTCGGTATAGATGCGGGCGGTGACCGGGTGGTAATTGCCGGTCCCCACATGCACGTAGGTCGCGAGCGTGCCGCCCTCGCGACGCACCACCAGCGACAGCTTGGCGTGGGTCTTGAGCTCGATGAAGCCGTACACCACCTGCGCGCCGGCCCTTTCCAGGTCGCGTGCCCAGCGGATATTGGCTTCCTCGTCGAAGCGCGCCTTGAGCTCGACCAGCGCGGTGACCGACTTGCCGGCTTCCGCGGCCTCGACCAGGGTCCGCACGATCGGCGACTCGGCCGAGGTCCGGTAGAGCGTCTGCTTGATGGCGAGCACATCGGGGTCGCGCGCGGCCTGCTGCAGGAATTGCACCACCACATCGAAGGATTCGTACGGATGGTGGACGATCAGATCCTTTTGCCGGATCGCCGCGAAGCAATTGCCCGCATGGTCGCGGATGCGCTCGGGAAAGCGCGGATTATAGGGCACGAACTCGAGGTCGGGCCGGTCGAGGCTCGAGAGCTGGGACAATTCGTTGAGCGCCAGCACCCCGTCGACCAGGAATATCTCGTCGTCGCTGACGCCAAGCGCGCGCGCCACGAAACGCCGCAGCTCCACCGGCATGGCGGCCTCGATCTCCAGACGGATCACCGAGCCGCGGCGGCGGCGCTTGAGGGCCGTCTCGAACAGGCGCACCAGATCCTCGGCCTCTTCCTCGATCTCGACCTCGGAATCGCGAATGACCCGGAACGCACCCTGCCCCTTCACGGCATAGCCCGGGAATAGCCGGCCGATGAACAGGCCGGTCGCCTGCTCGATGGTGACGGCGCGCGAGACGCCTTCCGGGGCCGACAGGCGGATGAAGCGCTCCGCCTTGTTGGGCATGCGAATGAGAGCATTCATGGCCCGGCCGTCGCTGACCCGCGCGAGCTGCAGCGCGATGGTGAAGCCGAGATTGGCGATGAACGGAAACGGATGGGCGGGATCGATCGCGAGCGGGGTGAGCAATGGGAAGATATGGCTGAGGAAGTGATCCTCGAGCCAGGTCTTCTCCTTCTTGGTCATGTCCGGCCCCTCGACCAGCGTGACGCCCTGCTCCACCAGCACCTGGCGAAGCTCGCGCCAGCGTTTCTGCTGGTCGCTGGCCAGCGCCGACACCGCCTCTCCGATCAGGCCGAGCTGCTCGGCGGGCGTGAGGCCATCGGGGCTCTTGTCGGTGATGCCGGCCTTGAGCTGTCCCTTGAGGCCAGCGACCCGAACCATGAAGAACTCGTCGAGATTGTTGGCCGAAATCGCCAGGAAGCGCACGCGCTCGAGCAGCGGATGCGCGCCATTGTTCGATTCCTCGAGCACCCGGCGATTGAAATGGAGCCAGGACAGCTCCCGATTGATGAATCGATTCGGGCTGGAGGCGAGTTCGAAGGCGAGCGAATCCGGGGTCGGGGCCGAAGTCTTTTCTGCCGGCAGAACAGTGGCTTGCGCGCGGTCCATCATGTATGAATTCCGTCTGTCATGAATGTCATAAAATAGCCGTCCATCGTGTCCGTCCGATGACATGATCGCGCGCGCCGGTGGGGGGTCGTCAAGCTGGTGCTCAATTCATAGTTGAGGGCGGCCTGCTAAAGACGATTTGGCGCGGCCGACCGCCTTTGCCCGCCACCGCCGGCGCTACCGCAGGATTTCGGCGGCCAGAGCCCTGGTCAACGGGCGCTTCTGGCGCATGGCCTCGCCGTCGAGCTCGGCCACGACAGCACGCGCGGCGGCGATCGAACGTTCGATCCGTTTCACCAGGAAGCCGATCAGGCTCTCATCGACCGCGAGCTGCCGATCGGCGAACAGCTTCACCAGCACCCCGCGCAGCAGCACGTCGTCGGGCGTGGTCAGGGTCACGACCGGGAGCGCTTTGAGCCGCGAGGCGAGATCCGGAATGGCGAGCTTCCAGCCGGCCGGCGCGGTGCGGGCGGTCAACAGCAGGAATGCGACCTCTTCGCGCGCCAGGTTGAGGAGGTGGAACAGCGCCCGCTCGTCGAATTGTCCGGCCGCGATATCCTCGACCACCAGCGCGCCGGTGGCGAGCGCCCCCGGCAGCAGGGCGGCCGCCAGCGAACGGGCGGCCAGAAAACGCGCCCCCGCCGCGCCGGCCCAGATCGCCGCCAGATGGCTCTTGCCGGAGCCCTCGGGCCCGACCAGGGTGACCGTCTGGCTCGGCCAGTCAGGCCAGCGGTCGATGAGGGACAGCGCCGCCACGTTGCCCGGGCCGCTCAAGAAATCCTCGCGCGCGAAGCTCTCGGCATGGTCGAGCGCGAGCGCAAGCTGACGCGGAATTTGCTGTGTGGACATCTGGATCAGCCGGATTCTTCATCCAGATAGAACGGGCTGGCGAAATAGCGGCTGAGCCCGAAGCGAAACAGCACGCCAATTGCGGCGGCGAGCGGCACCGCAATCAAGAGGCCGACGAAACCCAAGAGATAGCCGAACGCGAACATGGCGAAGATCAGCCAGACCGGATGCAAGCCGACGCGGTCGCCCACGAGCTTGGGGCCCAGCACATTGCCCTCGATGAATTGCCCAACCAGGAAGATGCCGATCACGGCCGCAATCAATATCCAATTCGGCCAAAACTGCCCGAGCGCGACGCTCGCCGCGATCAGCAGGCCCGCCGTCGAGCCGATATAAGGCATGAAGGTCAGGACCCCGGCCGTGAGGCCGATCAGCAGGCCGAAGTTGAGCCCGATCAGCGACAGAGCGACCGCGTAGTAGATGCCGACGACCAGGCACACGCCGGCTTGACCGCGCAGGAAGCCGGAGACCGCGGCGTCGATCTCGCCCACGAGCTTGTGCACGGTCTCGCGATTTTGCGGCGGCACCCAGCCGTCGAGGATCGCCACCATCTTGTGCCAGTCGCAAATCAAATAGAAGGTGACGACCGGCATGATGACCAGCACCGAGATGAACGAAGCGATCGCCTTTCCGCCGGCCCACACCGATTGCATCAATGTGGTCATGTAGCCCGCCCCCTGCGTCATCACCTGGCTCATGGTCTTGCCGGCATCGCCCCCATTGAGGAGCTGGCGCAGCCAGGGCGGTCCGGGATCGGACAGCAAGGCCTGAAGGCGCGCCACATAGCTCGGGATGCCGCCGATCAGGGCCGCGGCCTGTTCGGCGAGGATCGGCACCAGCAGGAGCGCCAGCAGGATGAAGGTCAGCACCACGAAGCCGACGATCAGGAGCGCCGCCAGCGTGCGGTTCATGCCCAGCCGCTCCATCCGGTCGGCCAGCGGCGTTTGCAGATAGGCGAGCGCCAGCCCGGCCACGAACGGCAGCAGGATATCGCTCAACAGCCAGAGCAGAAACGCGAATACCACCAAGGTCACGATCCAGAACGTCAGGTGTCGCTGATGGATCATCGCCGGTCCCGCCTGGTCGCGGGCCGATCGCCCGCCAGCCGCTGGGCTGGTCGCATGTTCGGGTCGCCATCGGGCATCCGCCGCAGCGTTTTTTGAGGCAAATGTCCCGGCCCCCGGCTCAAGGACCGGAATCCGCCGCGTTCATGTGCCGTACCCATTCGGCGACATAGAAGGCGATGGAAAGCAAGGTCAAGGCCGCCACCAGCGCGGTCAACATCACGATCGCCAGCCGGGCATCGAAATTAAAGCCAAGCGCGCCGAGCACAATGAGGGCAAGCATGATCTGCGCGACGGTGTTCAGCTTGGAAACCAGGAGCGGCTTGAGGGCGACCGGCTTGTCCACCAGCCATGACAGCATCACGGCGCCCACGATCATGATGTCGCGCGACACCACCAGGATGACGAGCCAGCGCGGGATGGCCTCGGCGATGCCGAGCGCCACATAGATCGAGACGATCATGGCCTTGTCGGCGAGCGGGTCCAGATAGGCGCCGAGCTCGGTCGCCATGCCGAAGCGCTTGGCCAGGAAGCCGTCGACCGCATCGCTGGCCCCGGCCGCGAAGAACAGCAAGAACGCAATCCGCATCTCGCCCGAGGTGATGGCCCAAATGACGACCGGCACCAGCAGAATGCGGGCAAGCGTAATGAGATTGGGAATGCTCACGCCTGCGCGCCCCGGCTCACGCGCCGACCCAGTGCCGGCACTTTCTTCGCCCGTTTTCGAGTATAGCGGCGATCGACCCGTTGCACAGTCTGCGATTCGCAAGTACGTGAAGCTACGCACAGATCAGAGGACTCCATGGCTGACAAGGGCCTCACCTATGCCGAGGCCGGCGTCGATATCGATGCCGGCAACCGCATGGTCGAGCTGATCAAGCCTCTGGTGCGGGCCACCGCGCGGGCGGGCGCGGACGCCGAGATCGGCGGCTTCGGCGGCCTGTTCGATCTCAAGCGCGCGGGATTTTCCGATCCGGTGCTGGTGGCGGCGACCGACGGGGTGGGGACCAAGCTCAAGATCGCCATCGAGACCGGCCGGCATGAGACGATCGGCATCGACTTGGTCGCCATGTCGGTCAACGACCTGGTCGTGCAGGGCGCCGAGCCGCTCTTTTTCCTCGACTATTTCGCCTGCGGCAAGCTCGCGCCCGAGATCGGCGCACGCGTGGTCAAAGGCGTCGCGGAGGGCTGCCGCATCGCCGGCTGCGCGCTGATCGGCGGGGAGACCGCCGAGATGCCGGATATGTACCGGGCTGACGACTATGACCTGGCCGGCTTCGCGGTCGGCGCCGCCGAGCGCGACGCCCTGCTGCCGCGTCCCGATATCGCGGCCGGCGACACGATCCTGGGGATCGCATCCTCCGGCGTGCATTCGAACGGCTATTCGCTGGTGCGCCGGGTGGTGGCCAGGAGCGGGCTCGCCTGGGATGCGCCGGCGCCGTTCGATCCCGCGCGCACGCTGGGCGAGGCCATGCTGACCCCGACCCGAATCTACGTGAAATCGTGCCTCGCGGCGCTGCGCGAGACCAAGGCCATCAAGGGGCTCGCCCACATCACCGGCGGCGGCATTCCCGACAACATTCCGCGCGTGCTGCCCAAAGGGCTCGGCGCCGCGATCGAGCTTGCGCGCGTGCCCGTGCTGCCGGTGTATCGCTGGCTCGCGTCGATCGGCGGCATCGCGGCGCCGGAATTGTTGCGCACCTTCAATTGCGGGATCGGCATGGTGGCGGTGGTGGACGCCGCGCGCGCCGATGCCGTGATGGCGGCGCTGACCCGGGCCGGCGAGAGCGTCCTGCGGCTCGGCACCGTCGAGGCGGTCCGAGGCGATGCGCCGCGGGTCGCCTTTTCGGGGCACCTCGACCTCGCCGGCTGAGCCATGATCAAGAAACGCGTCGCCGTCTTGATCTCGGGCCGCGGCTCCAACATGGCGGCGCTGATCGCGGCCGCGAAGGACGAAGCGTTCCCGGCCGCAATCGTGCTGGTGCTGTCCAACCGCCCTGGAGCCGCCGGCCTCGCCACGGCGCGCGATTGCGCGATCGAGACCGCGGTGGTCGATCACACGCTCTACGGCAAGGACCGCGAAGCCTTTGAGCGCGCCATG
The DNA here is from genome assembly GCA_035552735.1 of Xanthobacteraceae bacterium. Lineage (GTDB taxonomy): Bacteria > Pseudomonadota > Alphaproteobacteria > Rhizobiales > Xanthobacteraceae > VAZQ01. The sequence continues at coordinate 12,512 of DASZKX010000338.1, forward strand.
CAAGAGCGGCTCGCAGCGCACCGCGTCGAGCTCGTATGCCTGGCCGGGTTCATGCGATTGTTCACGCCCTGGTTCGTCGGCCGGTGGCAGGGACGCATGATCAACATCCATCCGGCATTGCTGCCGGCCTTCAAGGGCCTCGATACCCACCTGCAGGCGCTCGCCGCCGGCGTGAAGATCCACGGCGCCAGCGTCCATTTCGTGGTGCCGGATATGGATGCCGGCCCGATCATCGGCCAGGGTGCCGTCGCGGTTCGTGACGACGACACCGCCGCCACGCTGGCTGATCGCGTGCTGGCGATCGAGCATCGCATCTATCCGGCGGCGCTCTCGCTCCTCGCCGCCGGCCGCATCAGGATCGTGGATGGGCGCTGTCGGATCGAAGGCGTCGGCGACGCCGGCGGCCGCTTGATCGTGCCCGAGATTTGAAGCGCGCCATTTTTTCGCCCGGCAGCGGCAGATGACCGCGGTCTCGATTGCACGGCGGCGCGCGGGCACGGATCCGGCAGAAGTTACCGACTCGCCACAAATGGAGCCTTGATCGGCCGCGATCGATCAGAGCTTCTCGTCATGCGCGCCGGACGTCGCGTGCCGCCGCCATGCAAAGCCGGCAAGGATCACGATCAGGGCTCCCAGCATCCCGAATCCCAGCTCCACCAGGTTCAGGCTCAGCCGATGGGCAAAGTCCCGCGTCGCGCCCGGGATCGTGGAATTTGCAAAATCCAAGAGCCCGCGCAGCCGCGACGCAATGACGGGATCGCTGACGAACAATTCGCCGGCGACCCAGCCCAGCACCGCGCCGCCGGCCCAAACAATGATCGGAAAGCGCTCGATCAGCGCCATCACGAGCGCGCTGCCGGCGACCACGATCGGGATGCTGATCGCGAGGCCAAGCGCGAGCAGGACGTAGCGGCCGTTGGCCACGGCGGCGACCGCGACCGCATTGTCGAGGCCCATGATGACGTCGGCGACCACCACGATCCGCACCGCCCGCCACAAGCTGTCCGCGGCCTGCGGGGTCCCGGCCTCGTCGTGCTGATCCGGGCCCACCAGCTTGACGGCGATCCAGATCAATGCGCAGGCGCTGATCAGCCGCAGGAACGGCAGCGCCATCAGAACCGATACCGTGATGGTGAACACGATAAGCAGCGCCGCCGCCGCGCCGGCGCCGATGATCATGCCGCGACGGCGCTGGCGTACCGGCAGGCCGCGGCACGCCATCGCGATCACGACCGCATTGTCGCCTGACAGAATGATATCGATCCAGATGATCTGGACGACGGCGACCCAGAATTGGGGCTGGGAGAATTGCGCCAATATGCCCGACACGGAGTCCCCGCTGTTGGGCCCGAGCGGCGGCTGCCGCTGGGCCGCCCTTCCCGGCGGCAGGTCCGCGGCGGCCTTAGCCGACGATCTCGTTACCGGCGAAGAACTGCGCGATCTCCTGAGCGGCGGTCTCCGGCGCGTCGGAGCCGTGCACCGAGTTTTCGCCGATCGACACGGCGTGCACCTTGCGGATGGTGCCCGCGGCGGCCTTGGCCGGATCGGTGGCGCCCATGACGTCGCGATATCTCGCGATCGCATTCCCGCCTTCGAGAACCTGCACCACCACCGGACCCGAGATCATGAAATCGACGAGCTCGCCGAAGAACGGGCGGGCGCGGTGCACCGCATAGAATGCTTCCGCCTGCTCGCGCGTGATGCGCAGGCGCTTCTGCGCCACGATGCGCATGCCAGCTTGCTCGATCATGGCATTGATCGCGCCGGTCAGATTGCGCGCAGTGGCGTCGGGCTTGATGATCGAAAAAGTACGCTCAACCGTCATAAGGTTAATCCGCCGTTGGATTGGAGTGAAAAACAGTGGGTCGCGGCGGCTTATAGAGCATTTCCTGAAAAAAAGCATGCCCTTGGCCAAGCCCTCGGCCAAGCTTTGAACCTGGCGGCCTCGAAGAGCGACTGAAGTACAGGATGTGATGGACATCACACCGCAACTAGGAGAGAGACTCCCATGTTCCGCAAGACCATTCTCGCTGTTGCCGCCACTGCCCTCGTCGGCGTCGCCTCCCTCACCCCCGCTTCCGCGCACGGCCACGGCTTCGGCTGGGGCGGCCTCGGCTTCGGTCTCGGCCTCGTCGGCGCCTCGATTGCCGCCCAGAACTACTACGCGCCGGTTGATAGCTGCTATCAATACCGGACGGTCCTGACGCGCCACGGGAACTACAGGAACATCCTCGTCAACGTGTGCGAGTAAATCCCAATTCGAGCTGTCTCAGGCGACAGGCGTAAGTCCCCGGCCTCGCTACGCGAGCCGGGGTTTTTTTTGTTGCAGCCGTTTGCATTTCTCACCACTTCGATAGAGATTGCCGTCCCGCAGACAGCGACGGTCTTCCGAAAAAGCAATGCTCGTCATCGATGAACTCGCGGTGCGCGTGGCCGGCCGGCTTTTGCTCGACGGCGCGTCGGCGCACATTCCGACCGGCGCCCGGGTCGGGCTGGTGGGCCGCAACGGCGCCGGCAAGACCACCCTGTTCCGGGTGATCGCAGGCGAGCTCGCGCCCGAGCACGGCCAGGTGCAGCAGACGCCGCGCGGCAGCATCGACCGGCTCGCCCAGGAGGCGCCCGACGGTCCCGACGGCCTCCTCGAGACTGTGCTCAAGGCCGACCGGGAGCGCGCGCACCTGTTGGCCGAAGCCGAGCTCGCCACCGAGCCCAACCGGATCGCCGAAATCCAGACCCGGCTCGCGGATATCGGCGCCCATTCGGCGCCGGCGCGCGCCGCCGAGATCCTCGCCGGCCTCGGCTTCTCCCATGCCGATCAGCAACGTCCCTCGTCCGAATTCTCCGGCGGCTGGCGCATGCGGCTGGCGCTCGCCGCCACCCTGTTCGCCGAGCCTGATCTCCTACTCCTCGACGAACCCACCAATTACCTCGACCTCGAAGGCACCCTGTGGCTGCAAGAGCATCTGGCGCGCTATCCGCGCACGGTGATCATCATCAGCCACGACCGCGACCTCCTCGACCACGCGGTCAACTGGATTCTGCACCTCGACGCCGGCAAGCTCACGCTCTACCGCGGCGGCTACTCGGCGTTCGAACGCCAACGGCGGGAGCGACAGGCGCTCGACCGCAAGCTCGCCAAGCAGCAGGACAACGAGCGCAAGCGGCTCACGGCATTCGTCGAGCGGTTTCGCGCCAAGGCCACCAAGGCGCGGCAGGCGCAATCGCGCATGAAGCTGTTGGCGAAGCTCGAGCCGACCGCCGCGGCGGTCGCGGAGGAAGTCTTGCCGATCGAGTTTCCGCCGCCCGCCAAGCCGCTGTCGCCGCCGATCATCGCGCTCGACGACGTCTCAGTCGGCTACGAGCCCGGCAAGCCGGTCCTGCGGCGCCTCAATCTGCGCATCGACGACGACGATCGCGTCGCGCTCCTGGGCGCCAATGGCAACGGGAAATCCACCTTGGTGAAGCTCCTATCCGGCCGCTTGGCCCCAATGGGGGGACGCATCACGCGACCCGACAAGCTCGAGATCGCCTATTTCGCTCAGCATCAGCTCGACGAGCTCGCCCCACAGGAGGGCGCCTACGACCATCTGCGCCGGCTCATGCCCGACCAGCCGGAGGCGAAGGTGCGGGCGCGCGCCGGTGCCATCGGGTTTCCGGGGCCGAAAGCCGACACGCCGGCCGGGCGACTTTCGGGCGGCGAGCGGGCGCGGCTGCTGCTCGGGCTCGCCACCCTCGGGGGCGCCCATCTCATCGTGCTGGACGAGCCCACCAACCATCTCGACATCGACAGCCGCGCGGCCCTCATCACCGGCATCAACAGCTACCCGGGCGCCGTGATCCTGGTCTCGCACGACCGCTATCTCATCGAAGCTTGCGCGGACCGGCTGTGGCTCGTAGCCGGCGGCCAAGTGGTGCCGTTCGAGGGCGATCTCGACGAATATCGCGACGCTGTGCTGACCGAGCGCGGCGGCGGCAAGAGCGCGGAACCAGGCCGCAAGGCCGCCGACGCGCCGCGCGGACGGGTCGAGATCAGGCGGGCGGCGGCCGAGAAACGCACCGAGCTCGCCCCCTTGCGCCGGCGCATCGCGGAGGCCGAGACCGCGGTCAAGCGACTGGGAGGGGAGATCGCCGCCATCGACGCGGCGCTGGCCGAGCCAGGCCTGTTCGCCCGCGATCCGGCGCGGGCCGCCGTGCTCGCCAAGGGACGCGCCGATGCGGCGGTCGCGCTCGCACGGGCAGAGGACGATTGGCTCGACGCCAGTGCCGCCTTCGAATCCGCCATGAGCTGATCGGGGACCGCTTTGCGTGCGGCGAACGAAGCGTTCAGGCCGATTTGGGCTTCTTGGGCGGCGGCTTTTTCGCCTTGGGGGGTTCCGGCGGCGGCTCCTCGGCGCGCTCGATCGCGTAGAGACGTCCGGCGGCAAAGCGGTAGATGCCCGGTCGCGAGCCGGCCGTATAGGTCAACGTCACCGAGCGCTCGCCCCGATCGGTGGTGCCGATCTGGATGTTTTCCGGCGCGCCGGCGCGCCCCACCACCTCGCACTCGGTCATCTCCAACGCGATACCGCCGCGCGGGGCGGCCGCGTCCGGCCCGGTGCCGGCGCATTGTCCCTGCGGATTGACGAGGTCGGCGGCCGTCACCGGCCGCAACTCGGCATTTACCGGCGCACTTGCGACGCTCAGAGAATCAAAGCTGCCGAGCTTGGGCAGAATATTGAAGGTGCTGACGTCCGTCGAGCACGCCGCTATGGGCAGCGCCAAACCGGCGAGCGCAATGACGCGCAGCATCTTCTCCGGTCGTCGCACGCCCACGTTGTTTTCAACCCCTTCAGGTGTGGCCTTGACGGGCGGCCCCGCGAGCCGGGATTTTGCCGCAGGGGCCACCACAGGATCAACTGGTCATTTGCGGCCGCATCACGGCAATGTGGCGATGGTCAGGACCGGCGCGGTGCCAAAGACGCGAATTAGTCTCGACGGCCACAATAGGTCACCCGGGGCCCCGGTCAGGCCTTGCGCTGCCAGCGGCCGCCCTCGTCGGGCTGCCAATAGGTGACCTCGAAGCCGTTTTGCTTGGCCTCGCTCCAGCGGGCGCGCGCCGCGTCGACGGCGTCGGGGTCCTCGCCATCGAACAACAGCACGATGCGATCGTAGCTCGCGACATCCGCCGGGAGCGGCACGCCGTCGAGCAGGAAACGCACGCTCGCGCCATTGGGGTTGTCGTCATGAACGGTGAGCAGGATCGGCTGCGCGCGCGCCTCCGCTTCCCGCCAGGTGCCGTGCGGCAGGAAGCTGTCGTCGCGGAAAACCCACAGGTGCGCGTCGAGCGCCTCGGCCCGTTCCTCGGATGCCGCCTGCACCACGACGCGCCAGCCGCGCTCGATCGACTTTTCCAGCAAGGTCGGGAGCACGCGCTCCAGCGGCTGCCGCTGCAAGTGGTAGAAGAGGATCTCGGTCATTGCGCTCCCGGCGCTTGCCGCCTCACTTCTCGTAGTGATCCGCCACCAGGCGATCCAACAGCCGCACGCCGAAACCGGACGCCCAGCTCTTGTTGATATCGGTTTGTGGCGAACCCATGCCGGTGCCGGCAATATCGAGATGAGCCCAGGGCGTCTTATCGACGAAGCGCTGCAGGAGCTGCGCCGCGGTGATCGATCCGCCGTCGCGTCCGCCGGTGTTCTTCATATCGGCGAACTTGGAATCGATCTTCTTGTCATATTCGGAGCCGAGCGGCATGCGCCACAGCCGCTCCCCGGTCGCGGCGCCCGCCTTCAGGAGACGCTCGGCGAGCTTGTCGTCATTGGCAAACAGCCCGGCATGCTCGTGCCCCAGCGCCACGATGATGGCGCCCGTCAGGGTCGCGAGATCAACCATGAACCTCGGCTTGAATCGCGTGTTGACGTAGTGCAGCACATCGGCGAGCACCAGCCTGCCCTCGGCGTCGGTATTGATGATCTCGATCGTCTGCCCCGACATGGTGGTGACGATGTCACCGGGACGTTGCGCCTTGCCGTCGGGCATGTTCTCCACCAACCCGATCGCGCCGACCGCATTGACCCTTGCCTTGCGCTCCGCCAGCGCCTGCAGGAGGCCGACCACGCAGGCGGCGCCGGCCATGTCGCCCTTCATGTCCTCCATGCCGCCGGCCGGCTTGATCGAGATGCCGCCGGTATCGAAACACACGCCCTTGCCGATGAAGGCAACCGGGTCGCTGCCCTTCTTGCCGCCGTTCCAGCGCATGATCACCAGGCGGCTCTCGTGCACCGAGCCCTGCCCGACCCCGAGCATCGCGTTCATGCCGAGCTTGGTCATCTCCGCGATATCAAGCACCTCGACCACGACGCCGAGCTTCTTGAGGTCTCCGGCGCGGCGCGCGAACTCCTCGGGGTGGAGCACGTTCGCCGGCTCATTGACCAGGTCGCGCGCGAGCACGACGCCGTTGGCCACCGCACCGCGCGGCCCGAACGCCTTCTCGGCACCGGAGGGGCTTGCGACCGCAACCGTCACCTTCACCTCCTTGGCGCGCTCCTCGTCGTCCTTGCGCTTGGTCTTGTAACGGTCGAACGCATAGGCGCGCAGCCGAATGCCGAGCGCGAGCTCGGCTACCTGATCGGGCTTCATGGCGCCGCCCGACAGCTCGGCGATGATGGTCGCCGCCGTGGCGGTGGCGGGGATCTTGCCCATGGCGATGCCGCCGAGCTTCACCAGGTCCTGCTGCTTGAGATCGCGCGCCTTGCCGACGCCGAGCACGACGAGGCGCGCCACCTCGAGGCCTGCCGGCGCGACGATTTCCAGCGCGGAGCCGTTCTTGCCCTTGAAATGATCGGCGGCCGCCGCACGCACCACCAGCTCACCGGTCGGCGCCAGCGCCTTGCGGGCGGCGGACCCGTATTTGAGCCCCTCCTCGCAGAACACAATGAGAACGCCCTCGGGGACGGAGACCAGCGGAGCAAATTCAAGCTTCAGGACGGTGGACATGGGGAGGCGGCCCTTTGCGTAGGAAGCGGATCGAATCGGCCCGGTATCCCCGGTGCCCCGCTCATCAGAGACAGATCGGAGACAGATATGACCCGGTGCGGCCCCCGATGCAAAGCCCCGCCACGCACATTCCCGACTCCGGGTCCCGATTAAAACGGTTCGATTGGCCTCATGGTCGCGCCCTCGAACGTTCGCCGCATCGACTGGTCGCGATCGCGTGCGTGCCTCGAGTCTCCGCAAGCCCATTGGCCGAAGGCCACCCAATCTCGGGCTCGCGCCGAATGAATTCAATGCCGTCTGAAATGCCGGGCAACATACTCTCGATCAATGCAGCTCCGTCGGGCACCGAACGCGACTCGGATCGCTGCAAAATTTTTTTGGTTCGAGGGAACGGCTCCAGCCCGCGGCGATTGATGGTGCGCCGGGTGGCTTGCCTCCTCCCCAATCGGCGGAGACCTTGGACCTCCTCGCCAGGGTCTTCCGATTAGGGGCTGCGTCGGCGAGCGAGTCCGTGGCTGTGTCGGTGTCGACCTTACAGGAGAGATCCCCGATGGCGGCGATTGCCGTGGTCACGATCGGGCAATTTGTTGGAGGAATATGATTCCATCTCAGGACCGGCCCCGAACGCGCCTCGCTGCAAAATGCCAGCAACGATATACGAGACCTTTCGCATGACAGCAGCTTCTTTGATGATGGAGAGCCGCTACGATGACAGCCTTGCCGTCAAGGTCTGCAGCATTATCGCCGACCAATTCGGGGTTTCCCCTGATCGCCTGACGGAAAAGACGCGTTTGCGCGACGACCTCCGGGCCGACCGGCTCGATCGGCTCGAGCTGATGATCGCGATCGAAGATCGGGTGACCGGGGTTAGAATCGACGACAAGGTGGTCGATCAGCTCGAAACCATCGGCGATCTCATGCGCGTCATCGAAAGCACGCGCAATGGCGGGATGCAGGCGCGCGGCGCGACCGGAGCGCCAGGAGCGCGTTGACCATGTCGCCGGCGCTGAAACCGAATGGCGCGGGGGACGACTTCCACGTCCTGCCGCCAACACGATGCTCGCGGGCACCCGCACGCCCAGCTGGCTTCCAAGCCGGTTGCCGGGCCCCCGCCGCCGGCCGCGCAACCGCAACCGCAACCGACAGCTGCGGCGCTCGTGCCGATTCGGCCCTTGGGGCCGGTGGTCCAGCGGCCGATGCCGGCCGCCGAGACGTTCCTGCAGGGGACCGACGCGCCCGAGATCCGCGCCGACCTGACTCACCAGCTCGAGCTGCTGGCTCGCTTCGTCGCGCCGTGCCGCGCGCACGACATCCGGCTGGTCATCGCCTTTTCGCCGCTCACCCGCTTGAGAGGCCCTTGAGGAACCGTGGACCGGGCCCACGGCATCCGTCCGCCGCCGATCTCGACCGTCCCCCGCAGCGCGACTCCTGGGATCTCCGCCTTGTGCCCGGCGACAGAGATTCGGGGCCGTCGAAAATATTCCACCGCGGTCGACCTTGCGCGGCCGTCCCCTTGACTGCGGGCTTGGGGCCCGGGCGGCCGCGGAACCGCGCCCTTCGCCGGCTCCTCGAGCACAAAATGAGGCGGTTTTCGTCTGCCCGGCCCGGTATCCGGGTAGCGCCTGAGAGGAATTAACCATATCGACGACCGGAGCCGATGACTCGTCTTAACCCTTTGTTGTACATATGCAACAGGTTCGCCTTGGCGAGGCCACT
>DASZKX010000339.1:0-2441 GCA_035552735.1 Xanthobacteraceae bacterium
TGGCGAGGGCAGGCCTTTCCCGAAGGTGCTCCAGTGGCCTCGAACTTAAGGCTCAACCATGACCTCACCGACCATCTCGCTTCTCGACCGCGCCGGCCTCGACCGCGACGACGCGCGCCGCCATTTGACGCACGGCCTCCAAGGTGCCGATGACGGAGAGCTCTTCCTTGAATATTGCCAGTCCGAGATGCTGGGGTTCGACAATGGGCGGCTCAAGCAAGCCACCTACGACACCTCGCAGGGCTTCGGGCTGCGCGCCGTCAAGGACGAGGCCGTGGGCTACGCCCATGCTTCCGACCTTTCCGAGCCTGCGCTCGCCCGCGCCGCCGAGGCGGTCCGGGCCGTGAAGGGCGGCTATAGCGGCCATTATGCCGCGGCCCCGGGCCGCACCAATGTCCGCCTCTATGGCGACGACAATCCGCTCGGCGCTCCCAGCTTCGAGACCAAGGTGCGGCTGTTGGAGACCATCGATGCCTATGCGCGGGCCAAGGATGCGCGCGTGCGGCAGGTCACGGTTTCCTTCGGCACCTCCTGGCAGGTGGTCGAGATCCTGCGCGCGGACGGCGAGACCTATCGCGACATTCGCCCGCTGGTGCGCGTCAATGTGTCGATCGTGGCCGGCGACGGCAACCGGCAGGAGGTCGGCAGCTACGGCTATGGGGGACGCGAAGGTTTCGATCGATTCATGGCGACTGAGAGCTGGCAACACGCGGTCGACGAGGCCGCACGCCAGGCCCTGGTCAATCTGGCGGCGGTGCCGGCGCCGGCCGGCGAGATGGACGTCGTGCTCGGCCCCGGCTGGCCCGGCGTGATGTTGCACGAGGCGGTCGGGCACGGCCTGGAGGGCGACTTCAACCGCAAGCAGACCTCGGCGTTCGCCGGGCTATTGGGCCAACCGGTGGCGGCCAAGGGCGTGACCGTGGTTGACGACGGCACGCTGGCGCAGCGGCGCGGCTCGCTCTCGATCGATGATGAGGGCACCCCCACCAATCGCACCGTGCTGATCGAGGACGGCGTCCTGGTCGGCTACATGCAGGACCGCCAGAACGCGCGCCTCATGGGCATGAAGCCGACCGGCAACGGCCGGCGCCAAAGCCACGCCCACGTCCCCATGCCGCGCATGACCAATACATACATGCTGGCCGGGGATCGTGACCCGGCCGAGATCATCGCCTCGGTCAAGCACGGCATCTACGCGGTCAATTTCGGCGGCGGGCAGGTCGACATCACCTCGGGCAAGTACGTGTTCCAGGTCACCGAGGCCTACCGCATCGAAAGCGGCAAGCTCGGGGCGCCCCTCAAGGGCGCCATGCTGATCGGCAATGGCCCGACCGACCTCAAGCGCATCACCATGGTGGGAAACGATCTCAAGCTCGACACCGGCGTCGGCACCTGCGGAAAGAACGGCCAGGGCGTGCCGGTGGGGGTTGGCCAGCCGACCATGCGCCTGGATCGCATCACGGTCGGCGGAACCGGCTGATCGCACCGGGACCAACCGGGCTTTGGTTCCCGGCTGCGCGTCCCGGCTTGCCTGCCGCTATCTCACCACGCCCGAGATGCAGCAGGGACGGTGCTGCGGGCCGGTCACGCGATCCTTGAGAAAGCAAGTGGCCGCGGGGCCGACATAGCCGGGCCGGGCATAGGTCCAGGCGCGGCATTGCGGTTCACCCGTGCAGGCGGCGGCGCAGCTCTTGCCGGTCGGATCGGCCGGAAGCTCGAGGCTGCGGTAGTCGCCGCCGACGCGGTCGATGCCGAACTCGATCGGATCGCTGCGCGGCTCGATGAGGCCGGCACCGCGCACGCCCGAGACGCAGCAGCTCGAAGCGACGCGCGGCGGTACGCGCGATTTGAGCCAGCAGATCGCAAGCGCGTTTTCGGTCACCGGATAGGAGAAGGCCCAGGCACGGCAGCGCTGGTCCCGCTCGCACCGCGCCGCGCATTGGGCCGGATCGCCGGAGCGCAACGGGAAGTTGGTATAGTCGCCGCCGAGCCGGTCGAAGCCGACCTGCGCCCGCGCCGGCGTGAGCGCGGCGACCACGATCATGAGGACGCCCATCAGTTTCACGCCGCCTCGTCGCATCCGCCAAACCTTCCTGCGCACGTGCGTTCCCGCGCACATGCCTTCCTGTGCACATGTCTTCCCGCGCACAAGCCGTCCCCCCACATGCATTCCCGCGCACATGCCTTCCCGCGCGCCCGCTCCCGCACGCGATCCATGTTAGATAACCAGGCGGCCCGAGGCGAGTGCCACGATCGCCATGGCGCCGCGATTTAACAATCCTTTTATTTCGGGTTTCAACGCCAGCAGGGACGCCGTCATGGACCATCCCAACGATGAATTCGGCTTCTTCACGCTCGCTCTGGTCCTGCTGGCGGCCGCCGTCGCGAGCGTCCCGATCGCGCGGCGGCTCGGACTATCTGCGATCGTGGCCTATCTGGTC
>DASZKX010000340.1:0-7187 GCA_035552735.1 Xanthobacteraceae bacterium
TCATTCGCGACCGCTCGATCCACCCGGCTGGTCCGGCCATTTCCGCAAATGCCCCCAACAGCGGAAGCAAAATCAGGCATTGGCATCAACCGCGACGGGTCTTTGCGGGTTGACGGTCTCGGCCCAAGCTATTCAGTGCCCCTCGAACGTCAGCAGCGTGCGCACCGGGACGTCGAGCTTGCGCAGCTTGTCTGCGCCGCCGAGATCGGGAAGATCGATGATGAAGCAGGCCGCCAGCACCACCGCGCCCATCTGGCGCAGAAGCTTGACGGCACCTTCCGCGGTGCCGCCGGTCGCGATCAGGTCGTCGATCACGATCACGCGGTCGCCGGCGACCACCGCGTCCTCGTGCATCTCCATCTCGTCGAGCCCGTATTCCAGCGAATACGCGATGCTCACCCGCTTGTGCGGCAGCTTGCCCTTCTTGCGGATCGGGATGAATCCGGCCGAGACCTGGTGCGCGACCGCTCCGCCCAATATGAATCCGCGCGCCTCGATGCCGGCCACCTTGTCGATCTTCATCCCGGCCCAAGGCTGCACCAATTCGTCGACGGCGCGGCGAAACGCGCGCGCATCGCCGAGCAGCGTGGTGATGTCGCGGAACATGATTCCGGGCTTGGGATAGTCCGGGATGGTTCGGATCGAAGCCTTGAGATCGTATTCCAGTTGTGTGCTGATCATGGGATTCTCACAGCTCCATGCGCTCTACGGTCGTTTCCCGAGCACGCGTCCGGCAACGGCGTCGAGCTTCTTGACGAGCATCGGGTCGCGGGCCTCCGGCGCGGTGATGAGCGCGCTATCGAGGGCGCGGTCGGAACCAATCGGACAAAGCTCGTGCTCGCGCGGAAATTCCTTGGCCAGGCGCGCGACCAGGCGCTTGGCCTTGTCCGCGTTGGCGGAGAGCACCCTGATGATGTCCTGAACCGTGACGGCGTCGTGGTCCGGATGCCAGCAGTCGAAGTCGGTCACCATGGCCACGGTCGCGTAGCAAATCTCGGCCTCGCGGGCGAGCTTGGCCTCCGGCATGTTGGTCATGCCGATGACCGAATAACCCAGGCCCTTGTAGGTCAGGCTTTCGGCCAGCGTGGAGAATTGCGGCCCCTCCATGCACACATAGGTGCCGCCGCGCGCGACCGCGATGCCCTCGGCCTCGGCCGCCGCCGCCAAATGCAGGCGCAGCCGCGGCGACACCGGATGCGCCATCGAGACATGCGCCACGCAGCCCTTGCCGAAGAACGAGCTTTCGCGCTTGTGGGTACGGTCGACGAATTGGTCGACCAGCACGAAAGCGCCGGGCGGCAGCTCCTCCTTGAACGAGCCGCAGGCGGAGAGCGACACCAGATCGGTCACGCCGGCGCGCTTGAGCACGTCGATATTGGCCCGATAGTTGATGTCGGAGGGGGAGAGCCGATGCCCCTTGTCGTGGCGCGACAGGAAGACCACCGGCAGCCCGGCGATCTCGCCGATGCGCAGCGCCGCCGACGGCTCGCCCCACGGGCTTTCGAAGCGCTGCTCGCGCGCCCCTTCGAGCCCCGGCAGATCATAGATGCCCGAGCCGCCGATGATTCCGAGGATGGTCTTGGTCATGCGTCGCGTCCCCGGCAGGCGTCATCCGCAAACCGGGATGATGCAGTCATCGCGGGCGCGACCGAGCTTCTCGAGATCGCACGGACCATGGGATGCCCGCTTCGCTCCGCCGGACGACGTTGCGCGCCGCGGCCGCCCCCTCAAGAATGCAGATGCGCTTCGCGCCAGATCTTCTTCTTGGTGAAGTAGAGCAGTCCCGCGAACACGATGAGGTAGATCATCACCTGGAAGCCGATCCGCTTGCGCTGGTCGAGATGCGGCTCGGCCGCCCACATCAGGAAGGCGGCGACGTCCTGGCTGTATTGCTCCACCGTCTGCGGCGATCCGTCGTCGTAGGTGACCTGGCCGGGGGACAGCGGCGGTGGCATCGCCAGGTTATGGCTGGGGAAATACTTGTTGTAGAAGGTGCCTGGCGGAACCGTCACGCCGGCGGGTGGGTTGTCGTAGCCCTTCAGCAGCGCCGCGATGTAGTCGGGGCCCTGCTCCTGATATTGCGTGAACAGGTCGAACACGAAGCCCGGAAAGCCGCGCGGATAGCTGCGCGCCTTGGCCAGAACCGACATATCGGGCGGCTTGCTTGGAAACGCGCTGATCACGGCCTCGTTAGGGGACGGAAAATGATCGGCCGCGGTCAATTTGTAGGTGGCGGCGAGCGCCGCGGCTTGCGCCGCCGAATAGCCCGGGCCGCCGGCATCCGCGAGATTGCGGAAGGCGACCAGCGACAGGCTGTGACAGTTCGAGCAGACGTCGTGATAGATCTTGAGGCCGCGTTGGATCTGCCCCGGATCAAAGCTGCCGAAGGGACCCGCGAACGACCAGTGCAGCTTCGGCGGCGTGGCCGTTTCCTGGGCGGCGGCCGGCGTGACCAGCGCCGCGACGGCGCCGGCGAGCATGAGGGCGAGGAGTTTGCGCTTCAGGATCATGACATTCCTCCTCGCTTACGCCTTCGCCCCGGCCGGCCCGCTCGCGTCCAGGATCGATTCCGAGATCGAGTTGGGCAGCGGCTTGGTCTTCTCGACAAGACCGAGCACCGGCAGGATGACGAGGAAATAGGCGAAGTAATAGACGGTGAACAGACGTGCGAAGATCACGTAGTAGCCCTCGGGCGGATTCGATCCGAGATAGCCGAGCCCGATGCAGACGATCACGAACACCCAGAAGAACTGCTTGAACAGCGGCCGGTAGCGCCCCGAGCGCACCGGCGAGGTGTCGAGCCAGGGCAGGAAGGCGAGAACCACGATCGATGCCCCGAGCGCCGTCACCCCCATGAGCTTGTTGGGGATCGCGCGCAGGATCGCGTAGAACGGCAGATAGTACCATTCGGGCACGATTTCCGACGGGGTGACGGCCGGATTGGCCGGAATGTAGTTGTCGGCATGGCCGAGATAGTTCGGAACGTAGAACACGAACCAACCGAGCACGAAGCAGAACACCATCAGCACGAACGCATCCTTGATGGTCGCATAGGGCGTGAAGGCGACCGTGTCCTTCTCCGACTTCGGCTCGATGCCGGCCGGATTGTTCTGCCCCACCATGTGCAGGGCCCAGACGTGCAGCACCACCACGCCGGCGATGACGAAGGGCAAGAGGTAGTGCAGCGAGTAGAAACGGTTGAGCGTCGGATTGCCGACCGCGTAGCCGCCCCACAGCCAGGAGACGATCGATTCGCCGAACACAGGGATGGCCGAGAACAGGTTGGTGATGACGGTCGCGGCCCAGAAGCTCATCTGGCCCCACACCAGCACGTAGCCCATGAAGCCGGCCATGATCATGAGCAGCAGCAGGATCACGCCGAGGATCCAGAGCACCTCGCGCGGCTCCTTGTAGGAGCCGTAATACATGCCGCGGAACATGTGGATGTAAGCGGCCAGAAAGAACATCGACGCGCCGTTGGCGTGCACGTAGCGCAACAGCCAGCCGAAGTTCACGTCGCGCATGATGGTTTCGACCGAATTGAAGGCGAAGTCGACATGCGGGGTGTAGTGCATCGCCAGCACCACGCCGGTGACGATCTGCAGCGCCAGCATGAAGGTGAGGATGCCGCCGAAGGTCCACCAGTAGTTCAGGTTGCGCGGCGTCGGATAGACGACGAAGGAGGAATAGATCAGTCCGCCGATCGGCAGCCGCCGCTCGAGCCATTGCATGACGGGGCTTCGCGGCTGGTAGGTCGAATTTCCGCTCATGGTGCAACCTTAAGTGTGGGCTGTCTCGGTTTCGCCGATTCGAATCTTGCTGTCGGTGAGGAACAGGTAGGGCGGGACAAACAGATTCAACGGCGCGGGACCCTGCCGGATGCGGCCCGAGGAGTCGTATTGCGATCCGTGGCAGGGGCAGAACCAGCCGTCGTAGTCGCCTTGATGGGGGAGCGGGATGCAACCGAGATGGGTGCAGATGCCGATGACGACCAGCCATTGGTCGTGGCCCGGCTTGATGCGGGATTGGTCGGTCTGCGGGTCGCGCAGGCTGTTGGTATCGACCGCGCGTGCTTCGTCGATCTCCTTCTGGGTGCGGTGGCTGATGAAGATCGGCTGGCTGCGCCAGAACACCTTGACGATCTGCCCGGCCGCGATCGGGCCGAGATCGATCTCCACCGGCGCGCCAGCCGCGATGGTCGAAGCGTCCGGGTTCATCTGCGCGATGAACGGCACCAGCGCCGCAGCTGTTCCGACGGCAGCCACGGCCCCGGTCGCGATATAGAGAAAATCGCGACGCGTCGGCTCGGCCGAAGACATCGTTGTCACGTTTGCGATCCCTTTCTTATCCCTCGATCCACCCACACGCGCACCCGCCGTGGCCTCCCTTCACGCCCCAAAAGGGCGCCACCCGGCAGTGGCGGGGGCGAACCTGCCGCTTTCCATCCCGGGGACGGGAGGCCAAGCGGCACGACCCAGCGGCGTTCTATTGGCACCCTTGACGGGGGAGCGCAAGTGCGCCATCGCCCCATGCCCAGAACCCGCGCGGGAAGTCGCACAAGAAGTCGATGGCCCCGCGGCGGGTGCCCGGGCGTTCCCTCATGCTGTTCGCTGAAACGGATCGGGTCCATGCGGATTGCGCTCTATGAGCCCGACATTCCCCAGAACACCGGCACGATCCTGCGCCTGGCGGCTTGCCTCGGCCTGGCGGCGCACATCATCGAGCCGGCCGGATTTCCCGTCTCCGACCGCGCCTTCCGCCGCGCCGGGATGGATTATCTCGATCAGGTCGCCATCTCGCGGCACGCGAGCTTCGAGGCCTTCGCGGCCTGGCGGGCGCAGGCCGGCGTGCGTCTGGTCCTGTTCACCACCGCCGGCGCCACCTCCTATCTCGACCATGCCTTCCGCAGCGACGACCTGCTGCTGTTCGGCCGCGAATCGGGCGGCGTGCCGCAGGCCGTGCACGCGGCCGCGCAAGCGCGGCTGCTCATTCCCATGCGGCCGGGCCTGCGGTCCCTCAATGTGGCGATGGCGGCCGCCATGGCGGTCGGGGAGGCGCTGCGGCAAACCGGCGGCTTTCCGGCCAACCCGGCCGCACGACCCGCTTGAGGCGGACGAAGAATTTCCCCAGATACTGGTGGCGCGAACCCGCTACGGGTGGAACGGAGAGCCTCTGGTGGCTTACGCGGTCAAGGAAATTTTTCTGACCCTGCAGGGCGAAGGCGCCCAGGCGGGGCGGACGGCCGTGTTCTGCCGGTTCGCGGGCTGCAATCTGTGGTCCGGGCGGGAGACCGACCGCGCCGCCGCGCAATGCCGCTTTTGCGATACCGACTTCGTGGGCACCGACGGCACCCGCGGGGGCTCCTATGCGAGCGCGCGGGCGCTCGCCGACCAGATCGAGGCGGAATGGGGCAGCGCCGCGGATCACCGCTATGTGGTCATCACCGGCGGCGAGCCGCTGCTGCAGGTCGACGACGCCTTGCTCGACGCGCTGCATGCGCGCGGCTTTACGATCGCGGTCGAGACCAATGGAACGATCGATCCGCCCGCGGGCCTCGATTGGATTTGCGTGAGCCCGAAGGCGGGAACCGAGCTGCGCATCCGATCGGGCCACGAGATGAAGCTGGTCTTTCCGCAAGCCGAGGCACCGCCGGAAGCATTCGCGGGACTTGCGTTCGAGCGCTTCTCGCTGCAGCCCATGGACGGGCCGCAGCTCGCCGACAACACGGCGCGCGCCATCGACTATTGTCTGCGCCACCCGCAATGGCGGCTCAGCCTGCAGACGCACAAGACGTTGGGAATTCGCTGATGTGGGAGCTCACCAAATCGTTCCGCTTCGAGGCCGCGCATGCGATCGCCGGCACGACGCTGGGGGCCGCCAGCGAGGAGATCCACGGCCATTCCTATCGGGCCGAGGTCACGATCCGCGGCATTCCGGACGCCGCCACCGGGATGATCGTGGACCTCGGCGTGCTGGAGCGCCGGCTCGCCGACATTCGCGGCCGGCTCGACCACAAGCACCTCAACAAGATCAACGCACTCGGAATCCCGACCCTGGAGCATCTGGCGCGCTTCATCTGGGATCACGTGCAGGAGGCCGGAAACGTGACCCGTGTCACCGTCTTCCGCGACAGTTGCCAGGAGTCGTGCAGCTATCAAGGACCGGGTTCGTAGGGTGGTGGAGCTCTTGCGAAGCCCACCGATTCACGTCGCAATTGAAATTCAGCCGGTGGGTTACGGCGCAAAACGCGTTACGGCGCAAAAACGCGCCTAACCCACCCTACATGAGATGGCCGCATGGACGCCGGACAGCTTGAAACCCGCAAGACCCGCGCCCGGGCCTGGTTCGAATCGTTGCGCGACGACATCTGCGCGGCGTTCGAGGCGCTGGAGGACGGATTGCCCACGAACGCGCCGCGCACCGCCGAGGCGGCGGGGCGTTTCGTGCGCACGCCCTGGGCGCGCACCGATCACGCCGGTACGCCCGGCGGCGGCGGCGTCATGTCTTTGCTCAAGGGGCGCGTGTTCGAGAAGGTCGGGGTTCACGTCTCGACCGTGTTCGGCGAGTTCGCGCCCGAGTTCCGCAAGGACATTCCGGGGGCCGATACCGATCCGCGGTTCTGGGCCTCGGGCATTTCGCTGATCGCCCATCTGCACAATCCCAATGTGCCCGCGGTCCACATGAACACCCGCTTCGTGGTGACCACCAAGACGTGGTTCGGCGGCGGCGCCGACCTGACGCCGGTGCTCGATCGGCGGCGCAATCAGGACGACCCCGACACGCGTGCGTTTCACGCCGCCATGCAGGCGGCCTGCGACGCCCACGCGGCGCCCTACGCCAAGTACAAGCAATGGTGCGATGACTATTTCTATCTCAAGCACCGCCAGGAGATGCGCGGCATCGGCGGCATTTTCTACGACTATCTCGACGGCGGCGATTGGGAGGCCGATTTTGCCTTCACGCAGGCCGTGGGCCGCGCGTTCCGCGACATCTATCCGCAGCTGGTGCATCGCAATTTCAGCGCGCCCTGGAGCGCGGCCGACCGCGAGGAGCAGCTCGTCCGGCGCGGCCGCTATGTCGAGTTCAACCTGCTGTACGATCGCGGCACCATCTTCGGCCTCAAGACCGGCGGCAATGTCGAGTCGATCCTCTCCTCGCTGCCGCCGGTGGTGAAATGGCCGTAGCAG
>DASZKX010000341.1:0-11499 GCA_035552735.1 Xanthobacteraceae bacterium
AGGCGCGGTCGAGGCCGATGTGTTGCGCGTATTCCCGCAACAGCCGCGCCCCGATCGCATGAAAGGTGCCGGCCCATGCCAATTGCTCCGCCAGCGGCGGGGCCTTCTGGCGCAGCACGCCGGCCGCGATGCGATCGACCCGGCGCGTCATCTCGGCGGCGGCGCGGCGGGAGAAGGTCAGCAGCAGCATGCGGCGCGGATCGATGCCGTTGACGAACAAATGCGCGACCCGATGGGCCAGTGTGTTGGTCTTGCCGGATCCGGCGCCGGCGATGATCAGGAGTGGGCCGGCCGCGAGGAGCTCCGGACCCCCGTATTCGACGGCGCGGCGTTGCTGGGGATTGAGCCGCCCCAGATAGGCGGCGTTCACGGGGTCGGCGTTCGAAGTGGCGGCGGTCATGCGGGCGATGCTTCCGGGCGAAGCCGCCGCGGCCGGGAAAAGTCTGTTTGAAAATCGAGCCTTGCGGCCATCGCTGCCCCCTGAGTCGCCGCCGGGCATTAGAACGGTCCATGAACGAAATGCCAAGGCGAAACCGGTGGCCGATAAGCGCTCGCGCCGGCGGAATCAGTTATTCCAAAATTGCATGGAGATATCGGTGTCCAGGGCCATCATAGGTCGGTGCTTCATTGAAAATACAATCTTGTAACAATGGAGCGCGGTCTTGGAAGATGTCCGAGCCATGCAGCGGGCGCAAAGCCTTGAGCGTCGGGCACTCCGGCCTTCTCCGCGAACCGATGCAAAACCAGTCTCTAGTTTCGTGTCTCACCGCAGGGGTGCAGTCCAAGCCAGTGCCATTGTAAAGAACAATGGAATTCGGGTTTGTGGGCGGGGGTGAGGGAGGGCTGCACGGTGGGCGTAGGGCGCAATTGCTTTATTGCGCCAACAGCCTCGCCGAGCGGCGCAATCGAGCGGCGCAATAAAGCGATTGCGCCCTACCGAGCCGACTCTGGCAATGACTATCGAGGCGCAATCCGCCAGTTTCAATTTCGCGAATACGCTGATTTGCGCGGTCGGGTCAAGCACGCGTCGCGCGGTGCCGGCGGCGATCAAGACGTCCACGTTTCCGATCGCGCTGCTCCGAGCTCATGGGACCGACCGGCAGTTCCACATGCCGGCCATCGGGAAATTCGAGGTAGCACGAGACGATATGTCCGGCACGGCCCTCGATTATGAATCGGGTGCCGTCAGGGAACCGGCTGGGGAGACGATCGGCTCGGCCCATCACAACCTCCTCAAAATGCCTCGCCCGAAAAGGCGACGCGTTGGAAATTCCCCGCTGCGGCGGCGGTTCCAACTCCGAGAGGACCGAGGTACCGATTTCTGTGAGTTGCTGTGGACATCAGCTCCAACGCCCGCTTTTGCCCCCGGAAAGATGCCCGAGACCAAAGTCACCGTTGCGGGTCCTGCAGTCCGACGTCTGCCGGGCCGCTGCGCGCCGACGTGACCGCGCCACAAAATGGCGCGCCGTCCGTCTCAAGTCCTTTGGCCTGGAAACGGGATTTCTCCGGTCGGCACAACGAGCCGTTCAACATGTCGACCGGGTTGCGGAACCCGCTCCAGCTCTTGCGGTTCTCCGGTCGAGTGGATCGTACGGAGAATGGCATGTCGCAAATCTGCTACTCGGTTGAGCAATTCCAAAGCGAATGGGCGGTCTCGGTTTGCGGCAGCAGGGTGCTCACCTGCAGGACGAAGCGGATGGCGTTGCGGGCCGCCAGAAATGCAATGGTATTGCTCCACCGCAGTCAGTGCGCGGAGTTCCCAGGCCCTGAAGCAGTGTCTGCCGGTAGCGATGTGCCCTTTGATTGCGCCGGGATGGTCTTCCGCAAACCCCAAGACGACAGTTGCGACGCGCCCGCCGCTGGAACACCCCGGAGTTGACCGCGGCGATCAAACGGGCTCTTGATGGCTTCATGAGCGCGGACGAGAGCAGCGAACGCTTCGTAGCGGCCCTTGGCCTCGCCGCCCTCGACCTGTGGGGCGAGCTGCCGCAGGAAGTTCAACAGCTCCTGTTCGAGCGCGCGGTGGTGCGGGGACACAAGACCGAGCGGGACGAAAGCCTGCGCGAGCAGCTGGCGCAGTTTCTTCACGACCATCACGAACGGACAGCCAAGCGCAATGCCGGGCAAGCGGGTGCAGTTTGACGCGGAAACCTGGGCTGCGCTCGATCTGCTCGCCCGCGACCGCATGATGGATTTCCAGGAGCTGGCCGACGAGGCGTTCCGCGACCTGTTGCGCAAGCACGGCCGGCCGACCGAGCTCCTCTCCGCGCTGCGGCAAAGCGCCGGAGTAGGCGCCGCGATTCACAAGTTGCCGGCCGAGAAGGCGCCGCCCAAAGGCACGGCAAGGAAGCGGCGCGGCGCCGAGTGAAGTGGCAAAGAATAGAGGGGGCTCGATGAGCGTGAAGGCGTCATTGCTCGTCATCGCCGGTTTGTTGTGCGGGGTCTCGGCGGCGCCGGCCGCCTCGGTCACCATCTCCGACACCGCGTCGGGGCTGCCCGGCGTCGCGCTCGACGCGACCGCAATGCTGGTCGACGCCGGGTTGCCGGTGCGCAGCAGCGGCGGCGGCAAGCTCACGGTCGAGGTCAAGGGCCTTCACTGCGACAGCCGCTCGAACGGGCCGCTCGTCGCCGCCGATCCGCACGCCGGCCTGCCCACCCTCAAATGCCGGATCAATGCGAAGAACGAGAAGGATAGCAGGAGCGGCCAACCCTTCGCGGAAGCGCGCGCCATGACCGATCTCCTGCAGAAGATCCAGGACGCCAAGGGCAACGGCGGCGTTGCGTTCGGCGATTGCGCCATGGGGGGCTACTGCGGGACCTTTGCGCGCTCGATCAGCTGCACCATCGATACGATGGTCGAGAATTTCATCAATGGCGGGCGCTGGACCTGCACGTTCACCGACGGGCAGTAAGAGCAGCGCAATTTGCTGCTTCGGCGTCACCCGCTCCCTGTCCTACTTTCCCGACACTATCTCGGCGATCTTGGCCGATAGCTGCTCCACGTCGTAGGGCTTCGCCAGGAAGTTGCTGCCCTCGACGAATAGGGCCTTCATGCCGTCGGTGATGAACGCGCCGGTCGTGTAAAGGACGCGCAGCGCGGGGCGCAGCCGGCGCGCCTGCTGGACGAGCTCCAGGCCCGGATGCACCAGTCCGGCCTCCATGTCGTCAGCGAGGTTAATGTCGGTGAAGACGAGCTCGATCGACGGCTCGGCGCGGACGAGCGCCAGCGCCTGATCGACGGTCG
Source organism: Xanthobacteraceae bacterium (assembly GCA_035552735.1). GTDB lineage: Bacteria > Pseudomonadota > Alphaproteobacteria > Rhizobiales > Xanthobacteraceae > VAZQ01. The sequence continues at coordinate 3,245 of DASZKX010000341.1, forward strand.
TCGCCGAGAGCGTCCGGTGTCCCGCACCCTGCAGAATGGATTCCGCCAGCACCCGAACCTGCTCTTGGTCCTCGACCACGAGAATGATGGCCATCAAGCGCCTCCCGCCGGCATGTCAAAGGACACAATGGCGGGAGCGCAGATCGGTTCCTCGGCAAGGGTCGCTCGCCCACAAGCGCCGCGCTGTCGGAATGAAGTAACCCTAACAACGAGGTGCAGCGGAGGACCACCGCAATCAGCCGGCTAGCTGGCGCTAGAGCTAGGCCGCAAGCGGCTTGATGCCGAAATTGACGGCCAGGATGGTTTGCAGCTGATCGATCGTATAGGGCTTGGGGAGCAAGGCCGCGTGCTCCACGAACATCGCCTTCATGCCGTCGGTCACGGCGAGGCTGGTCGTGTAGAGCACGCGCAGCTTTGGGCGCTGCTCGGTCGCCCGTTGCGCCAGAGTCAGGCCCGCCTGGACATCACCCTGCAGGCCGATATCCGTGAACAGGAGGTCGATCTCGCGTCCGGCCTCCAGAACCGCCAACGCCTCCTCGATGTTGGCGGCCGACAATGTCTCATGCCCCTGATTTTGCAAATAGGACTCGGACAGGACGCGGACCTGCGTCTCGTCCTCCACAATCAGAATCGCCGCCATCACGCCCCCCCTGCAACGACTTGAAAAAGACCGCCCGTCAAACCGCCTGCCCGGAATTGGAATTGTATTCTGCTGACGCCGCGAGCCCCCCGAAAAGATGCAGCTTTGTCATAGCTCTCTGCAGCGCCCCGAATCAACTGCGCCGCAGGCCCACCGGCTCGAAGAACGGATATCGCGGCACCGAAGGTCAGAGGTTTCAGGAATTCGGGAGCATCGAATATTGCAGGTACCGCGGTGGCCGATTGTCTCGCCTATATGGTGACCGCGGCCACTTGGAGGACGGCAAGGGGCACGCTCCGCACGCAACTGCATTGATCGAAAAAATGGGGCCGGGTCTCGTGTCCCCGATGAATGCTCAATAAAACCAGGCATTTTACTGGTGCTGCCGCTCAGGATTGAACTGAGGACCTCTTCATTACCAATGAAGTGCTCTACCACTGAGCTACGGCAGCGCGCCGGCGACCGATCGAGATGCCCCGATGATGAAGCCGCGAAGGCGTGCGATCATTGCCACAAGGCGGAAAAGGGTGCAAGCGCGCCCATTGCAGGACTTGGCTTCCGGTAGCCTGCGCCGTAATCTCGTTTCATGAGCGAAAGCAGCAAGATAGGCGAAAGCCACAAGGCCGCCCAGAAGGCCCGGCAGGAGCGGCGCCTGGCGGCGGCGCTGCGGGAAAACCTCAAGCGCCGCAAGGCCCAGGCCAAAGGCCGCGTTGCCGCCGCGCCGGCCGTCCCGAGCGGTCCACAGCCGTCCGGCGCGCCCCACGATTCCGCCGGATTTGCCGATGACAAACGAAACCAGTAGAGCATTTTCAGGAACAGTGGGGTTCGGTTTTCCGTCCGAAAATGCGACAACGCAAAAACGGCTAAGCGGGCGGCGCCCATCGGGCGTCAGGCGCTGGTGAGCGCCAACGGGGCAGGAGAGGGGCATGGATCGCATTCGCGTCACCGGCGGCCGCAGGTTGCACGGCACCATCCCGATCTCCGGCGCCAAGAACGCCACCCTGCCGCTGATGATCGCGAGCCTGCTCACCGAGGAGACCCTCATACTCGACAACGTGCCGCGCCTGGCCGATGTCGGCCAGCTGCAGCGCATCCTCGGCAACCACGGCGTTGACGTGATGGTGGGCGGCAAGCGGCCGGGCGAGACCCCCTATGACGGGCAGACCCTGCACATCTCCGCCGCCCGCATCGTCGACACCACCGCGCCCTACGACCTGGTCTCCAAGATGCGCGCCAGCTTCTGGGTGATCGCCCCGCTGGTCGCCCGCATGGGGCAGGCGCGGGTCTCCATGCCGGGCGGCTGCGCGATCGGCACCCGGCCGGTCGATCTGCTCATCATGGCGCTCGAGCGGCTCGGTGCCGAGATCGAGATCGATGGCGGCTATGTGATCGCCCGCGCCCAGCATGGCCTTAAGGGCGGCGAGATCAACTTTCCCAAGGTGACGGTCGGCGGCACCCACACCGCCCTCATGGCGGCCTCGCTGGCGCGCGGCACCAGCGTGATCGAGAACGCAGCGCGCGAGCCCGAGGTCAAGGACGTCGCCGATTGCCTCAACCTGATGGGCGCCCGGATCAGCGGCGCTGGCACCTCGCGCATCGTGATCGAGGGCGTGTCGAAGCTGGGCGGCGCGCGCCACAAGGTGCTGCCCGACCGCATCGAGACCGGCACCTACGCGATGGCTGTCGCCATGGCGGGCGGCGACGTGCTGCTGGAGAACGCGCGCGCCGATCTGCTGCAGGCCGGGCTCGACGTGCTGGTGGAGGCGGGAGCCGAGGTCTCCTCGACCAACACCGGCATCAGGGTGGCCCGCAACGGCGCCGGCATCGCTCCGGTCCGGATCGTGACCGCGCCGTTTCCGGGCTTTCCGACCGACCTGCAGGCCCAGCTGATGGCGCTCATGACCTGCGCCAAGGGCACCTCGCATATCACCGAGACCATCTTCGAGAACCGCTTCATGCATGTGCAGGAGCTGGCGCGGCTCGGCGCCCATATCCGTCTCGACGGCGAATGCGCCACCATCGAGGGCGTGCGCAAGCTCACCGGCGCTCCCGTGATGGCGACCGATCTTCGCGCCTCGGTCTCGCTGGTCATCGCCGCGTTGGCGGCCGAAGGCGAGACCATGGTCAACCGCGTCTACCACCTGGACCGCGGCTTCGAGCGGCTCGAGGACAAGCTCTCCGCCTGCGGCGCCGCCATCGAGCGCATCGCCGGGTGAGGGGGGTACGGCGTTCCTCGCCCCGCGTGCCGTCAGGGCGTTTACGCCCGTCTGCGACGGGCTATGGAGAGGGCGACGCGGCGTTAAGGAAAACCCGAACTCGGCTCGGTGAGGGGGCGCCTCCGCGAGCCTGAGCCTGCGGAAAGGCCCTCTTCGTTTCCACGAGCTCGGACTCGCGGAGAGGCCCCCTCATCCCTCCTTCTCCCTGCATGCGGGTCGCATGCGGGGAGAAGGAGTGAAAGGCCCTGCGTCCCTGAAATGATCGCGTGGCCACGCGAGCGGTCGTTGGAGCGGATAAAATATGTTGCGTGCGGCCGCCGCGATCTTTCTCGCTCTCGCTTGCTCCATCAGGGTTCACGCGCAACCGGCCCCATGCGGCGCCGGTCAGCAGCCGCGCGAGGTCGCCGAGCTCCTGTTTGGACGCAACATCGGGGACCGGCTGGGGGTGAGCGAGGCGCAATGGGAGCGGTTCGTCGACCGCGAGATCAGCCCGCGCTTTCCCGACGGCCTGACGGTGCTCGACGCCAAGGGCGAGTGGCGCGACACTACCCGCCGCACCATCGTGCACGAGCCGAGCAAGCTGGTCGAGATCGTGCTGCCGGGCAAGGAAGACGATGCGGAGCAGCTCGACCACATCGCGCAGGCCTACAAATCCAGGTTCCGCCAGCAGTCCGTCGGCATCGTGGTGCGGGCCGCGTGCGTGTCGTTTTAGCAGCTCTTGCGGCCCTCCGCCGCTTGCGCAACCGCCGGCCATTTCCTAGCTACCTTCTACACAACCCGACATGACGGCAGGGAGCGTGCCCATGCAGTCGCTGAAATTCGCGGCCCTCGACGAGGAGGACCTGGCGGTTATTTCCACCCATCTGCAGGATGCAATCGTGAGGGTCGCCGACGTGCTGTGGCGTCCCCAGGAAAAACGGCTGGTGGTCGGGCTCGATCGTTTCGACTGGCTGTCCGCCGAAGGCGACAAGCCGGCGTTTCGCCGCTGCCGCGCGGCGCTGCGGTTCGAGCGGGTCTCGGCCTGCAAGTGCAAGCAGGTCAATCCGGCCGGCAAGGATGCCGTGTTGAACCTCCTGGCCGTGGAGTTCGAGCCGACCGATGCGCCGGCCGGCGTGGTCAAGTTCCTGTTCTCCGGCGGCGGCGTGCTGCGGATCGAGGTCGAGTGCCTGGAAGCCGAGCTCGCCGACCTCGGCCCCTCCTGGGCGGTGGACATGCGTCCCGCCCACATCCCCGATGTGCCCGACGCCCGGGGTTGACGCCTTCCGCGGGTGTCGCCATCAATTGCCTTCAGCGGCCGACTCGGCGTTCCTCGCCCCGCTTGCGGGGAGAGGGCGGCACGGCAGTGAGGAAAATCCAATCTCGGCCTGGTGAGGGGGCGTTTCCGCAGGCTCAGACTCGCGGCAACGCCCCCTCATCCCGACCTTCTCCCCGCATGCGGGGAGAAGGGGCGAGAGGCCCTGCGTCCTTGACGCGGTCGATCGTGAGGCCGCGATCGATTGAAGATATGTGCAGCCCATGCCGATCCGCCTCGATGCGCGCGCTGCCGATTTTGCCGAGCGCTTCCGCGCCTTTCTGGCCACCAAGCGTGAGGCTGCGGCCGACGTCGAAGCGGTGGTGCGCGCCATCCTGGCGGACGTGGCCGCGCGCGGCGACGCTGCGCTCGTCGAGCTGACCCGCAAGCACGATCGCCTCGATCTCGCGGTCTCCGGCCTCAAGATCACGGCCGCCGAGATCGAGACCGCTTATGCGGCTTGCGACCGGCGCGCGCTTGACGCGCTTGCGCTCGCCCGCGACCGCATCGAGACCTATCACCGCCGCCAGCTGCCGCGGAACGAGCGCTTCACCGACGAACTGGGGGTCGAGCTCGGGCACCGCTGGACCGCCATCGAGGCGGTCGGGCTCTATGTGCCGGGCGGCACGGCGGCCTATCCGTCCTCGGTGCTGATGAATGCGGTGCCCGCCAAGGTGGCCGGCGTTCCGCGCATCGTCATGGTGGTGCCGGCTCCGGACGGAAAGCTCAATCCGCTGGTGCTGGCGGCCGCAAGGCTCGCCGGCATCGACGAGGTCTATCGGGTTGGCGGCGCGCAGGCGGTAGCGGCGCTCGCCTATGGGACCGCGACCATCCGGGCGGTCGCCAAGATCGTGGGGCCCGGCAACGCCTATGTGGCGGCGGCCAAGCGCCTGGTGTTCGGGCGGGTCGGCATCGACATGATCGCCGGCCCATCGGAGGTCCTGATCCTCGCCGACGCGACCGGACAGGCCGACTGGATCGCGGCCGACCTGCTGGCGCAAGCCGAGCACGATGCGAGCGCCCAATCGATCCTGATCACCGACGAGCCCGGGCTCGCGGCGCGGGTCGAGGCGGCGCTGGCGGCACAGCTCGAGACGCTGCCGCGCGGCGCGGTCGCGGCCGCGTCCTGGCGCGACTTCGGCGCCATCATCTTGGTGGCGGCGCTCGATGACGCGGTGCCCCTGGTCGACGCCATTGCGCCCGAGCACCTGGAGATCGCCACCGCGGACCCCGAGCGCCTGGCCGACAAGATCCGCAATGCCGGCGCGATCTTCCTCGGCCCCCATACCCCGGAGGCGATCGGCGACTATGTGGGCGGGTCCAACCACGTGCTGCCGACGGCGCGCTCGGCGCGCTTCTCGTCCGGTCTCGGCGTCCTCGATTTCATGAAGCGCACCTCCATTCTCAAATGCGGGCCCGATCAGCTGCGCGCGCTCGGACCGGCCGCGATCGTGCTCGGGGAGGCCGAGGGCCTCGATGCCCATGCCCGCTCGGTGGCGATGCGCTTCAACCCGCGATGACCGGCTCGGCCGCCCCGGCCGGCGCGAAGGCGCAGCGTCTCGTGGCGGTGACGCTGGACGACGAATCGATCGGCCGCTCCGGATCGGATGTGGAGCACGAGCGCGCGGTCGCCATCTACGACCTGCTGGAGGAGAACACGTTCGCGCCGGTCGGCGTCGAGCGCGGCCCGTTCGCGCTGCACCTGGGCATCAGCGGAAACCGGCTGATGCTGGATATCCGGCATGCGGACGGCACTCCCGCCATGATGCATCTGATGTCGCTGTCGCCGCTGCGGCGTATCGTGAAGGACTACTTCATGGTCTGCGACAGCTACTACCAGGCGATCCGCGCCGCCACGCCCGAGCGCATCGAGGCGCTCGATATGGGCCGCCGCTCGCTCCATGACGAAGCCTCGGAGCTGCTGATGGAGCGGCTCAAGCGCAAGGTGAAGGTCGATTTCGATACAGCGCGCCGGTTGTTCACCCTCATCTGCGTGCTGCACTGGAAGGGCTGAGTGACGGCATGGCCGAGGCACCGCCGCCGTCGCGTCCGCAGGCCGTGCTGTTCGCCTGCGGACTGAATTCGGTGCGCTCCCCGATGGCGGCCGCGTTGCTCGAGCAGATGCGCGGCGCCCCGCTTTACGCCGCGTCCGCCGGCGTGCGCGCGGCCGAGCTCGATCCGTTCGCGGCCGCCGTCATGGCGGAGATCGGCATCGACATCTCGGCCCATCGGCCGATCACGTTCGAGGAGCTCGAGGATCTGGAGGGGCTGAACTTCGACCTGGTCGTCACGCTGTCGCCGGAAGCCCATCACAAGGCGCTCGCGCTCACCCACCGGCTCGCGGCGCAAGTGGAATACTGGCCGACCGCCGATCCGGCCGACGTCGAGGGCAACCGCACGCAGCGGCTCGACGCCTATCGGGCGGTCCGCGATCAGCTCGCGGAGCGCATCCGGTCGCGTTTCTTTGCGCGCCCGGCCGGGCGTGAGTGAAGCCCAAACAGCCGCTCGCGGTTAGTGCCCTGCAGCGCGGATGAAGCCAACGGGCCGGCGCCAAGTGTCGCCCGACGATAAACTCCGCGCAATCCCGGAAGGCCGCTCCCGCATTACGCTGCGCTTCATGGTCCCTTGTGCGGGCTACAGCCGAGACGGTGAAATGCAGTTGTGAAGGCGACCACCTTCCGCTAGGTTTCGCGCCGTCCGCGCAAAGGTCGCATTACATTCAGATTCAAGTAGCTTGCAGGTTCAAGTGATTTGCCCGATTCGACCCGGGGCGCGGTCAGCTCCGCGGCAGCGCAGACACAGCAGCCCAAGATGATCAGGCAAGAGATGACCAGACACAGATGATCGGTCGCCCCAAGCTCGTGCTCGCCTCCGGCTCGCCCCGGCGGTTGTCGCTCATCAATCAGGCCGGCATCGAGCCCGAGGCCTTGCGCCCGGCCGACCTCGACGAGACGCCGCTGCGCGGCGAGCTGCCGCGCGCCTGCGCCAACCGGCTGGCGCGCGCCAAGGCCGATGCGGCGCTCGAGATGGTGCGCATGGACGACGAGCTCAAGGGCTCCTACATTTTGTCGGCCGATACCGTGGTGGCGGTGGGCCGGCGCATCCTGCCCAAGGCGGAGCTGCTCGACCAGGCCGCGCAATGCTTGCGGCTCTTGTCGGGACGCAACCACCGGGTCCACAGCGCGGTGTGCCTGGTGACCCCCAACGAATCCTTCCGCCAGCGACTGGTCGAGACCCGGGTGCGTTTCAAGCGGCTCTCCGACGAGGACATCGAGGCCTATCTGGCCTCCGGCGAATGGCGCGGCAAGGCCGGCGGCTACGCGGTCCAGGGCATCGCGGGCAGCTTCGTGGTCAAGATCGTGGGCTCCTATACCAATGTGGTGGGCCTGCCGCTCTACGAAACCACGACGCTGCTGGCGGGCGAGGGCTATCCGATCCGTTTCGGCTGGCTCAACGCGCTGTGAGGCTTGATGACTCTCCGCCGTCATCGTTCGCGAAAGCGGACGACCCGGTAACCATCGATGATTCGAGATAAAATCGGCGGTCGCTTACTGGATGCTCCGCCTTCGTGGGGACAACACTGACTCCGGCGTGACTCGGTGCACGATATGACACAAGAAGGCTCCAAAGACGCCATCACACCGCGCGCCCGGCGATGCCCGATCTGCGGCAAGCCCGCCGTCGCGGAATTCCGGGCGTTCTGCAGCCGCCGCTGCGCCGATGTCGACCTCAACCGCTGGCTGTCGGGCGTCTACGCGGTGCCCGGCAAGGCCGACGAGGAAGAGGACGGCGGCCCGGCCCCGGAGGGCGAGGGCGAGGGCGAAACCGAGGCGTGAAGGCCGGTGCGGTTTGGCCGTAGGCCGATCAGCGACCCCGATCGGCGACCTGGACCACGGCGCAACCGCCGCTACCGCACTTGCGACCGCTGCCCCGATCACTGGGGTGTGCCCACCGCCACGATGTGGACAGGGCGCGATCCGCCCCCTATAAGCACACTTTCCGCAGGGCGCGCGCCCTTCGGGTTCGGCGCCCAGGTAGCTCAGTTGGTAGAGCACTGCACTGAAAATGCAGGTGTCGGTGGTTCAATTCCTCCCCTGGGCACCATCAG
>DASZKX010000342.1:0-16246 GCA_035552735.1 Xanthobacteraceae bacterium
TGGTGGGCGCTGTAGGGATTGAACCTACGACCTCTCCCGTGTGAAGGGAACGCTCTCCCGCTGAGCTAAGCGCCCGTCTTGAGGCAGGCGAGGATTTACGGCAGGGGTCGCAGAAGTCAAGCGATGTGGCGGATTTGGCCCATGCCCGATCCGGCCTGCTGGGTGGGCTGGGTTCCTCAGCTCGGCTGCGCCACCTGGGTGCGGCGGTTCTGCAGGGCGCGGATGCGGTCGGCGAGCGAGGCTTTCTGGCTGCCGTTGGCGCTGATCGCTCCGATGAGCTTCTCGCCGTTACCCTTGTCACCGGCCGCTCCGTTGCCGCCGCCATGGGGGCGGCCGGTCTCGCCGGCCAGAATGGCCTCGATCGGCGAGCTCGGCCCCTCCAGCGTGGCGGTGAGCCGCGCCACCTCGGCGGCCACGTCGTTGATGCGCTCGCGCATCACGGCGGTTTCCATGCGCTCGGTGGCCCAGGCGTTCTCGGCCTCCTGCTTCATGGTGGCGATCTCACGGCACAGCTGGTCGCGCTCCTGATGCGCCAGCTTCAGGTGCTCCTCGGCCAGCGTCTTCTCGGCAGTCAAGGTGTCGGCGGTGATGCGATGATGGCTCTCCCGCTCGGCCAGCTCGGCGCGGATGACGGTTTCGGTCTTGCCTGCCGCCGCGAGCTGATTGCGGTATTGCTCGGACGACAATTCGCGGTCGGCCGCCAGCCGCTCGTGCTCGTCGAGCCGCGCCAGCAGCTCCTGCACCCGCCGGCTGAGGATCTCGGCTTCGGTTGTCTGCACGACGAGCTGGTTTTCGATCTCCTTGATGCGGGCGCCGTGCGTCTCCGTCCTGATCCGCTCGTCGGCGAGTTGCCGGCTGGCGGTCTCGGTATTGGCGGTTTGCGTCTCCAGGCGCGCCTGCAGGCCCTTGATCTCCTGCTCGTAGCTCGCGATCTGGCCTTTGAGGACCTCGGTCTGCGCCTGCAAGGTGATGAACTCGACCCGCTGGCTGTCCGCCCTCATCGAGCTGTCGTTCAATTGCGCCGTGTATCGGGCGAGCTCGGCCGTGGTGTTGGCGAGCGCGGTCTCGGTCTCCTTCAACGCGCCGGTCTTGGTGGTGAGCTCGTTCTGGGTGCTCTGGAATTCCTCGGTCAGCGAGTTCACTTTGGCCTCGGCCCCCAGCAGCGCCGCCGCCTTCTCGCCGAGCTCGAGCTTGAGGCGGCCCACCGCCTCGCTCTTCTTGCCGATCTCGGCGAGCTGAGAGGAGGTCTTGGCCTTCATCTGGTCGACGCTCATCTCGAGCCGGCGCGTCGACATCGCGAATTCGGCCCGCAGCTGGTCCTTGTCGGCGTGGATTTCCGCCATCGACATCGGGGTCATGGCCTCGAGGCGCCGCTGCGTCAGACGCACGGCGCGCGCATGCACCATGGGTATGGCCCCGATGACCAGCAGGCCCGCGACCAGAAAGCCGATCCCGATATACATGATCGGTTCGATCATAAAATACGCTCCTACCCGCCCTTGATGTCCACTCTGGAGATTGCCTCCTACAATGCCACGGCGCGTGCGCGGGTGCCAGCATCCGCGGGAGTTAACCTAAACCGGCGCCCGGACGTAGCGGCAGCAGGGCGACGATGGATGCCGCCGGCGCGCGCTCGCCGGACTCGAAAAAAACCGAGATTCAGAACGGGTTCCAGGTCGCGGTCGGGGTGAACTTCAGGTAGCCGATATTGGCGCCCAGCCGCAGCCCGACGCCCGAGCGGATCGGAACCACCACGATGTTGTTGGCGGTCAGTGCCGTCATGCCGAAGCCGCCGATGAAATAGGCGGAGCCATCGAGGCCGGCGAAGCGTTGATAGACCGCGTCGGTCCGCGGCAGGTTGTAGACCAGCATCATGGTGCGGGCGCCGTCGCCGCCCCAGTCGAAACCGACCGAGGGGCCCTGCCAATAGACCCGCAGGTCGCCGGCATTCTTGGTGTAAAGCGTGCCATCGCCATAGCGCAGTCCGGCCACGAGGGCGCCGCCCGCTTCCTGGCCGAGAACGTAGCCGTTGGGCTGGCCCCAATTGCTCACCGCTTTTTCGATGACGGAGGCGAGCCCTTGCGAAATGGTGCCGAAGAATTGATGCCCGGCATTGACCAGCTCGTTGGGGGAATATCTCTGGTCGTGGTCCGGATCCGGGGACTGCGCGGCCAGCGGGCCGAGCCCCCAGCCGATCAGCGCGACGGCGAAAGCGATGGTTCGCAATAAAGCGATGGTTCGCAATACAGCGATGGTTCGCAACACAGTGCGCATCGAGTGCTCCATGAAATGCCCAACCCGGATCAACTCTGCCGGATTGCCCTGTCGGATTAACCCCGCGCTCACGCGCATATCCTAGCTTTAAGGCGCCAGCGCAACCGAATCGACATATGATGGACAATACTATGGCCGCGGCACGGCGGCAGCGGAAGCTGCATACTCTTGGACCTGATCGGGGCCGCGGAATTGGGCTGGTATTGGCGGCCCTGGTGACGGCGGGTCTCTGCTTCGCCGGCCCGATCGAGGCAGCCACCACCGAGCGGGTCGTAATCGACCGCAACAGCGGCCTTGCGATCAGCGGCTTCGATCCCGTCGCCTATTTCACCGATGCACAGCCCCTGCCCGGAAAAGGCGAGTTTGAGCAAGTGGTTGCCGGTACAGTGTGGCGGTTCCGGAGCGCCGGAAACCGGGCCGCCTTCATGGCCGACCCCGAGGTCTATGCGCCTCGCTTCGGCGGCTATGATCCGGTCGGTGTGGCCCGCGGGGTGGCGGTGGCGGGCAATCCGCGGCTGTGGGTCATCAGGGACGAACGGCTCTACCTCTTCTATGCGCCGGAGACGCGGGATGAGTTTGCCAGCGACGGCGACCGCATGATTACAACTGCAGATAGAGAGTGGCCGGCGCTGAGCCGCTTGCTGGTGCCTTGATACCATGGTTGTCTGAGCGCATCGCGCCCTTCGCGCCCACCTACCCACCGTTGCGGGCCAGGTTTCCCGATTCAATGCCGGCGTGACCGCAGCGCGATCCGGTCGCAACCCGCCAGCGCGCCACTTGTGCCGCGGCTGCGTTCGCTGCTTGGCAGGTCGCGTGGCCGCGGTGTATCACGGCGCGCCGGCGCCACATGCGCTGAGTCGCGCTTTCGCAGCCTCAAGCCGAGCTTTCGTCAAGCTTGCCCACCGGAGACATCGGCATGTCCGGCCAAGTCACCCTCGATGCCCTCGATCTTGCGGCGCTGCTGTGCTCGCGGGTGTGTCACGACCTGATCAGCCCGACCGGCGCCATCGTCAACGGGCTGGAGGTGCTGGAGGAGAAGGATAGCGACGAAGAGACCAAGACCTTCGCGCTCGATCTGATCAAGAAAAGCGCCAAGACGGCTTCGGCGCGGCTCCAGTTCTGCCGCCTGGCCTTCGGGGCCGCCGGCTCGAGCTCCGCCCAAATCGATCTCGGCGATGCCGAAGGCATGGTGCGCGGCTTCCTGGACCAGGACAAGACCAAGCTCACCTGGAACCCGCCGCGGGTGCTGCTGCCGAAGAACCGCGTCAAGCTGTTGTTGAACATGGTGATCATCGCCAACCAGACGATACCGCGCGGTGGCATGCTCACCGTCGATGCGGTGGGCGAAGGCGAGAGCGTGAGCTTTCGCATCACGGCGGCGGGCCTCAATGCCCGCATTCCGCAAGCTTTGGCCGGCCTGCTCGAAGGGCGCTCGGAAAGCGGCACCATCGATGCCCATGCGATTCAGCCGTTCTATACCGGCCTGCTCGCCCGGGCCTGCGGGCTGGGGGTGAGCCTTGCGGCCGAGGGCGACCAGATCGTCGTTGCCGCCCAATAGGCGATGCGGACCTTCACGGCCTCGAGTCGGGACCGTCGGGCCCGGCTAGCGCCGCCGTACCCGAGACGCCGGGTTCGCACGGGCGCTTCCAATACCTAACGACAAATTAACGCACGCCGCCGCATGGCGTGGCTGCAACCAAAATTAAACCCTTTGGCAACACAGTGTTACTTGGTGTGCCGACATGCGTCGGGAGGGGCCCCCCGCGCGCCGCGTTGAAAGCGTCTTCCATGGACGAGTTGTTGCGGGATTTCCTGACCGAGACGAACGAGAGCATCGACGTCGTGGATGTCGAGCTCGTCCGTTTCGAGCACGACCCCAACAACGCCAAGATTCTCGATAACATTTTTCGGCTCGTTCATACCATCAAGGGGACCTGCGGGTTCCTCGGCTTGCCGCGGCTCGAGGCGCTCACCCATGCGGCCGAAGCCCTGATGGGAAATTTTCGCGACGGCGCATCCGTCACCAGCGATGCCGTCACGCTGATCCTGGCGACCATCGACCGGATCAAGATGCTGCTCGACCGGCTCGAGCGCAATCAAGCCGAAGAGCCCGGCGACGACCGGGATTTGATCATCCAGCTGAGCCGCCTCGCGACCGCCGCGCATGGTGGGGCGTCGGAAGCCGCCGCGCCTGCGGTCGCCACGCTCACCCGGCAGACGCCGGCAGACCCGGTGCGGTCGGATCGAGGCCTCAGAGATGAATTGGCATCCGTCCTTGCGGCGGCGGCAGACGCGCCGAAATCAATCACCCCCGCCGGCGTAGGCGAGGGGAGGGACGAAGACGCCGGCAGTCGCGACGACGACCGTTCGAACGACAAGATCGCCACCAAATCGATCCGGGTGCATGTCGATACGCTCGAGCATCTGATGACCATGGTCTCCGAGCTGGTGCTCACCCGCAATCAGCTGCTCGAGATCGTGCGTCGCCACGAGGATTCCGAATTCAAGGTCCCGCTGCAGCGGCTGTCGAACGTCACCGCGGAGCTGCAGGAAGGCGTCATGAAGACGCGAATGCAGCAGATCGGGGTCGCCTGGCAGAAGCTGCCGCGGATCGTGCGGGATCTGTCGACCGAGCTCGGCAAGGCCATCGAGCTCGAGCTGCACGGCGCCGAGACCGAGCTGGACCGTCAGGTGCTCGAGCTGATCAAGGATCCGCTGATTCACATGGTGCGCAATTCCGCCGATCACGGGCTCGAGATGCCGGCGGTGCGGCGGGCGGCCGGCAAGCCCGAAAAAGGCACCATCCGTCTCAGCGCCCGCCACGAAGGCGGGCACATCGTGATCGAGATATCCGACGACGGCGCCGGCTTGAGCACCGAACGGATCAAGGCCGCCGCCATCACGCGCGGTCTCGCCACCGAGGCGCAAATCGAGAAGATGTCGGAAGCGCAGATCCAGTGCTTTATCTTCGCGCCCGGGTTCTCGACCGCCCAAAAAGTGACCAGCGTCTCCGGCCGCGGCGTCGGCATGGACGTGGTGCGCGCGAATATCGACGCGATCGGCGGCACCATCGATGTCAAATCGGTGCTCGGCCAGGGCACCCGCTTCGGCATCAAGATTCCCCTCACGCTGGCGATCGTCTCCGCCCTGATCGTGGAATCGGCCGGCGATCGCTTCGCCATTCCCCAGCTCGCCGTCGTCGAGCTCGTCCGCGTGCGCAACAATTCGGAGCATCGAATCGAGCACATCAAGGATGCGGCGGTCTTGCGTTTGCGCAACAAGCTGCTCCCGCTCGTTCACCTCAAGGTTCTGCTCAAGATCGACGAGGGGGCCGATTGCCTGGCGGAGAACGGTTTCATCGTGGTCACTCAGGTCGGCAGCCAGACGTTCGGCATCGTGGTCGACGCGGTGTTTCATACCGAGGAGATCGTGGTTAAGCCGATGTCGAGCAAGCTTCGCCATATCCCCATGTTCGCCGGCAACACCATTCTGGGCGACGGCTCGGTCATCATGATCATCGAGCCCAACGGCATCGCCCAATCGATCGGAAACGTGGCGATCGACAGGGATGGCGCCGCGGCGGAGCAGGAGGCCGATCGGCAGGACACCGATTCCGGCATCGAGTCGATGCTGGTGTTCCGCGCCGGCTCGCCGCAACCGCGGGCCGTGCTGCTGTCGCTGGTGACCCGTCTCGAAGAGGTCGATGTCCGCAAGATCGAATCCGCGAACGGCCGCTCGTTGGTGCAATATCGCGGCCAGCTGATGCCGCTGATCCCCGTCAACGACGACGTCCGCATCAAAAGCACGGGCAAGCAGCCCCTGCTGGTGTTCTCCGACGAGGGGCGCTCCATGGCCCTGGTGGTCGACGAGATCGTCGATATCGTCGAGCAGAGATTTGACATCGAGCTGCTCAGCCAGCGGCCCGGCGTCCTGGGCTCGGCGCTCGTCAGAGGCCAGGCCACCGAGGTCATCGACATCGGCCATTACCTGCCGTTGGCATTCGACGATTGGCAGGATTGGCGGGAACGGCGGGCCTCCACGGCTCGGCACCGCGTGCTTTTGATCGACGATTCGGCATTCTTCCGCAACATGCTGGCGCCCCTGCTGAATGCGGCGGGATACGCCGTCAGCAGCGCGGCTTCGGCACCCGAAGCCCTCATCATGCTGCGCGCCGGCGCGCGCGTCGACATCGTCATCACCGATATCGACATGCCCGGCATGGACGGCTTCGAGCTGACCTCAGCGGTGCGCCGCGATCCGCGCACCGCATTGATACCCGTCATCGGGCTTTCTTCGCTGGTGTCCCCGGAATCGGTCGAGCGCGGCCGCCAGGTCGGCCTGCACGATTATGTGGCGAAGTTCGATCGCCAGGGTCTCATCGCGGCGCTCAAGGAGCAGACCGCTGACATGAACCGCGCGGCGTGAGGGACGTGGCTTGATCCGCATGCTCGAAACCATGACCGAATATGTCACCGCGATGGTCGCAGGCCAGCTGTTCGGCCTCCCGATCGCGCGCGTGCAGGACGTCTTCGTGCTCGACCGCTTGACGCGCGTGCCCCTCGCGGCGCCCGAGATCGCCGGCGTGCTCAATTTGCGCGGCCGGATCGTGACCGCGATCGACATGCGGCGGCGACTCGGTCTGGCCCCGCCGGGCGAGGTTCGCAAGCGAATGGCGATCGGCATCGAATACAAGGGCGAATCCTATGGCCTGCTGATCGATGCGATCGGCGAGGTCCTGAACCTGCCGACCGCCGGTCGTGAGAGCAATCCGGTCAATCTCGAGCCGGGGCTCGCCCGCGTGTCGGCGGGCGTTCATCGGCTGGAGGACCGGCTCCTGGTGGTGCTCGACGTCGATCGCGTGCTCGATGTCGGTCAGCACGCGGAAGCGGCATGAAATCGCAATACCTTGGAAGTATCAGATGAACCTTGGAAATGGGCGGGCTCCCCCGCAGAACGAAAAGAGGCTGCCATGAAAACCTGTCTGGTCGCTGACGATTCGAGCGTCATCCGAAAGGTGGCGCGGCGGATTCTCGAGAAGCTGGACTTCCAAATCGTCGAAGCGGAGGACGGCGAGCAGGCGCTTGAGGCCTGCCGGAGCGCCATGCCCGACGCCGTGCTGCTCGATTGGAACATGCCTAAGATGGATGGCTACGAGTTCCTGCGAAACCTGCGCCGCCTGCCGGACGGCGACCGGCCGAAGGTCGTGTTTTGCACCACCGAGAATGACGTCGCCCACATCGCGCGCGCACTGCATGCGGGCGCCAACGAGTACATCATGAAGCCGTTCGACAAGGAAATCGTCGAGGCCAAGTTCCAAGAGGTCGGGTTGATCTGACCTCTTGATCTCGTTTGCGTGCGTTTAGTTGCGTCAACTCGAGTGTTGCGTCCCGCGATGAGCATCGCCGACCCCAGCCTGCATCTGAGAAATACGCCCGGACATGATTCGATCCGGGTGATGATCGTGGACGATGCCATCGTCGTGCGCGGCCTCCTGGTGCGCTGGATCGAGGCCGAAGTCGGACTGCAAGTGGTGGCCTCGCTGCGCGGCGGCCGCGAAGCCATCGAGCAGCTGGAGCGGACCAATCCCGATGTCGTCATTCTCGATGTCGACATGCCCGACATCGACGGGATCACCGCCCTGCCGCACCTGCTCGAGAAGAAGCGCGATCTCGTCGTGATCATGTCCTCGACGCTCACCAGGCGCAACGCGGAGGTGAGCCTGCGCGCGCTGTCGCTCGGCGCTGCCGACTACATTCCGAAGCCGGAATCGACCGGCGAGATCACCGCCTCGGCCTCGTTTCGTCGCGACCTCATCGAGAAAATTCGCGCCCTTGGGGGCCGCCGCAAGCAGCGCCCCGACCCCGCCCGCGCGCTTCCGCCGGGGCCGCCTGGCGCGCGCCGGGCGCCGATCGGCGCGCCCGCGGCCGGCACGGGCTTACGCCATGTCGCCAGTCCCGAGACCGCTCCGGCATCCGACTCCGTCACCTTCAAGTTGCGATCCTTGCCGTCGGCGCCGCCGCGCGTTCTGCTGATCGGCTCCTCGACCGGCGGACCCCAGGCGCTTGGGGCCATCGTGGGCCGCATCACCGGCATCATCGACCAGGCTCCGGTTCTGATCACACAGCACATGCCGCCCACCTTCACCACCATCCTGGCCGAGATTCTCGAGCGCGCCGGCGGCCGGCCGGTGCACGAAGCGGTCGACGGAGAGGCGTTGCGCGCCGGCGCGATCTACATCGCGCCGGGCGGCCGGCATCTGCGGGCGATTCGTCGCGATGGCGTGCCTTCGGTCGCGCTCGATGACGGCCCGCAGATCAATTTTTGCAAGCCGGCCGTCGATCCCATGTTTTCTTCCGCTGCCGAAACGTGGGGCGGCTGGAATCTGGCCCTCGTCCTCACCGGCATGGGCTCCGACGGGACGCGGGGCGCCGCCGACATCGTGGCCGCCGGTGGCTGCGTCATCGCGCAGGACGAGGACACCAGCGTCGTGTGGGGCATGCCGGGCTCGGTGACCAAAGCCGGCTTGTGCTCCGCCGTGCTGCCGATCGATCAGATCGCCGCCAAGCTGACGCATCTGTTTTCCGGGGGTCGATCGTGACGCCCGCCGACTACGACTATTTGCGCAAGCTCCTCAAGGAGCGCTCCGGCCTGATGCTGTCGGCCGACAAGCAATATCTGGTCGAGAGCCGGTTGCTGCCGGTCGCGCACCGCGCCGGCATCGCGACCTTGGCCGATCTGGTGGCGAAGCTCCGGGATGTGAAGAACGATCCGCTCGCCACCGAGGTCGCGGAGGCGATGACCACGAACGAGTCGTTCTTCTTCCGTGACAAGCTTCCGTTCGAGCATTTTCGCAACACCATCATGCCGGCCCTGCTGGCGGCGCGGCCCAGCCACCGGCGCATTCGCATCTGGTGCGCCGCCGCCTCGACCGGGCAGGAGCCCTATTCGCTGGCCATGAGCCTGAAGGAAATGGGCGAGTCGGTCGCCGGCCGGCCGATCGAGATCGTCGCCACCGAGTTCTCGACCCAGGTCCTGGAGAAGGCCAAGTCGGGAGTCTTCAGCCAGTTCGAGGTGCAGCGCGGGCTGCCGATCCAGCTCCTCATCAAGTATTTCGATCAGATCGGCGACACCTGGCAGATCAACCCGGATGTGCGCGCCATGGTGCAGTTCCGGCCCTTCAACCTGCTGCACGAATTCATGCACCTCGGACCCTTCGACCTGGTGTTCTGTCGCAACGTGCTGATCTATTTCGACCAGGAGACCAAGGCTCGCGTGCTCGATCGTGTCGCGCGGATCATGGAGCACGACGGTTATCTCGTGCTCGGCGCCGCCGAAACGGTGGTCGGCCTCACCGACAGCTTCAAGCCTCTGCTCGACCGCCGCGGCATCTACATCCCCACTGCGGCGGCCAAAGGCAGGACCACGGGCGAGGTCAGGCCCGGGCTGCGGCTCGCAGCGGCGGCGGCAAACGTGCGCTGACACATCGACTTCTGCATGCTCGCCGCGACAAGTCCGGCCTCAAACGTCCCAGGCGGAAACGCGCCCGACCGGGTTGACCACCCTGCCGTTGGGGCGCTTGAGCGCCGCAATGCGCTTCATCTCGTCGGCGGCGAGCGCGAATCCGAATACATCGATATTCTCCGCGACGCGCTCGGCGCTCGAGGATCGCGGAATGGCCGCGACGCCGTCCCGCTGAATGAGCCAGCGCAGGGCAATTTGCGCGGCGGTCCTGCCCTTGGTCCGGGCGATCTCGGCGATCACCGGATCGTCGATCAACCGGCCGCGCGCGAGCGGACAATATGCAATGAAAATCAATCCGTGCCGGCGGCAGGCCGCCAGGACCTTCGATTGGTCGAGGTAGGGGTGATACTCCGCCTGCAGGGCCACCAGCGGTTCCGGGCAGAGCCGGATCGCCTCGTCAAGGAGCGCGATGTTGAAATTTGCCACCCCGATATGGCGCGTAAGGCCTCGGCGCTTCATCTCGGCGAGCGCCCCCATGGTCTCCCGCAGCGGCATGTCGGGTGCCGGCCAGTGCACGAGCAGCAGATCGACTTGGTCGAGGCCCAGCGCTCGCAGGCTCGCTTGCGTCGAGCGCTCGAAGTCGCCGGCATGGAGATGCTCATGCGAGACTTTGGTGGTGAGGAAAATCTCGTTCCGTGGCACCCGCGCGGCCCGGATGGCTTCGCCCACCCCCGGCTCGCTGCCGTATTTTCGCGCCGTATCGATGTGGCGATAGCCGGCCGCGAGGGCGGCTGCTACGATCCGGGCGCAATCCTCGCCCAGACCGCCGGTGCCAAGTCCGAGCGTCGGAATTTCGGCACCGTGCCGGGAGGATTTGCGCGGGGATGAGGACGGGGATGAGGACATGGCGGTATTCACTTCGGGAAGTCGTTGCCGTCAATTTACATGCCGCAACCGCTTGTTGCTCCCGCGCATCGCATTCCAACGCATTGCGATCGGGGCGCCCAACAGGGTTGTTTCAAGCACCTTCGATGCGATAGAACAACCTGATTGGTCCCTGCATCGACGGCGAAGTCGCAAATACATCGAAGGAACGGCCCATGTCGAATATTGTCGGCAACCTATCGACTTTCGGCAAGCGGCTCCGCGGCAAGCGGACGTTCGCCGTCGGCGCCGTCTTGGCCATTATGCTGAATTGCGCGTTTGCGGAAGGCGATTTTCCGATTGAAGGCGTTTACACGCAAAACGAGCTCTGTCGCGGCGATGGCACCCAGCAGCAATTCCTGCGCGTCACCGTGACGGCGCAGGACGTCTCCTATTCGGGCGGAGTTTGCTCGATCGACAGCCGGCAGCAGGATGGCGACCACCTCGCCATGCGGGTCACTTGCAAGTTCAGCTCGGGCGCCGTCATGACGAGCGCCGTCACCTTCACCAAGAAAGACAACAACACCTTCGACATGGCGCAGAACGAGGGCACCTACAAGGCCGTCCTCCATCGCTGCCCAGGCTAGCGTCGGACGCGATTGGCCGCGACTAGAGCATTTTCAGGAAAAGTGGAGACCGGTTTTCCGTCCGAAAATGCGACCATGCAAGAATGCTAGAGCGGTTTCTGTCTCCGGTTAATGTGAAACCGCTCTAGCGCGCGGTCTCGAGCGCGCGGAGGGCGTGATTCTTCAGGGGCAGCGATCGGATGCGCCGGCCGGTAGCCGCGAAGACGGCATTGCAGAGCGCCGGCGCGAGCGGGGCGACCGGCGGCTCGCCGATCCCACCCCAAGCATTGCCGCTCGAATCTCCGCTCGGAATCACGACGGTCTCCACGCGCGGCATGTCGGCCATCCGCAACATCTCATAGTCGTGAAAATTGCTCTGCTGCACGCACCCATCCGCGATGGTGATCTCGCCGTAGAGCGCCGCCGTCAATCCGAACACGACGGCGCTTTGGGTTTGCAGCTCGACGGTCAGCGGATTGACCACGTGGCCGCAATCGATCGCCGAGATCACGCGATGGACCCGCACGGCGCCGGCGTCGCTCACCGAAGCCTCGACGACCTGTGCGCAGATGCTTTCGCAGGCTTCGTTGAGGGCGATGCCGCGGAAAACGCCCGCCGGAGGCGGTTGCTCCCAGCGCGCCCGGTTGGCGGCGGCGTCGAGCACCGCGAGATGCTTGGGCTTGCCGCTGAGGAGCCGGCGGCGGAGCCGGTAAGGATCCTGGCCTCCCGCATGCGCCATCTCGTCGATGAAGCTCTCCTTGAAGAATGCGTTCTGGGAATAGTAGATGCTGCGCCAGATCCCGACCGGTATATGGGTGCTGCGCACCGCATAATCGACCAGATAGTTCGGGATGCCATAGGGCATGTCCTCGAGAAAGTTCTGCAGGAAGTTCCGGTCGATCTCGGCGCTCATTTCCGGGATGACCGAAGCCAGGATCGATACTCCGGCGATCCGGACGTGCCAGGCCGTCGGCAGCCCGGCGGCATCCAGGCCGGCGCTGAGCCGCGCCAGCGCCATCGGCCGATAGAAGGCGCGACCGATATCCTCCTCGCGGCTCCACACCAGCTTCACCGGCCCGTCGACTTCCTTGGCGATCAGCACCGCTTCCCGCACGAAGTCCTGGATCGCGCCGCGCCGGCCGAAGCCACCGCCGAGCATGGTGCGGTGAACCACGACTTTGCTGCGCGGCAGGCCGGCGGCATCTGCCGCCGTCGCCAGCGCGGTCTCGGCGTTCTGCGTGGGCGCCCAAACCTCGACCCGATCGGCGCCGACATGCGCGGTGCAATTCTGCGGCTCCATGGTGGCATGGGCGAGGAACGGCACCCGGTATTCGGCATCGATGCGCCGGGCCGCGCCGGCCAGCGCCGTGGCGACGTCGCCGTCGCGGCGCCCGATGCCATCGGCCCGCGCCAGGCCTTCGCGCAGCGTCTCTTCAATAGTGTCGCTCGAAACCTGCCCGTTGCCGCCGGCATCCCAGGTTACCGGCAGCGCCGCGACCGCTTGTTGCGCCTGCCACCAGCTCTCCGCCACGACCACAACCGCGCTCTCGAGCCTGACGATTTGCCGAACGCCCTTCATGCCCGCGAGCTTGGCTTCATCGATCGATTGCACGCTGCCCTTGAAGACCGGGCAATGTCGGATCGCGGCGTAGAGCATATCGGGCAGACGCACGTCGATGCCGTAGATCGGCTGCGCGGTGATCTTGGCCAGCACATCGAAGCGTTTCTGCGGTGTGCCGATCAGCTTCCAGTCCTTGGGGTCCTTGAGCTTGACATGGGCGGGCGGCCTGATGGCGGCGGCGGCGGCGGCCACGTCGCCGAAGCGGAGCGTGCGTCCGCTCGGCTGGTGGGTGATGGCGCTGCTCTCGGCCCGGCATTCGCGCGCCGGTACGTCCCAGCGCGCTGCCGCCGCGGCGATCAGCATCTCCCGCGCGGTTGCGCCGGCTTGACGCAAGCCCTGCTGCGATGCGCTCACGGAGCGGCTCGCATTCGTCGACATGTCACCCCAAACCCGGTGTCGCCTGAGATTCTCGGCCGGCGATGCGTATTCGGGCGTCACCTTGCCCCAATCGCATTCGAGCTCCTCGGCCACCAGCATGGGAAGCGCGGTGACGATGCCTTGGCCCATTTCCGCGCGGCTCACCCGAATGACGACCGTGTCGTCGGGCCGAATCACGATCCAGGCATTGACCTCAGGGGCGCCATCGGCGGCTCGCGCCGGATCGGCGCCACCCGGCAGCACGAAGCCGAGCACCAAGCTGCCGCCGCTGGCAGCGGCGCTGATCAGAAAGGAACGCCGGCTCAACCGGTCCGCCGAGGTCATGCTTCGGAGCTCCGGGCTCGATTGTGCGGCACCGGCCCGGCCCGCACAAGCGTTGCGTGTGAATTCCCCCTATTGCTGCGGCAATATCCTCCTCATCGGGACATACTGGAAATCACATCCTGGAAAGCAAAAAACCCCGCTGGGCGGCGGGGTCTTTGAACTGTCGGGGCCGAGAGGTGCGGGCCTCCCGATGCCTTTGAGCCGTCAAGCCGAGATCTTGGCTTCGTCCTCGCTCGGCTCGCGCAGCACATAGCCGCGGCCCCATACGGTCTCGATATAGTTCTTGCCGCTGGAGGCGTTGGCGAGCTTCTTGCGCAGCTTGCAGATGAAGACGTCGATGATCTTGAGCTCGGGTTCGTCCATGCCGCCATAGAGGTGGTTGAGGAACATTTCCTTGGTCAGCGTGGTGCCCTTGCGCAGGCTCAGGAGCTCCAGCATCTGGTATTCCTTGCCGGTCAGGTGCACCCGCGCGCCGGTCACCTCGACGGTCTTGGTGTCGAGATTGACGATGAGATCGCCGGTCTGGATGACCGATTGGGCATGACCCTTGGATCGGCGCACGATCGCGTGGATGCGCGCCACCAGCTCGTCCTTGTGGAAGGGCTTGGTCATGTAGTCGTCGGCTCCGAAGCCGAGACCTTTGCACTTGTCCTCGATACCGGCGAGGCCGGAGAGGATCAGGATCGGCGTCTTCACCTTGGAGACGCGCAAAGTGCGGAGAACCTCGAACCCCGACATGTCGGGCAAATTTAGATCCAGGAGAATAATGTCGTAGTCGTACAGCTTGCCGAGGTCGACACCCTCTTCGCCCAAATCCGTTGTGTAGACATTAAAGCTCTCGGATTTAAGCATCAGCTCGATTGATTGAGCTGTGGCGCTATCATCCTCGATCAGCAATACGCGCATGCCAGTCCCCTTCCTCGCCGCTACGGGCTTAAGGTCGGCACGCCGCAGCGGCGGCCCATGCAAACGCTTTGGAACAAACAGACTTGGAACACTAGTCGCGCATGGTTAACAAAACATGATTCCAGTGCGCCGCAATTCCCTGGGCAAAAGCCCGCGAATCGCCTTAAGATATTGCACATGGTTGGTTTTTTAGCCAAGCGATAGTTCATGTTCCACATTAGGAATCGGAAACAGCCGATTCATAAGCCTCGCCCCGCCGTTCTGGCCTGGCGAGTTTGCCTGACATGTCCCTCAGACGGTGACGCAATGATTAACGACCCGGGTAAACACGAAGTTAAGAATCAGACCCTAACCCCGTACCACGGCGGGGTAATTGCATGAAAGCGCTGGCCGAGCAGATCGAAGAGCTCGATGGGGCCGAGATCTACGGCCGGGTGGTCGGCGTGCGCGGCTTGATGGTGGAGGTGGCGGGCCCCATCCATGCCATGCCGGTGGGCGCCCGCGTGATGGTCGAGACCGGGCCCAACCACTCGATCCCTTGCGAGGTGGTGGGATTCTCCAATGCCAACGCACTATTGATGCCGTTTGCCGCCCTCGAGGGGGTTCGCCGCGGCTGCCGCGCGATCGTCACCGGCGTGGCGGCGGCGGTGCGGCCCTGCCAGGGGTGGCTCGGACGGGTGGTGGATGGCATGGGCGAGCCGATCGACGGCAAGGGACCGTTACGGCTGGGGCCCTCGCCCTATCCGTTCCGCAACGCGCCGCCGCCGGCGCATTCGCGCCAGCGGGTGGGCGGACCGCTCGATCTCGGGGTCCGCGCCCTGAACACCTTCCTGACCTGCTGCCGGGGGCAGCGTATGGGCATCTTTTCGGGCTCTGGCGTCGGCAAATCGATCCTTTTGTCCATGCTGGCCCGCAATGTGGCCGCCGATGTCTCGGTCATCGGCCTGGTCGGCGAGCGCGGCCGGGAGGTGCAGGAATTCCTGCAGGACGACCTCGGCCCCGACGGTCTGGCGCGCTCGGTGGTCGTGGTGTCCACCTCCGACCAGCCGGCCTTGATGCGCCGGCAGGCCGGGTACCTGACGCTCGCCATTGCCGAATGCTTCCGGGACGAAGGCCAGGACGTCCTGGTGCTGATGGATTCGGTGACGCGCTTCGCCATGGCGCAGCGCGAGATCGGGCTCTCGGGCGGCGAGCCCCCGACCGCCAAGGGCTATACCCCGACCGTCTTTACCGAGCTTCCGCGGCTGCTGGAGCGCGCCGGTCCGGGAGCCGAGCACGGCTCCATCACGGGCATTTTCACGGTCCTGGTGGATGCCGACGACCACAACGAGCCAATCGCCGACGCGGTGCGGGGTATCCTCGATGGCCACATCGTCATGGAGCGCTCGATCGCCGAGCGGGGCCGTTACCCCGCCATCAACATCCTCAAATCGGTCTCCCGCACCATGCCGCGGGCGGCCGATCCCACCTATCTGCCGCTCATCAATCGGGCCCGGCGAGTGATGGCGACCTACTCGGACATGGAGGAGTTGATCAGGCTCGGGGCCTATCGGACCGGTTCGAGCCCCGAGGTCGACGAGGCCATCGGCCTGCACCAGCCGCTGGAAGACTTCCTGGCCCAAAAGAAGGAGGAGGCGACCAGCCTCGGGCAAGGATATCAACGTCTTGAGCAAATCCTCGGCAATGTAGAAACCGAAAACTAACGTTATGTCGCCACAGTACCCTCTGGTCGGGACCGCGGCGGCTCTCCAGAGGGCCTCCAGTCCGCGCCGCCGGTTGCGGTTCCGGGTTT
>DASZKX010000343.1:0-29194 GCA_035552735.1 Xanthobacteraceae bacterium
CCCCGGTTTGGCGTCAGGATCGGACGCGCCGCCGCCTCGGGATGCAGATCGCGGCCGAAAGCCCACTCGGTCAGGAAGTGCCCGTCCTCGTGGCGCACCAGGATCTCGACGCGACGCCCTGCGTGACCGTCCTGCTCGGCAAATTCGATGGCGGCACACAAAGCCTGCCGCTTGCTCGGGTAGGAGCCCGAATAGCGCCGCCCGGCCCGCACGATTTTCCATTCGGCCTCGCGCCTCACGACCACGTATCGCAAGTGATGCATAGGCGGCTCCCTCGCTGACCAACCAGAGCGCTCAGGGAAACGTGTACGCTGCGAAATTGGTTCCGGCGGTTTCGCGGGAACGGACAACCAGATGACGCTTTGCAGCGGTCAATTCCGGCGGGCCGCCCCTATCTCATCGTCAGTTGCCGTTTACCAAGCCCAGCGTCGAGGGAACCAGTGGGACGGACCACGCGTTGCCCCCCTGGAGGCTTTAGCCGTCGCCCAAAATGGTCGGGGCCCGGCCTAGCGTCCATCGGCGCAGCATCCTGTCCCATCCGGGGTTGACCAACCGGATCCAAGGAAGCTTTCCGCCCAAATGTGGGGCCGCGCCTCGGTCGAGGTGGCGGCCCCGCTTATATCTCCAGATGGCCGATGCCTCCGCGATCGCGCAACCGCAATGGCAGCAAAGCAAGTCGGGAGGCCGAATGAATTCCAGGCTCGACAACCTCATCTCCTGGCTCGCCGCTTCCGTGATGGTGACGGCGGGCGTCGTCCTCACCCTCAAGCGCCAGCAGGAACAGCAGGTCCTCGAGCCGGTGCGGGTGCTGCCGCGGGCCACTCCGGCGCAGGAGCCGTTGGGGTTGCAAGAGATCCGCGCCACCGAACGCGGCCGCAGCGCCCGCTCGCCCGCGCAAATTCCCTGGCGTGGCTGGAAGGACATCACCCTTCGAACCTATCAGGAAACCCAGGAGGACCGCCTGCTGGCGCTCGCCGGCAGCGTCGTCTTCTACTCGCTGGTGGCGCTGTTCCCGGCCCTCGCCGCCGGCGTGTCGTTCTACGCGCTCTTCGCCGACGCCGGCACCATCGGCAAGCATCTGTCGCTGGTGGCCGGCATCGTCCCGTCCGACGTGATCGACATGCTGCGCGACGAGATCACGCGCATCGGCGCGAAAAGCGACGGCAAGCTGACATTCGGCTTCCTGCTCGGGCTGGGCATCGCGCTGTGGAGCGCCAATGCCGGAATGAAGGCGATCTTCGACGCGCTCAACATCATCTACGACGAGCAGGAGCGACGCGGTCTGGTGCGGCTCAATCTCATCTCGCTCCTCTTCACCGTTTGTGCGATCGGAGCCGTGCTGCTGGCGGTCAGCGCCGTCGTGGTGTTCCCGCTGCTGATCGCGGCCTTTGGCCTCACCAGCCTCGACGCGCCGATCATCGGTTATCTGCGTTGGCCGGCGATGGGCGCCCTCATCATCGTCAGTCTGGCAGTGCTTTATCGCTACGGGCCGAGCCGACGGCCGGCGAAATGGCGCTGGATCAACGTCGGCAGCGCCTTTGCGGCCTCGGCCTGGCTGATCGTTTCATCGCTGTTCTCCTGGTATCTCGGCAACTTCGCCAACTACAACGCCACCTACGGGTCGCTGGGCGCCGTCGTCGGCCTGATGATGTGGATGTGGCTGTCCACCATCGTGGTCCTGGTCGGCGCCGAGCTCAATTCGGAGATCGAGCACCAGACCTCGTGCGACTCGACGGTGGGGCCCGAAAAGCCCCTCGGCATCCGCGGCGCCGTCATGGCCGATACGGTGGGAGCGGCAAAGACATGACCGCCTGCGGTCGCCAACCCTGCGGACGGGGTGTAGCCGGCGCCCGACACCGGCGGTGGCCGAAAGCGTATTTTTCTTCGCCACCCTGATTTTCATGGCCGGAGAAATGAGATTTCGCCGCTATCTCGCCGCGTTCTTCGAGACCCGCGACGGCAAGCTCCGGTTCATCCGTATCGCCAACGCCTGTTCCATCACCGGACCCCTCATGCCGGCGGGAGCGAAGAGCAATCCTTTGGTTCGACTGCGGCTGCGCTCAGCCCTTATTTCCAAAACTCGAAGAGCAGCCCATTCGCGCCGTAAACCGGGTCCTTGTCAGGCAACGGCACGCTGGGAATTTGACATGGTTTCACCCCTCGGTTCATGCCGATATCAGCGCATCCGCAACGGCAACGTGGAGGCGTGGGCACGGCCAGCGTGTCACAGCAGCTTCTCCAACCTGATCGGCAAATCGCGAATGCGCTTTCCGGTCGCATGATAGACCGCGTTGGCGACGGCGGCCGCGGTCCCGACATTGGCCAGCTCGCCGATGCCCTTGACGCCGGCCGGGTTCACGTCGTGATCCTCTTCGGGCACCAGGATGACCTCGAGTTGATCGATATCGGCGTTGACCGGCGTGAGGTAGTCGGCAAGGTTGTCGTTGACATAGCGGGCCCGCCGGCGGTCGATCTCGGTCGCCTCGTGCAGCGCCGAGCTGATGCCCCAGATCATCCCGCCCATATACTGGCTGCGCGCGGTGCGCGTGTTCATGAGGCGGCCGCCCGCGAACGCGCCGACGATGCGTGGGACGCGAATCTCGCGGGTCATCCGGTGGACCCGCACCTCGACAAACTCGGCGCCCTGGGCATACATCAGCTTCTCGCCATGAGAGCCGCCCGTCATGGTGACCTTGCCGGCATAGAGCAGCTTGATCGCGTCCGCTTTCACGCCATCCGGCACGAATTCGGCATATTCCTCGATCGCGTTGACGCCCGTATGCCGGAACACGTCCTCGAGCTTCTCCTGCGCGCCGTCCGGCGCCACCGCCTTGCCGTCCCGCAACGTGAGCCCGGCGGGCGAACGGTCGGCGAGCGCCCCGTCGGGGGCGGTCGCGGCCGCGCGGAACAGCTTGTCCCGGATCGCGTCGCAGGCCTTGAGCACGGCCGAGGAGGTGCTGGCGGTGGTGTTCGAGCCGCCCGCGACCGGCGCCGGCGGCAGGCTGCTGTCGCCCACCTCCACCGTCACGGACGCTAGCGGCACGCCCAGACGCTCGGCCGCCAACTGGCCGAGCACCGTGTAGACGCCGTTGCCGATCTCATGGGCGGCGGTCTGGACCCGCACCTCGCCGTTCGGCAACAGCCGCACCCGCGCGGTCGCGGCGCCCACATGGGTCGGATAGAAGGCGCTGGCGCAGCCCCAGCCGATCAGCCAGTCGCCGTCGCGCATAGATCCGGGCCGCGCGTCGCGCTGCTTCCAGCCGAAAGCATCGGCCGCCTGGTCGTAGCACGTCATCAGCGAACGGCTCGAATAGGGCTTGCCCTCGATCGGATCGGTCGTGGTGTCGTTGATGCGGCGAAACTCCACCGGATCGATGCCGAGCTTGGTGGCCAGCTCGTCCATCGCGCTCTCGAGCGCGAAGATGTAGGGCACGACCGGCGGCGAGCGCATGAAGCCCGGCGTATTGCGGTCCGCATGCACGACATTGACCCTGGTGTGCACCGCCCCGAACGCATAGAGGCGCGCGCTGTCCTCCACGCCGGCCACCACATAAGGATCCGGACGCGAACTGATCTCCCAGCCTTCATGGCTGTAGCCGACGAGCTTGCCGTCCCGCATGGCGCCGAGGCGGATGTGATGACGCGTCTCCGCCCGATAGGTGGCGATGGTGAAGCCTTGGTCGCGCGTGGCGACGAGCTTGACCGGCCGGTTGAGCTTCTTGGCGGCGAGCGCGACCAGCGCGGTGCGCGGCGTCATGGTGCCCTTAGAGCCGAAGGCGCCGCCCACATAGGGGTTCACCACATGCACCTTGTCGGCATCGATGCCGAGCCGCTGGGCGACGCCGTTCTTGAGCCCGTAGACGAACTGGCTCGGCTCGTAGACGGTCAGCCGATCGCCCGACCAGGCGCAGGTGGTCGAGAACAGCTCCATCGGATTATGATGCTGCGTCGGCGTAGAATACTCAGCCTCGATCGCCACCTCCGCGCTGCCCAGCGCCGCTTGCGCGTCGCCCGTGTTGGGTACGCTCTTGTGTTGCGGCGAGACCTTGGTGGCATCTTCTTCCCGGAGGCCCTCCGAACCGAAGGTCGCGCTCGGGGTTTCGGCCGCGTATGTGACCTTGACCTTGTAGGCGGCTTCGCGCGCGGCCTCGTAGCTGTCGGCCATCACCATGGCGATGATCTGGCCCTCGTGGAAGATGTCGGGCCCGAGCTTTTGGATGGAGGTTGCGGCGCCATCCTCGAATTTGACGTCCTTTAGCTCGGTCGTGTTCTGGTAAGTCAGGATATCGAGCACGCCTTCGACGGCGCGGGCGTCGTCGAGATCGAGACGCTCGATGCGTCCCTTGGCGATGGCGCTCGTGACCAGAAACGCGAAGGCCGGATTGCCGGCCGGAAAATCGGCCGGATAGCGCGCCGCGCCGGTCACTTTCAGCCGCGCATCGACCCGCGGCGCCGGCTCGCCCATGTTCTGCTTCGGTGCGGGTGCAGCGATGATCATCTCAAATCTCCATGGTCGCTGTCTGCTCGAGCGCCTGCATCAATGTGCGTTGGCCGAGCTCGATCTTGAACCTGTTGTGCTGGCGGGCGCTGGCGCTCGCAAAGGCGGCGGCTGCGGCCGCCTTCTTGGTCTCGTCGTTGATCGGCTCGTCCTTGAGCACGGCTTCCGCATCGCTCGCCCGCCATGGCACGGTGGCAACACCGCCGAGCGCGATGCGCGCGTTGCGCACGATCCCGTCGGACAGATCGAGCGCCACCGCCGCCGAGGCCAAGGCGAATTCGTAGGACTTGCGGTCGCGGACCTTGAGGTAGAGCGACCGCCGCGTCCACGGTCCGGGCGCAACCAGGAAGGATGTGATCATTTCGCCCGGCTGCAACGTGGTCTCGATGTCGGGCGCGTCACCCGGGCGCCGATGCAAGGCCGCGAACGGAATGATGCGGGTACCCCGCGCACCGGCGATCTCCACGCTCGCGTCGAGGGCGATCAGAGCCTGGGCAAAGTCACCCGGATAGGTGGCGATGCAATTGTCGCTCACGCCGAGTACCGCATGGGTGCGATTGAACCCGTCCATGGCGGCGCAACCCGAGCCGGGATTGCGCTTGTTGCAGTCCGAATAGGAAACGTCGCGAAAATACGGGCAGCGCGTGCGCTGCAGGACGTTGCCGCCGAGGCTCGCCATATTGCGCAATTGCTGGCTCGCGGCGAGCTTCAGCGATTGCGCCACGACCGGGAAATCGTGATTGATGTCGGGATGGTCGGCGGCCTCTGCCATGCGCACCAGCGCCCCGAGCCGCAGCCCGTTGCGGCTCACATCGATGTGGCCGAGATCGGCCCCCACGAGCGCATTGATGTCGATGAGCGTCGTCGGGCGCATGACGTCGAGCTTCATCAGGTCGATCAGGGTGGTGCCGCCGGCGAGGAAATGGACGGGGCTTTGCAGCATCGAGGGTCCCTGCCCGCCCGCCGCGGCTTGCAGCGCCGCCGCGGTCGTGGTCACCGGCTCGTAGGCAAATGGTCGCATGGCACTAATCCTTCATCGCTGTGCGCATCAGAGGCTTGGCCTGGTTTATGGCCGCGACGATGTTGGGATAGGCGGCGCAGCGGCAAAGATTGCCGCTCATATATTCGCGGATATCGGCGTCGCTGCCGGCATGACCCTCGTTGACGCAGGCGACGGCCGACAGGATCTGTCCGGGGGTGCAATAGCCGCACTGGAAGGCGTCATTGTCGATGAACGCCTGCTGCATGGGATGCAGCTCGTCGTTCGAACCGGTCAGGCCTTCAATGGTCGTGACCGCCCTGCCCTGCGCCACCACCGCCAAAGTGAGGCAGGACAATACGCGCCGCCCGTCGAGGAGGACCGTGCACGCGCCGCATTGGCCCTGATCGCACCCCTTCTTCGTCCCGGTCAGCCCCACATGCTCGCGCAACGCGTCAAGCAAGGTGGTGCGCGTATCGAGCGGAAGGCGATGCTCGCTGCCATTGACCTTGAGCGTGACACTGGCCGGCTCGCGCGCGTCCGCACCCTGCTGGCGGGCCTGCGCGGCATCCGCGATCAGGGTGCGGGCGACAGCTGGTGCAGCGGCGCTCGAGGCGACGGCCATGACGAAGTTCCTTCGGCTGGGTGCGAGGCGTGCGGCATTGCTCGTCGGTCGCTGAGCGTCGGGCATGCGTTTCTCCAAAGCCAATGAAGCCGGATTTGCGATCAAAGCCGAATTCGGAGACCCGCTTGGCGGCTCAGTTTCGGCTGCACGGGTAACGGCGAGGCGCGGCCCTGGGTTCCTGAAAAAATCCCGGTAATGCATGCCCGATGGGCAATTCGTCACGGTAATTCGTCACGGAATCGACCCCGGCGCGTCGCTGCAACTGGCGCGGAACCGCGCCGCCTCTGGTTTGTTCCTCGCATGTCCCCATCCGGGAGCGAACCATGACAAAGCCGGCGAAAAATCCGGAGCCCGCCTCCGGCGCGCAAACATTCTGATGCACCGTCCGCGAATTCAGCGTTCTCATGGCACCGAAGCTCTCCGGCTTCGCGGCCTTGCGGCGAGCCCTTCCTTGGCGGATCTGCCGTCGCGGCTCGCGTTACATTCGGCTCGCACAAAAAAGTCGCCGTTTGGCGGGGCCGGCCAGATGTGATGCGCTTTTCTTGCGTTGTTCTTGTTCGTTTGTCTGGATGTGCCTAGATCACGTGCGTGATCATCAAGGCGATGACCACGACCAGCGGCACACCCAACAACCAAAGAATGATCGGCACGGAAGGGTCCCTTGCTATCGATCCGCCGGGATCCGTCACGTCCACAATATTTGCACTTCTGTCTGGTTCCAACCTCCCGTGTCGGATCGCGCGCAGGAGAAATTGGAACCGATTGCATCGCACCGATGTTTAAGCCGCGGAGATCAACACGAAATGGATGTGTCATGCCGATTCTCGTTTGGATTGCGACCATCGCTTGCATGATGGACATGATGGAGATGGCGGGCGTTCTTCCGTCCGCACGGCAGCCGTCCGAGCTGACCGTTCCAAAGAAGCGTCAAGACCGAATTGATCGTTGAAGTGAAAGCACCGTCGGATCTAATCGGCGTCCGCATTGGGACCAGGATCGAAACGCGAGATGGTGATTCCCTCTGATGACGTCCCGGACGATTCAATCAAGACGCTCGACGCCCTGCGCAAGGCCGAGGCCGAATGCAGGCGCTGTCCGCTGTATCAATTCGCCACCCAGGTGGTCCCGGGCGAGGGGTCGGTGCATGCGCCGTTGATGCTGGTCGGCGAGCAGCCGGGCGATCAGGAGGATTTGGCCGGCCACCCCTTTGTTGGCCCCGCGGGGCGGATTCTCAATTCCGCGCTGGAGGCCGCGGGGATTTCCCGCAGCGAGGTCTTCGTCACCAACGCGGTAAAGCACTTCAAGCACGAGATGCGGGGCAAGCGGCGTTTGCACAAGCGGCCGAACGCCTCGGAGATCGAGCGCTGCCGCTGGTGGCTGGCGCGCGAGCGCGCAATCGTAGCGCCGGCCGCGATCGTGGCGCTCGGGGCCACCGCCGCACGTAGCGTGCTGGGGAAAACCGTCGGCGTCCTCAAAATTCGCGGGCAGGTCCAAAAGCTGGACGATGGAACGGCGGCGGTCGTCACGATTCATCCCTCGTTCCTGCTGCGCATCACCGACGCGGCGGACAAGCAGCGGGAATATCGGTATTTCGTGATCGACCTGCAGCATGCGCGCAAGATGGTGGACGCCGGCGCACCGACCTAGTCACCGGCGCGCCCGCGAAGCGGCCGCGCGACCGCCTTCACATTTTCGTGGCGGCCCTTGCGGAATTTGAAACTTAAACCCGCGACCTCTGTTTTTCATCTCACGAGCGGGTTGGCTCGAAACGGAGACGACAGATGCGATTTTTCCTGCAGGTCCCCATTGTGGTCATGCTGTCCTACCTTCCCGCCATGGCGCAAGAGGAGAGTGCCGCGAAGGCGCAGGAGACGCTCGAGATCGGCCAGGGAGTCGTCTGCGACACGCTCCGGCAAGTCGAGCGCTATGTGGCGCTTCGCGGCGATGGGGCGGAGGCCAACGCCGCTCTGGCGACGGTGAACGATGAAGCTCATGTGCCGGCCTGTAGCGTCGTCCTGGTCATGTTCAGTGCGGGAGAGCGCGTCGGGGGCCTGACCGCGCAAGGGCGGCTTCTCTCCATCATCCAGATCAAGGTCCATGCCTTCAGCAATGGCCCGGCTTGGATGAAAATTCCCGAGACGATCAGGTACACGGTGACGGCTGAAAAAGGACGGATCGCCTGAGGGACCGTATTGATGTCGCCGCGAAAAGTCCGCGCCAAGGGCCGCAAGTCCACCGGTCGCAAGCCGACCCGTCGCAAGCCTGCAGATCGCGAGTCTCCGCATCGATGGTCGGCGCGTGTGACCCGCGCCAGCGATGCTCTCGATCTCAAGGGCGGGGTGTTCAGCCTGAAGGATCCCAAACGGATTGCGGCATCTCTCAGGCGATCGGCAGAGCGAAGCACGCGAAAGAAATCCAGTTCCTATCGATCAGCGCTGTCCATGCTCACGTTTTACATCAATCGAGCCGGCACGAATTTATCGGCCGGGAGGCGCAAGACCCTGGAACAGGCCAAGGACGAGTTGCGAAAGCAATTCAAGCGCACGTGATGAAGCTCGTTGGACAAACACCCGCCATGCCAGCGTGGCGGGTCGTCAAGCCTTCCCGAGAACGGGATGCCGGCTCAATGGGATGCCCGCTTCTTCCGGGTCGGGGCGGCCTTTTTGGCCGAACGCGAGCGGGCGGCAGCCGGCGAGCGGGCGGCAGCCGGTCGGCTTGCCGCCGCACGTCCGCCCAGGCGACCGCCCTTGCGCGAGGCCGAATGGTCTTCGGCCGTGCCGCGGCCGGAACCGCTCTTTTTGCCGCCATGGGTTCCTTGTTCACCGTCGCCCAGGCGCGCCGGGCGGCCTCTTGATCCGAGATCATAACAACGCAAATGGCCGGCTCGCGGCTTCGCGCGGCCCGTTTGCCGCGACTGCGGTGCGGGTGTAAGACCGGTGCCGGAACGGAATCGCCGCAAGGCGGAACTGGAGAGGGCATGCCTTACATCATTACGGCGACAAATTTGATCGGTGCGATCTCGTTGCGTCGCGATGCACCGGGCGCGGCCGTCAAGAAGGCGCTCGAGCTGACCGCGCAGGGAATGATGGACGTCCGCATCACCGACGAGGCCGGCCGACAGTATGAGCCGGCCGAATTCGACCAATTGCAGGTCGCCGAGAAGCAGGGCTAGGCCGGGACCGAGCCGAGACGCCGCCCGCGCAATGACGCGACGCCCGGCCCTCAAGCGACCTTGATGGTGTCGACCCCCGGCGCGAGCCGACGCGGCTCGGGAACCAGATATTTGCCGATCTGCACCATCGGGCGCGGATTGACGAGTATCGACAGCAGGCGGTCCTGCAACATCTTGGGCGAGGTCGGCTTGGTCAGGACCTCGTGAACGCCGAGCTGGATCGCCTCGTTCACGCGCGTTCGCGACGCGCACGGCGTGAGCATGATGATCGGCAGGAAGGGCTTCGAGAACACGCCGGGGGACCGCACGATATGCATGATCTGCGGGCCGCTCAGCACCGGGATGTCCCAGTCCATCAGCATGATGTCGGGACTGACGTTGCGGATGACGTCGAGCGCGGACAGCCCGTCGGCGGCCTCGAAGATCGACTTTGCCCCGATATTCATCAGCATCATGCGCGTCAATTTGCGCGTGTAGGGGTTCTCATCGACCACCAGAAGGCCGAGACGCTCGATCAGCTTTTCAAGTTGCTTGGCGGACACGGCAAGTTGGACTCCACGCCTCTGGTCATTGGTGGTAGCCCCCGAACGCTGCGATTGAATAAAGCGAACTGTTCAAGTTTTATCAATTTGGCGGCAAATGCGTGCAGGCCGAGCGCGCGGGCGCGGCGGCTTCCGCACCTGCACTGCATTCGGGCCGCCACCGTTGCGACCCTCTACGGCGCGCGCTCAGTGGCTGATGATCGCGTTCACCCAATAGCACGTACCATCCTGGCGCGTGAACGAACCGCCCCAGTCGGGATCGTTGACGCTGTGGGCGGTTCGAAATTGCACGTTGAACGTCGAGACCGCGCCGGCGGCGGTGGTCGAGAACCTCACCACACCCGCCGACGGCCGCCATTTCAAGACCGTGTCGCTCACAGAATCGAATATGCCGAACCCATAGTCCGCCGGATAGATCCGCAATGTCCCGGTCTTGAGCCCATCGAGAGCAGCGTCCGAGCGCAGCAAGATGCCGTTGCCCGTGTCATTGATCGATTTTTCGCGCCATGGCGCGACATCCCTCGGGACCGAAACCAGCGGCGTGACCAGGAAGTGGAGCGCGCCCGCACTCGTCTTGGCGGCGGCGTCGCATGCGTTCATGGCGGTCGTGAGCCAGCTGAAATCGGTGGTCGAGATCGCCGCGATCTGCTCGTCGACGGGCGCTCCGGTCTCGGTGGCGGCGGCCAGCTGGTGGCCGCGCACCGCCGCCACGAGGGCGAGCACCAGGGCCGCCGCCACAACGACGAGCGCGCCCGCAACCATCATGCCGGCCGGGCGCAGCCCGATCGGGGCGCCGCAATCGGGGCAGGCCCGGGCGAGAGCACCCGTCCCGCTCCCGCAAATCGGGCAATTGCCGTCGATCTTTTCGATCCACCCGGGCCACCGCATCAATCGGTCGAAACCTCGATCCGTCATTTCTGCCCGAGCTTGCATCGAACAATCCGCTCCGCCGTGAAACCACACGCCGCGCCGGTTTTTGGGATTCCGAAATCCAGGCCCCGCCGACGCCCGGGCGCCGAAGGATAGAGCGGATTGCGGTGCCGGTGAAACGGATTCGCCGCTGCCGGCCGCCCCTCATCGTGGTACTTGCGCGCGCTGCGGAATGGACCGAGGATATCGCCGAGGATGCCCCTGATGAAACCCACCGCCAAAAGTATCGCGGCCGCGATCGGCCTGTGTTGGGCCGCCTATTGCGGGCCCTACGATTCCAATGCCTGGCCACTGGCCTTCGGCATGACTCCCCAGGAAGCCAGCAGCGCGCTGGGGATGCCCCTCGCCCATTA
This sequence comes from Xanthobacteraceae bacterium, assembly GCA_035552735.1. GTDB lineage: Bacteria > Pseudomonadota > Alphaproteobacteria > Rhizobiales > Xanthobacteraceae > VAZQ01. Next base: position 11,100 of record DASZKX010000343.1, read on the forward strand.
TGCGGGACCGCCCGGATCGGAGCTCTATCTGGCCGGCGGCTCGGCGGGGGTTCCGGGACGGTTCCCGGTCGACGCCGCGATCACGCTCCAATTCCGCCGCGGTCATCTGACCGGCTGGAAAAAGAATTGGAGCCTGCCGCGACCGTGGATCATCTACTGAGCTCAGCCCGCAAGCCGCCCCAATAAGGAACCCCAGCAAAAGTGCCGGGGCTCTGGTCGATGGGATTCGATGGCGTTGCGGCGGTCAATGCGCTTGCGGCGGCACTCCCCGGGCCTGCGCCTGCAATTCCGCCGGCGTCGCCATGGCTTCTTCCTTGCTGCAGAGGTCCTCAGCCACGCGGGCCCCGGGTGTTGATTTTCTCTCGCCGCCGTCGTGAAATCGCCGCGATCGAGGGCCGGGCCGTCTGCCCGGCCGCGACGTTCATAGGAGGTCACCTTGGGTAAGCAATTCACACTCACCGCCGCCGACAAGCACCGACTGGGCGCCTATCGGGCCGATCCCCAAGGCCAGGCCAAGGGCGGGATCGTGGTGGTTCAGGAAATCTTCGGCGTGAACCGGCACATCCGCGCGGTTTGCGATCGGCTGGCGGGGGAAGGCTATGCGGCGGTGGCGCCGGCCGTGTTCGATCGCTTGGAGCCGAACTTCGAATGCGGCTACACGCCCGACGAGATCGCCAATGCCCGCAAGTTCGTCGCCAATCCGGATTTCGGCGCCATGTTGCGCGATATCCAGTCCGCGATCGATGAGCTCAAGAAGGAGGGACCGGTCGCCGTTCTCGGCTTCTGCCTGGGCGGAACGATGTCGTTCCTGGCAGCAGCCGAGGGAACCGGCCTGTCGGCCGCAGTCTGCTTTTATGGCGGCCATATCATCAAGATCGTCGACAAGATGCCGAAATGCCCGACCCAGATGCATTTCGGCGAGAAGGACGCCAGCATCCCGACGAGCGATGTTGAGACGATCAAGAAGAAGCATCCCGAATGCGAGATCTACGTCTATCCGGACGCCGGGCACGGCTTCTATTGCGATGAACGCGGCAGCTACAACGAGGCGGCCGCCAAGCTCGCCTGGCAGCGCTCGCTGGATTTTCTCAAGAAGCACGTGAAGAAGTGATGTGCCAAGGCGTTTTCGGGAAACAGTAAGCCCGGCACTTGATGGTTTCTTGTCCCGGCCTCGAGCCGGGACAAGTGTTTGAGGACCTACCGAGCTTAGAACCAGCGCTCGTCGATGGTGATCGTGTCGCCGGGCCGCAGCGCGTAGGTGAGCGGCACCGATATGCGGTAGGACTGACCGCCTTGATTGCGGGCGACCTTCACGTCCCAACGATACGCCCGCGGCGTGAAGCCTCCGGCGATCGCCACCGCGGTCTCGACCGTCATGTTGGGGACGAAGGGATATTGCCCCGGATAGGTCACCTCGCCGAGGATGAAGAATGGCCGGTAGCTCTCGACCTCGATCGCCACGTGGGGTTCGCGGATGAAGCCGTTGCGCAAACGCGCCCCGACCGCCCGGGCGAGCTCGGAGGTGCTCGAGCCGCGCGCCGGAACCGCGCCGATCAGAGGCATTGTGATATTGCCGGCGGCATCCACGATGTAGGAATTGCTGAGTCCATCCTGTCCGAACACGACGATTCTGAGCCGATCGCCGGAGTCGAGTTGGTACACGGAGACGGCGTCGGCGGCCGGAGGAGCAACGGCGGCCACCGGTGAGGCGACCGCAGCGGGAGCGGAACCGCCCGCATACATCAACTCGTCGAGATCGGGTCGCGCCGAAGGTGCGGATGGGAGCGCGGCCGCAATCTGGGGTGCGGGCCCTGCCCGCATCGCCTGTCCGAGCGGCCCCGCGCAGCCCGCCGCGATGAGCACGAGCGACAACGCCAAAACGCGACCGACGAGCCCGCGCTCCCGGCCGCCGAACAGTTTCCAGTCAACCTGGTGACGCTTAAGCCGCATACGGCACATCCGAACCCGAACCGAGAAGGGTTAACGGATTAGCACCCCATATGGTTAACAAACCCTCACCGATTGAGGATCGGAATGGTGCGCGGCGGCGCCCGCGGCCTCAGCTCGCCGCCGCTACGCCGGTGCCGATCGGGCAGCTCACGCCGGTGCCGCCGAGCCCGCAATATCCCGTCGGGTTCTTGGCGAGATACTGCTGGTGATAGTCCTCGGCAAAATAGAACGGCGGCGCGTCGAGGATCTCGGTGGTGACGGCGCCGAATCGCTTGGCGGCCAAGGCCTTCTCATACATCGCCTTCGACGCCTCGGCGGCGCGCCGCTGCGCCGGCGTGAAGACATAGATGCCGGATCGGTACTGCGTGCCGACATCATTGCCCTGGCGCATGCCCTGGGTCGGATCATGGCTTTCCCAGAACGTCTGGAGCAGCTGCTCGTACGGGATTTTGCGCGGGTCGAAGACCACCAGCACGACCTCGTTATGCCCGGTTTGGCCGGTGCAGACCTCTTGGTACGTTGGGTTGGGGGTGTGGCCGGCCGCATAGCCGACGGCCGTAACGTGGATGCCGTCGCCCAGCTCCCAAAACTTGCGCTCGGCACCCCAGAAGCAGCCGAACCCGAATATCGCCATCTCGAGGCCCTCCGGATAGGGCCCCTTGAGCTCGTGGCCATTGATGAAATGTCGGCTCGCGGTCGGGATCGGGGTCGATCGGCCGGGCAGTGCCTGTGCGGCCGACGGCATTTCGGACTTTCGCTTGAGCGTGAACATGGCGTGATCTCCTGCGGTCGCAGCTGCTGTTATATGCTGTTATATATGGTCGCTCCGGCCTGCGCAGCGGGGGATCAAGGCCGCTCAATTCACAGTCGGTTCAACCAAGATCGGCGTATTCGGCATCAGTCGCGGGCGTAGCCGATGAGCGGCTTCTTCTTGCGTCCCAGTATCATCAGGAGCGAAGCCAGAACCGCCAGGATGACCCAAATCGGAGCATGCAGGAAAGTGACGGTCACCGGATCCCATAGCCAATTGGCGATGGGAGCGGTGAGGGGTCGCAAGATGTCTTGCGGGCTCTTGGGATAGACCTCGTTCCAGAACCTCTCCACGGTGGTCATCTCGACCGTCCGATTGGCGATCGATTTGGTGCCATCATAGACCAGGAACACGAAACCCAAGGCCAGCCCGAGCAGGCCGACGAAGCGAAACAAAAATCGGATCATGACCGCGCCGTGCTAGGCTGAAAGCTCGTCCCGGCCCCACGCTTACACGTCCCGGGCCGCTGCTTCAATTACGATGCCGGAATCCACCCCATGAACCAGTCGAGCGCGACCACCCGGCAAGCCGGGCCCATCGACCACGGCATCGACATCCCTTCAAGCCGGCGGTCGATCCGCCAATTCCGCCCCCCAAGTTGGCCTGTCTGGACGGCCAAGGAGTTGAAATGACTACAAAAAACGACGGCCCCAGCAAGCGGCCGACCTTTACGGACCAGGAGGCACTGCAGTTTCACAGCCAGGGCCGGCCGGGCAAGCTCGAAGTCATCGCCACCAAGCCGATGGCGACCCAGCTCGACCTTTCGCTCGCCTATTCGCCTGGCGTCGCCGTTCCGGTCCTGGCCATCGCGGCCGATGAGAGCCTCGCCTACGACTACACCACCAAGGGCAATTTCGTAGCGGTCATCACCAACGGCACAGCCATTCTGGGACTGGGCAATCGCGGCGCGCTCGCCTCCAAGCCGGTGATGGAGGGCAAGGTGGTGCTGTTCAAGCGCTTTGCCGATATCGATGCCATCGATATCGAAGTCTCGACCGAGGATCCCGACCAATTCATCAACTCCATCAAATTTCTCGGCAAGAGCTGGGGCGGCATCAATCTGGAGGACATTCGGGCGCCTGAGTGCTTCGTGATCGAGCAGCGCCTGCGCGAGCTCTTGGACATTCCGGTATTCCACGACGACCAGCACGGCACTGCCATCATCGCGGCGGCCGGCCTGATCAACGCGCTTCATCTCACCGGCCGCGACATCAAATCGACCAAGCTGGTCTGCAATGGCGCCGGCGCCGCCGGCATCGCCTGCCTCGAGCTGCTCAAGGCCATCGGATTCACGCCCGACAACGTCATCTTGTGCGACACCAAAGGGGTCATCTATCAGGGCCGCACCGAGGGCATGAACCAGTGGAAATCGGCCCATGCGGCCAAGACCTCGGCGCGGACTCTCGCCGAGGCTCTCGCCGGCGCGGACGCGTTTTTCGGCCTCTCCGTCAAGGGCTCCGTGACGCGCGACATGGTCAAATCCATGGCGCCCAAGCCGATCATCTTCGCGATGGCAAACCCCGATCCGGAAATCACGCCCGAGGAGGTGGCCGAGGTCCGCCAGGACGCCATCATGGCGACCGGCCGTTCGGATTATCCGAACCAGATCAACAATGTGCTCGGCTTTCCCTACATTTTCCGGGGCGCCCTCGACGTGCGGGCGACGTCCATCAATATGGAGATGAAGATCGCGGCCGCCCATGCGCTCGCCGCGCTCGCCCGCGAGGACGTGCCGGACGAGGTCGCGGCCGCCTATGGGGCGCGGCCGAAATATGGGCCCGACTACATCATCCCGGTGCCGTTCGATCCGCGCTTGATCGCCACGATACCGCCGGCGGTGGCCAAGGCCGCCATGGAAACCGGCGTCGCCCGCAAGCCGATCCCCGACATGGATGCCTATCGGGCTCAGCTCGCCTCGCGGCGCGACCCGGTGGCCGGCATCCTGCAGCGGGTCTACCAGCGGCTGCGCCGGCGGCCGCAGCGCGTCGTTTTCGCCGAGGGCGAAGAGGAACAGGTGATCCGCGCCGCGGCGAGCTTCGTCCATCTAGGGCTCGGCAGCGCGCTCCTGGTCGGCCGCGAGGACCGGGTGCGCGAGACCGCGCGCGGGCTCGGGGTCGAGCTCGGCGGTGGCATCGAGATCATCAACGCCGCGCTGTCGCAGCGCAATGCCGCCTATGCGGCCTATCTTTATGAGCGGGTGCAGCGCCAGGGTTACCTGTTGCGCGACGTGCATCGCCTGGTCAACCAGGACCGCAATCATTTCGCCGCCTGCATGGTGGCGCTTGGCGATGCCGACGCGATGGTCACCGGGGTCACCCGTAATTTCTCGGTTGCGCTCGAGGACGTATGCCGCTGCATCGACCCCAAGCCCGGCCATCGCGTCATGGGCGTCTCGCTCGTATTGGCGCGCGGTCGCACCGTTCTGATTGCCGATACCGCGGTGAACGAAATTCCCAATGCCGATATTCTCGCCGACATCGCGGTCGAGGCCGCCGGGGTGGCGCGGCGGCTGGGTTATGATCCACGGCTGGCCTTGCTGGCATTCTCGACCTTCGGCCACCCGCCGAGCGAGCGCTCCGCGCATGTCCAGGGCGCGGTCCGCATCCTGGACCAGCGGCATGTCGATTTCGAATACGACGGCGACATGGCGGCCGATGTCGCCCTGAACACGGACTTGCATGACGCCTATCCGTTCTGCCGGCTGTCGGGTCCGGCCAATGTGCTGATCATGCCGACGATTCACTCCGCTTCGATCGCGACCAAGCTGCTCACCGAATTGGGCGGCGCGACCGTGATCGGCCCGATCCTGGTCGGGCTCGACCGGCCGGTGCAGATCGTGTCGCTGTCCGCCAACGACGCCCAATTGATGAATATGGCGGCGCTGGCCGCGTTCAATGTGAACGGCTGACACGTCATTCCGGCCCGGCTCCGGGCCGGTCCGGACATTGACGCGATGGGGAGGCGCGATTATAAGCGGCGCCGACTGGCGGCGAGCGTCTCGCCGCCGTTGCTTATTGCGAAATCGGCAAATTCGGCGCTTACTTCGGCGCAGTCACGGAAATTCAGGTGCATGCGGCGACCGCCGCGTGCCACAGGACGAGAACCGGCATGGCCAATACCGCTTCAGCCAAGAAGGCAGCGCGCCAGATGGCGCGCCGGACAGTGATCAACAAGGCGCGCCGGTCGCGGATGCGCAACTTTGTCGGCAAGGTCGAGGATGCGATTGCGACTGGCGATCGTGCCATCGCGCTGGCCGCTCTCGGCGAGGCCGAGCCGATCATCATGCGTGCCGCGCAGCAGGGTATCGTGCATAAGAACTCAGCCAGCCGCAAAGTGTCGCGGCTCACTCAGCGGGTGGCGGAGCTCGGCAAATAATCCGCGCGGCTGGGCCTCATCATCGCCTCAACGCCCGGCTCGCTTGCCGGGCGTTTGATTTTGCGGACTTGATTGACGGCGAGCCGCGACACCACCATGCCGCGCGTGGTGACCCCGCGAGCACACTATTTGCCTTGAAAACTCGAATTTCGAGCCGAACCTGTTGCAAAAGCGTCACTGAATGATTCTATCGTGTCCGCGGGATACCTTTTGCATGGCCTGAAAGTCACATTTTACCCCTCGACCCGAATTGCGGCGGGGGGCTAGGCCACGTTTCCGCGCAAAAATACGGCTGCTTCCAGAACGATTTACAGGGAAAGGCCCGGCGAGGGCTTTGAATCTGTCACATTTGGGCCGCCCCGGGAGCGCCCCGCCGGGTGGTAAATTCAGAACGCGCCGAGGCCCGGTTCTGGTTCATTGAAACCAAAATTAAGCCCAGCACCTCATAGACTTAAGTAAGAGCATTTGAGGGCGGCTTGGTTGTTCCGCGGCGTTTTTCCGGCGGAAACACGAATTGCCTGTATCATTGTAGACATTGCAGGCCATGACCGTCGTGGTACCTTAGCTTCATCGCGGGGCCACCGGCGGTTTATCTAGACACGGCGAGTATTCGTACCCATCGAAGATGGGAACGCCTGAGCCATGTCCAGTTATTCTCAAAACTTGGCCCCACAATAGCAAAGCGTTCGACTCGGGATTCGACGAGCCGGTGTCAGAAATAGCTTGGTGTCGTCGGCCGGATAGTGCGCGACGGCTCGAAGCGATCGCTTAAGACTTCGGCCAGTCGACAGAGAAACGTAGACATCGCCGTGCGGCGGCGACGATGGAGGGGGGCCAACATCATGACAATCGTGACAGCGCGTCGGGCCTGGGGCTGCCCGGTCGGTCCTGCCCAGGTCGGGCCCTTTCCGGTCGGCCGTTTCGACACCGGCATGGTGGGGGGACGTCCGGCGCCTCCCGGCCGTTAATCCCGCCGTTTGGCGGCTGCCGGCACGGGCCGGCCTGCGCTTTCTCCGTCTCGCGATTGCAGTCCGCGTTCCTCAATCCACCGTTTGATCTGGTTGCGTTGCGGCCCCCTAGGGGCCCGCAAGTGTCCGCGTCCCGTCCACCGCGTTCAATTCACCGCCATTGTCGACCATGTCGACCATTATGAGATGAAAATGACCAACATGGATCAGGAGAGATGGTTGCGCGTGAAGGACCGCCTTCGCATCGAAGTCGGCGAGGACATCTATCTCAGTTGGTTCGCCCGCATGGAGCTCGATGCCGTCGAGATCGAGACGATCAAGCTCTCGGTCCCGACCCGGTTTCTCAAGAGCTGGATCCAATCCCATTATGCCGAAAGGCTCTTGGGCTGCTGGCAGTCCGAGCAACCCACGACCACGCGGATCGAGCTCACGGTTCGTTCCGCGGCGATTCGGCAGCTGCCCCCGAAGGTCCAGCCGGCAGAGCCGCTGGCCCCGCAGCGCGAAAGCAAGGTCAACGGCCACGAGCCGCGCGGCCTGCTGCCACCGGTCTCGGCGGTGCATGAAGGCCTTGGCGGCTCGCCGCTCGATCCACGTCTCACCTTCGATGCATTCGTGGTCGGCCGCTCGAACACGCTCGCCCATGCGGCGGCCCTTCAGGTCGCGCGCGGCCGCCGCGGCGATACCGTCATGTTCAATCCGCTCTACATCCATGCGGGCGTGGGCCTCGGCAAGACGCATCTGCTGCAGGCTGTGGCGTGGGCCGGCAATGTCGGCCCGGATCGCAAGGTGCTGTATCTGACCGCAGAGAAGTTCATGTACGGCTTCGTGGCGGCGCTGCGGGCGCAGACCGCGATCGCGTTCAAGGAGGCACTGCGGGCGATCGACGTGCTGGTGATCGACGATCTGCAATTCCTCCAGGGCAAGTCGACCCAGGCCGAATTCTGCCACACCCTCAACGCGCTCATCGACTCCGGCCGACAGGTGGTGATTGCCTCGGATCGGCCGCCATCGGACCTCGAGAGCCTCGATGAGCGCATGCGCTCGCGGCTCGCCGGCGGACTCGTGGTCGAGATGGGCGTGCTTGGCGAGGAGCTGCGGCTGGAGATCCTCAAATCCAGGGTGGCCGCGGCCCGGCTGCACCATCCGGGCTTCGACGTGCCGGCGAGCGTGCTCACCTTCATCGCCAAGGCGGTGACCCACAACGGCCGCGATCTGGAAGGCGCGCTCAACCGCCTGCTCGCCCACAGCAAGCTGACCAGCCAGCCGGTTACGCTCGAGATGGCGGAGCGCGAGGTGCGCGACCTGATCCGTCCGCAGGAGCCGCGCCGCGTCAAGATCGAGGAGATCCAACGCGTGGTGGCGCGCCAATACAATGTCAGCCGCGCCGACCTGTTGTCCTCGCGGCGCACCGCCAACGTGGTGCGGCCGCGCCAGGTCGCCATGTACCTCGCCAAGACCCTCACGCTACGCTCTTTGCCGGAGATCGGCCGCCGCTTCGGCGGCCGCGACCACACCACGGTTCTGCACGCGGTCCGCAAGATCGAGAACTTGGTGCACAATGACGTGTCGCTGGCCGAGGAGATCGAGCTCCTGAAGCGGCAACTGCAGGACTAGACTTTAGACTTAGACAAGCCACCGCGCCGGCGGCGGCCCCGGAGCGCTCCCCAGTCCGGGGAGGCGGTTCGGGGCTATCCGGCGCTGCAGCGCGCGCCATGGAGCGGGCCGCCCCCTGCCACACCCGCCGGCGCGGTCTTGGCCGCCCCACGGCGCCGAATCGTTTGGAAAACCTCCATGCTGACGGCCATCGCCCTTGCGTAATCCGCGTCCACACGCCAACTTTGTGGCCCCCTGAGGCCAGCAGATTCCCATCGGCGGAGCAGGGTCGAAGATGAAGGTCACGGTCGAACGTTCAGAGTTGCTGAAGTCGCTGGGCCACGTCCATCGCGTGGTGGAGCGGCGCAATACCATTCCCATTCTGGCCAATGTGCTGATCCGGGCGGAGGGCGCGGGCCTTTCCTTGAAGGCCACCGATCTCGATCTCGAGGTCATCGAGACGATCGCCGCCGAGGCGAGCCCCGGTGGCTCGACCACGGTGCCGGCCCACATGTTCCACGACATCGTGCGCAAGCTGCCCGAGGGGGCACAGATCGTGCTCGAAGCCTCCGGCGACCGGGCCATGCTGTCGATCCGCGCCGGCCGTTCCCGCTTCACCCTGCAGACCCTGCCGGAGAGCGACTTCCCGGATCTGGCGGCCGGCGAGATGAGCCACCGTTTCAAGCTGGCGGCGGGGGATCTCAAGCGCCTGATCGACAAGACCCAATTCGCGATCTCGACCGAGGAGACCCGCTACTACCTCAACGGCATCTATTTCCACGTCGCCGGCACCGCGCAGGCGCCGACGCTGCGGGCGGTGGCGACCGATGGCCACCGGCTGGCCCAGCTCGATCTGCCGCTGCCCGAGGGCGCCGGCGGCATGCCGGGCATCATCGTGCCGCGCAAGACCGTGGGCGAGGTGCAGCGCCTGATCGAGGACGGCGGCGGCGAGGTCCTGATCGAGCTGTCGCAGGGCAAGATCCGTTTCACGCTTGCGAACGTGGTTCTGACCTCCAAGCTCATCGACGGCACCTTTCCGGATTACGGGCGGGTCATTCCGGTCGGCAACGACAAGGAACTCGTGGTCGACAAGAAGGAATTCGAGCAGGCGGTCGACCGGGTTTCCACGGTGTCGAGCGAGCGTGGCCGCGCCGTCAAGCTCTCGCTCAACGCCGGCAAGCTGATGCTGTCGGTGACCAACCCGGATTCCGGCAGCGCTGCCGAGGAGATCGAGGTCGAATACGGTTCCGAGCCCCTCGATATCGGTTTTAATTCGCGTTACCTGCTCGACATCGCGGCCCAGATCGAAGGCGAATCGGCGGTGCTCAGGCTCGCCGATCCGGGCTCGCCGACCCTGATCCAGGACCGCGACCCCAAAGGGGCGCTCTACGTGCTGATGCCCATGCGGGTGTAGGGGTCTGCGGCCGCATCGCGCGCCGGATCTGCCCCGATTTCGCCGGCGCTCCATCCGGGCTACAGGTCGGCCATGACCGCCGCCCGCATTCGCCGCCTGACGTTGACGAATTTCCGCAGCTACCGCTCGGCCCACATCGAGCTCGCGGCCGGGCCGATCGTGCTGGTCGGGCCCAACGGCGCCGGCAAGACCAATCTGGTCGAAGCGATCTCGTTCCTGGCACCGGGACGCGGGCTGCGCCGCGCCACGCTCGATGAGGTCGCATTCCAGGAGGGCGACGGCTCGTGGGCGGTCTCCGCCGACGTCGACGGCGCGCTCGGGCTCGCCACCCTGGGTACCGGCATCGAGGCGCCGGCCGCGCCCGACACGGCGGTCACGCGGAAATGCCGGATCGACCGCGAGCCTGCGGTCTCGGTGGCAGCCTTGTCGGACCACCTGCGGGTGATCTGGCTGGTGCCGGCGATGGACGGGATGTTCAGCGGAGCCGCCTCCGAGCGCCGCCGGTTTCTGGACCGCCTGGCGCTGGCGGTGGATGCCGAGCATTCCGGCCGTGTCGCCGCGCTCGAGCGCGCGCTGCGCTCCCGCAATCGGCTGTTGGAGGAGCCGCGCCCCGACCCGCACTGGCTCGATGCGGTCGAGCACGAGACCGCCGAGATCGCGGTCGCAGTCGCGGCGCAACGGGCCGAGACGGTGGCGCGGTTGCAGCAGGCATTGCGGGCACGCGATCCGGCCTCGGCGTTTCCCTCGAGCGAGATCGCCCTCAAGGGCTGGATCGAGGAGCTGGTCCGGCAACGTCCGGCCATCGAGGTGGAGGACCGCTACCGGGCGGTGCTCAAGGACAACCGTCTGCGCGATGCCGCCGCCGGCCGCACGCTCGACGGCCCCCATCTCACCGATCTGGCCGTCACCTATGCGCGCAAGAACATCCCGGCCGCGGACGCCTCGACCGGCGAGCAGAAGGCGCTCCTCATCGGCCTCGTGCTCGCGCATGCGAACCTGCTCGCCGAAATGTCCGGCTTTGCTCCGGTCCTGCTGCTCGACGAAGTGGTCGCCCATCTCGATCCGGCGCGCCGCACCGCGCTTTACCGTGAGCTCGAGCAGCTCGGCGCCCAAGTCTGGATGACGGGCGCTGATCCGGCGGCCTTCGCGGAAATTGAGCCGCGCGCGCAGGTTCTCGAAGTCTCGCCCGGCCGCGTCGCGCGCAAGCAGTCCGGCGTCTAACCGCAACTACCTCTTCTTGCGCGCCATATCCTGCAGGCGATCCCGCAATTCCGGCTGATGACGATCGAGCGCGCGCGTGACCTTGGCGGCATCGATTCCCTTGGGCACCCTGCGCTTGGCAACGCAATCCGCCATCCGCTGCAACAGGTCGAAGTCGTGCTCGTCGCGGTACGGCTTGAGGTCGAGATCGGCAGGCACTTTCTTGAGCCCCTCGTCGCCGATCCGCTTGACGTATTTCTGCATGAAGCGGTCGTAATCGCGCCAGCGGATGCCGGCGGCGCGCACCGCCGCCTCCTCGGCCCGGGTGGCGATCTGATGGGCATGCAGATAGTGCAGGTCGAGCTGATCGATCAGGGTCTTTTCGACCTCCTCGTGCAGGATCAAGAAGCGATCGGTGTCGACCTCGCGGCCGCGGAATTTCATCACCTTCGGCATGTGCCGATCGATATAGATGGTCTTGCCGTCCCGGCTGTAGCCGGCGAGATACGGAATATCGTGGGCGCGATCGAGCTTCTTGACCCGGCGCACGATGGCGTCGAGCGCGCGATCGAGCATCAGGCTCGAGACGAACCATTCGGGCAACCTGAGCTTCTTGTGCGGGGCTTCCGGGTGGCAAAAGTCGAGCGGCATCGCGACATCTCCGTTGCGTTTCCCACCGGCGCACGAATCACCGGCCGGGAGGCCTCAATCTAGCGCGCCTGACGCCGCCTAATCCCGACCTTTCGGGGGGCTTCTCTGGCGTCCATTTTTTGCCGCGGTCGGCCTTTAAAATCGCTGGCGAATCAACATATTAAGGGAGGTCAATTAGGCCTGTACGGCCCCCCTTTTTCGTGCCACATCAACAGTGTCGAATCCGGCTCCCTCGCACCCACTTTGAAAGTACTCCCAATGGCTGAAGCGGCCCGCGTGCCGTCCGATTACGGTGCGGAATCCATCCAGGTGCTCAAAGGCCTCGATGCCGTGCGCAAGCGGCCCGGCATGTATATCGGCGACACCGACGACGGCTCGGGCCTGCACCACATGGTCTACGAGGTCGTCGATAATGCCATCGACGAGGCGCTGGCCGGCTTCGCCAAGGAGGTCCTGGTCACCCTCAATCCGGACGGTTCCTGCACGGTGCGCGACGACGGTCGCGGCATCCCGACGCAACTGCACGAGGAAGGCGTCTCGGCCGCCGAGGTCGTGATGACCCAGCTGCACGCCGGCGGAAAATTCGGCGGCGCCGACAATCCCTACAAGGTCTCCGGCGGGTTGCATGGCGTCGGCGTATCGGTGGTCAATGCGCTCTCGGCCTGGCTCAAGCTCACCATCTGGCGCGATGGCGCCGAGCACTTCATGGAGTTTCGCGACGGCGAGCCGGTCGCCCCGCTGGCGCGGATCGGTGCGGCGCCGGACCGGCACGGCACCGAAGTGACGTTCCTGCCGTCGAGCAAGACATTCACCATGGCCGAGTTCGACTTCGCCACCCTGGAGCATCGGCTGCGCGAGCTCGCCTTCCTCAATTCGGGCGTGAGCATCGTGCTCTCCGACATGCGCCACGCGGTCGAGAAGCGCGAGGAGCTGCGTTACGAAGGCGGGGTCGAAGCGTTCGTGCGCTATCTCGACCGCAACAAGTCGCCGCTGGTGCCGGCTCCCATCATGGTCCGGGTGGAGCGCGACGGGATCGGGGTCGAGGCGGCGCTGTGGTGGAACGACGGCTATCACGAGACCGTGCTCTGCTTCACCAACACGATTCCGCAGCGCGACGGCGGCACGCATCTGGCCGGCTTTCGCGGCGCCCTGACCCGCCAGGTCACCAGCTACGCCGAGAAGGGCGGCAGCGCCCGCAAGGAAAAGGTGCCGCTCACCGGCGAGGACTGCCGCGAGGGGCTGACCGCGGTCCTGTCCTGCAAGGTGCCGGATCCGAAGTTCTCGTCCCAGACCAAGGACAAGCTGGTCTCCTCGGAAGTCCGCCAGGTGGTCGAAAGCGTCCTCAACGAGGCGCTGCAATCGTGGTTCGAGGAGCATCCCGCCGAGGCGAAGAGCATCGTCGGCAAGGTAGTGGAGGCTGCGGCCGCCCGCGAGGCCGCCCGCAAGGCGCGCGATCTCACCCGCCGCAAGGGTCCGCTCGATGTCGCCTCGCTGCCCGGCAAGCTCGCCGACTGCCAGGAGCGCGATCCCGCCAAGTCGGAGTTGTTCATCGTCGAGGGCGATTCCGCCGGCGGCTCCGCCAAGCAGGGCCGCAACCGCGAATTCCAGGCGGTCCTGCCCATGCGCGGCAAGATTCTCAACGTCGAGCGTGCACGCGTCGACAAGATGCTCTCCAGCCAGGAGATCGGCACCCTCATCACGGCGCTCGGCGCCGGCATCCGCGAGGAGTTCGACGTCGAGAGGCTGCGCTACCACAAGATCATCATCATGACGGACGCCGACGTGGACGGGTCCCACATCCGCACCCTGCTCTTGACCTTCTTCTACCGGCAGATGGCGCAGATCATCGAGCGCGGCCATCTCTACATCGCGCAGCCGCCGCTCTACAAAGTGGCGCGCGGAAAATCCGAGCAGTATCTCAAGGACGAGGTCGCGCTCGAGAACTACCTGATCACGACCGGGCTGGAGGACGCGGTGTTGCGGCTCTCGAGCGGCGAGGAACGCGCCGGCGAGGACCTCAAGGCCCTGGTCCAGGAAGCCCGCATCATCCGCAACATCCTGTTCGGGCTGCACAACCGCTACAGGCGCCACGTGATCGAGCAGGCCGCCATCGCCGGCGTGCTCAATTCCTCGGTGTTCGAGAACCTCACGACCGCGGACGAGGCCGCCAAATACATCGCGGTGCGGCTCAACGCCCTCTCGGAAGAGACCGAGCGCGGCTGGCAAGGAAGCTTCGCGGACGGTTTCAGCTTCGAGCGCATCGTGCGCGGCGTCAAGGAGGTCGCCATCATCGATCAGGCGCTCCTCGGCTCGGCTGAAGCCCGCAAGCTCGACGAGCACGCGGTGTCGCTGCAGTCGGTCTATGCCAAACACGCCGTGTTGCGGCGCAAGGACGAGGAGGTCCTGGTCCATGGGCCGGTCGGCCTGTTCGAGGCCGTGACGTCGACCGGCCGCAAGGGCCTCTCGCTGCAGCGCTACAAGGGCCTGGGCGAGATGAATCCGAGCCAGCTGTGGGAGACCACGCTCGACACCAATGCGCGGTCGCTCTTGCAGGTGAAGGCCAAGGAAGGCGAGGAAGCCGACAACATCTTCGCCGAGCTGATGGGCGACCTGGTCGAGCCGCGCCGGATCTTCATCCAGGAGAATGCGCTCTCGGCCAGCGTCGACGTGTAGCGCCATCAGGGACCGGATCGCTCACCGCCGCTCCGCCAACTCGACGCCTGGCGGCGGTTCGCGTCTGTCTTTTGCCCCGTAGCTCTGCCAGTCCGCGGTCGGGCCGATGCCGCCGATGGCCGCCGCCGGGCCGGTTATCAATGCCCCGGCAGCACCAGCACCTTCGGCTTGACCGGCAGCGTGGTCTTGGAAATCACCACCGAGGGGATCTGGCTCGTCTCCACCTCGAAGTCCTGCCGCATGCGGTCGAGGAAGCGGTTGAGGGTGAAGCTCGAGAAATAGTGCATCGGGATGATCAGTGGCGCCTTGAGCGAATGCAGCACCTCGACCATGCCGTCGAGATCGAGCGTGAGATTGCCGTCGACCGCCGCCATCACGGCATCGATGCGCCCGATCTCGTTGAGCTGCTGCTGATTGAGGGTGTGGTGCAGATGCCCGAGATGGGCGATGCACATATTGGCGATCTCGAAGATGAAGATCGAGTTGCCGTTGCGTTCGGTGCCGCCGTTCCAGTTGCGGATGTTGGTGGGCACGTTGCGCACCCGCACGTCCTTGACCTGGATGTCATGGCGCGCCGGCTCGCTCTCGCTCTTGCCCCAGCCGCGCAGCACGTATTTGATCGCCGGATCCGGATGGTCGGTGTAGTGGGTGTCGTGGGCGTGGTTCATGGTGATGATGTCGGGCAGCACGGGCGGCCGGACATAATCGTTGTAGTCGGTCGCGATCCGCACCAGCTGCGGGCTTTCGATCAGGAAGGTCGAATGGCCGCTATAGGTGATGCGCACCTGATCGGGATTGAGCCCGACGAGCCGGAAATCGGCCGGGATGACGCGCCGCTCATCTGATGCGACCAGGCCCGGACAGTTCTCCGTCATCTCCGGCTTGACGGGCGCTGCCGGGGTTTGTGCCGGCGCGGGCCGCAGGTAGGGCAGCAACAGGAGGGACGCGAGAGCCGCAACGACAGCGCCGAGACGACGGGCGTGAATCGCCATATCACCACTCCTTCCGCAGGTGGCAGCGGCGCATGGTAGCAGAATAGCGCAGACGAATGCAGACCGGCGTCGGAACGTTGGTCGCGGAACCGCGCGGCGGCCGCGATCGTGCCGAATTATCGCTCGGCTGGCGGCGAGATGCGAAGAGCAGCGGGTTGCGGCCTCACCGCATTGACGTGATCATCCCCTTCGAGGTGAGCACCACCCAGCGACCATCCTGGCGGCGGATCGATTCGATGCGGCCGAGGCCGGGCAGCACGTCGCCGGGCTCGACCTCGACCATGCCGCCCATGCGGCTCTGCAGCATGGCGACCCCGCGATAGACGTCACGCACCGCCCATCCGGGTACGGTCACGCCGGGCGCGATGCCGGATGCCGGAATCGGCGCGGGCGAGAGCGGCGCCGCCGCGGCCGCGCTCGGCGGCGTCGGGATCGAGCCGGTCGCTTCCTTGGGCAAAGCGGCGTCGGTCTTGGTGGCGACGGTCTGGGCGCGCTCGACCCGGTCGAAGCGCTCGACCAGCTTATTGTATTGCGCGCCGGCCGTGCGGCTGGTCGCATCCACACTCGTCTTGAGAGCCGCGATATCGGATCGCAATTGCGCCAAGGTGGTCTGCAGTGGAGCCGTCGGATCTTGGGCAGGGGTGGACGCCGGCTCGCCGGCGAGCCGCGCCACGCTGCTTGCACCCAACACGCCCGCCATGGCTCCGAATGCCGCCGCCAGCACGACCGTGGCGGCCAGCAACGTGAATTTGCTGAACTTCCAGGACGCGCGCCCGGCAGCGGCCGCGGCCGTGAACGGTACGATCTCCCGCGCACGCCCGGCTGCATCTTGCGGGCCTCTCGGCTTTACCCGCTCGAATGTCTCCGCAGGCGGCTCGACCTTCGGGGCCGCCGGCTCGGTTTTGGCCGTCAGCTCGGCGATTGTGGGCGCGAGCGGCGGGGACTCGATGCTGGCGAGCGCGGCCTTCGCTTCGACGGCCGGTTCGCCCGCTACGGCGGGGCTCGCGGGATCGCCCGCCGTCTCCGGTTTCGCCGACGGTGCCTTTAAGTCCTTGTTCTCGTCCATGACGGGTCCCCAAATCGCGGTTGACGAATTGGAAACGATGGCGGTTACCAATTGGTTACGATCTGACTATCCGATGCTGCGGCAACACCGGATTTCCTCGGGAATTCAGTGACCTTGGGTGTGCCATCCAGGGCTCCGAATCCAGGTTAACACGGTAAGTATCCGAGGATTGTCGCGAGATAGTTCGGGTCCCAGCCGGCGCATTTTCGCCTGAGCCTGACGCTTCGCTTATCCTTGGCGGTGCGCGCGAGATTGATGGCGAAGTGCCTGACGACTGCCATGTTTTTTGCGCCATGTCCCTTTCTCACGCGTGATTGGTCGTCACCGAACGTGACGTCGAGCACCCAGTGCAGGCTGTTCTCGATGGCCCAGTGGCCACGCACGGCCGCGGCCGCGCGGGGGGCCGAGAGTGTTGCGGAAGACACGTAATAGCGCGTCTCGAAGCGGCAGCGGTCTTTGAGCTCGGCCCGTGAGGCAACCCGGACGATGGTCGCGACGCCCGGCAGGCGGAGCTCACCGGGAAACCGGCGATCCCCATCGAGCCAGTCGACTTCGCGAGCGACGGTGACGGTTCGCTGCTCAATACGGCCATGACCCTTGTCCACATCCGCGGTGCTCTCCAGACTGGCCGGCGGTGCGTCGGCAAAGAAGGTTTCGATCTCGGAGCGCAAGGTCGGCTGGTTGGCCTTCACGGCGAGGAGATAGTCGGCCTGGGCGTCCCTGATCGTGGTCGCGATTGCTGAGTTCGTCGCGATGGCGTCGATCGAGACCAGCGCACCTTTGAGACCGTCGTTCACGGCGAGCTGCTCGATCAGAACAGGAATAGCGGTAGTTTCATTGGTCTTGTCGGCGACCGCCTCCTGGCCGAGCACGAGCCGGCTGGTGGTCGCGAAGGCAGAGACGAGGTGAAGGGGTGCCTTGTCGGCGCTGCGGTCGTGGCTGCGACGCGAGGTCTTGCCGTCGATGGCGACGAGGTCCAGGCGATCGGGCCATGTCTCCCGCACCCAGGCCATGAAGGCAGCCGAGAACAGCCTCGGATTGATGCGGTTCATCAGGATGGTCAGCCACCGGGCGCCCGGAACACCGTGATGATAGGGCAGGAAGCGACGCAGAAAGGCCAGGTGCGCTTTGCCCCATTCGGCGATTCCTTCGTAATCATCGCAATCGGCGATCGTGCCGCAAACCACCAGCAGCAGCACCTCCGGCAAAGGATGTGCCACCCGCCACGGCTCGCGCGGGTCCTCGATCACGGAAAAATGGTCGAGCAGCGCCCGAAGACGCGACTTTTCCGGCGGAAACAAAATGGTCAGGCTCATGGTGGTGGGCTCCGAATCAAGGGCCACCAACCGAATCAGACTTCTTGCAAGGGGGAAACCGCCGTTAACCCGGGTTCGGAGCCCTG
>DASZKX010000344.1:0-4138 GCA_035552735.1 Xanthobacteraceae bacterium
GTCGGCTTCCTGGTCGGCATGACGGGCGTGGGCGGCGGCTCGCTCATGACGCCGCTCCTGATCCTGCTGTTCGGCATCCATCCGGCCACCGCGGTCGGCACCGATCTGCTCTACGCCGCCGCCACCAAGACCGGCGGCAGCCTGGTGCACGGCTGGGCGCGCAGCATCCACTGGCCGGTGGTGGCGCTGCTGGCCTGCGGCAGCCTGCCCGCCAGCATACTGACACTCAGCGTGCTGTGGCGGCTGAACCTCAACGGCGAGGTCACCCGCAGCCTGATCAATCTCGTGCTCTGCAGCGCGCTGTTCCTGACGGCCCTATCGCTCATCTTCCGCAAGGCCATCATGAACCGGTATCGCCAGCGGCTCGACCGGGTCACTCCCCGCAACACCGCGCTCATCACCGTGCTGGTCGGTGCCGTTCTCGGCGCGCTGGTCTCGATCTCCTCGGTCGGCGCCGGCGCCGTCGGGGTGACGGCTTTGCTGCTGCTCTATCCGCGGCTCCCGATGGCGCGCATCATCGGCTCCGACATCGCCCACGCGGTGCCGCTCACCTTGGTGGCCGGCGCCGGGCACTGGTTCGCGGGCGCGGTCGATTGGCACCTGTTGGGCTCGCTTCTGGTCGGCTCGCTGCCGGGCATCCTGATCGGCAGCTACTCCGCCATCCGGGTGCCGGAGACGGCGCTGCGGCTGGTGCTGGCGACCACCCTCATCGTGGTGGCGACCAAGCTCGCCGTCGATGAATGGAACGCGCCGTCGTCCGTGCTGACGGCTTATACCAAACGGGCTCCCAACTGAGCTCCTAACTGAGCATCTAACTAACTTGCACCCCGCTGGCTCGGGGATCGAGGATGACGATGGACGACCTGAAAAACGAACTGCAAGACAACTTGCATGACGACCTGCCAAGCGAGGCAAAGACCGACGCGGCTGTGCTCGAGCGCCGCAACCACGACGATCTGGACGACATCATCTATCCGTCGGCCATTCCGTTCGTGCTGGTGCACCTGGTTTGCTTCGCCGCCATCTGGACCGGCATCACCTGGCAAGCGGTGGCGCTGTGCGCCGCGCTCTACTGGCTGCGGATCTTCTTCATCGGTGCCGGCTACCACCGCTATTTCGCGCATCGCGCCTATTCCACCAGCCGGCTGTTCCAGCTCATGCTCGCGGTCGGGGCGCAGAGCACCGCCCAGAAGAGCGTGCTGTGGTGGGCGACCCAGCACCGGCACCATCATCTGCACTCCGACACCGAGCGCGACCTGCATTCGCCGCGCCAGAAGGGCTTCCTGTACAGCCATATCGGCTGGATCTTCGCCCGCCGGCAGGGTTCGCTCGACCTCGACAAGATCGCGGATTTCGCCAAGTTCCCGGAGCTGATGTGGCTCAACCGGTTCGAGCTGGCGCCCGCGGTCGCGCTCGCGGTGATCTGCTATCTGGTGGCCGGCTGGAGCGGGCTGGTGGTCGGCTTCTTCTGGAGCACCGTGCTGGTCTTTCACGGCACCTTCTGCATCAATTCGCTGGCACATGTGCATGGCCGCAAGCGCTACGTGACCGGCGACGACTCCCGCAACAATTGGCTGCTCGCGCTCTTCACCATGGGCGAGGGCTGGCACAACAATCACCATGCCTATCAGAGCAGCGTGCGCCAGGGTTTCAAATGGTGGGAGCTCGATCTCACCTATTACGTGCTCAAGCTGCTCTCCTGGGGCCGGCTGGTCTGGGATCTCAAGACGCCGCCGCCCGCGGTGGTGCGCAACGAGCATGGCCTGGGATCGCGGGTGATCAGCCGCGCCGCCGCCCAGCTGGCCGAGAGCTTCAACACCGACCGGATCGCGACCGCGGTAAGCTCCGCGCTGGAGGGCTCGAGCCTCACCGCGCTCCTGGAGCGGCTCTCCGCCGCGCAGCACCGCGCCGCCGATGTGCTGGGCGGCCTGTCGCTGCCCCACCTGCCGACCCGCGACGAGGTCCTGGCCCGCGCCACCACGATGTTCGCCCGCACCCGCTCCATGGACGCCATCGTGGAGCGCGCCTACGAGCTCATGCTCGACTCCATCGCCGCGCGGCTGTGCGGCACGGCGGCGACGGCGTAAGCGGGCTCAATCGAAATCGGAGTATCGCCCCAGCCCCCTCACCGCTGCGTCTGCTTGAAATACCTCAAGTCAGGCGCCGGCTGGTTCTTCTTGGTGGGCATCAGATAGCCGTCGGCGCTCAGCATATAGGCCTCCTTGCCGATCTCCAGGTGATTGTTGTTCTCCGAGCAACTGACCTCGCGCCAATAGGGTTGGGCCACCGCCTCACGCGCGTAGCGCTTGTTCACCGTCCAGGGGCGGGTCAAGGCGTGATCGATCACCGTGACGTCGTCGTGGAACACATTGCGGTCGGCGGCGTCGAGATAGATCCGTTCCTTCACGATGGTCTGGTTGTCGTGGTGCAGCGGGATGCCGCTGCTGTCGAAGGCGCGCGGACCCTTGAAGCCGCGGGTCTCGACCGCGAGCACGTCGAAACGGCCGCTGCCCGTGGTGTCGATCCATTGGCCGATGGAATAGCCGAGCAGCGTCGGCTCGAGCTGCGCCGGAAAGTCGCGCCCGTCGGTGAAGATACGGCGATTGTCGTGGATGTGCTGGATCAGGATATGCGTGGTCTGCGGCGTGACCACGACCTCCATCTGGCCGTAGCCGTTGGTGACCCGCGGCATGCCGGGCGAGATGCAGGTGAAGGTCGGCGTGGTGCCCTGCCCGCCGGCGGCCTGGTCCGCCAGGTTGGCCTCGAAGATGGCCTGATATTCGCCGATGAGCGGCGCCTGCTGGCCCTGTCCCCACGGCTTGTTGGTATCGAACCGCATGGGCCCGCCGACCGGGCGCCACTGGCCCCGCAAGTCCGGATACTTGGTGTCGTCGAAGGCCCGCGCCTCGACCATCGTGGCGCAAAGCGTGGCGCAAAGCGCCAGCGCGCCGATCAGGCTCCGATCCAGCATGGTTGTCCTCCCTTGATGGCGATGGCGCCATGAAACCGATGGCGGCCACGCGAGCGATACCGTCCCGGAATGTTTGTCCGGCTTTTTGTATCGGGCTGCGCCTGGCGCACCGTCGTGCGGTGACGCGAAGAAAATTACCACCGCGTTGGGCGGAGGTCCAACGCATCGGCCGGGGCTCGTGGGCTCCACCGAATCAGGCAACGTTGACGCCACTGGCCAGGCTGCCGGGGGGCCGAAGCTCGAATGCCTCTCCCCGAGAGCGGGGCAAAGACCCCCGACCCTTAAGGCGCTCCGCCGGCGCAAACGGCCGTCCTGCCGCCAAAAGGAAACTTGTGGAGCAGGATGGACCCTGAATATCCGGTGCCCTATATAGGGCCTCCCACCGAGCCGCCCGGCCCGCCCGAATATGGTCGGCGTCATCGAGAAAAGCCTGCCGGTTCATAGGCTTGTTGGGGGATCGTCCAATGGTAGGACTACGGACTCTGACTCCGTCAATCTAGGTTCGAATCCTAGTCCCCCAGCCACTTCCATACGCCTGTTACTCACCGACGGAGTGGTGAGGAAGGAGTCTACGGCGCGGATTTGCTCATCCACGTCACATTGGACACGCCACAGTACAAATATTCGAAGGGTGTGCTGGTCCAGGCCAAGCGCATTGGCCTGATGTCGCGATGTCACCCAAGCCGCATGCCGAACTCGTCGGCCAGGTAATACCATGCTTTCACATCCCGCGGCGTCGTTCGTGTTCGCTTACGATCCGCATGGCTTGAGAGCCGGATCGGCGACGAAGATCGCGGGAGCGGCCGACCGCACCTTGTACGATCAATGCAGTTGGACGGCCGATCGCTTCTTCCTCGAACTGTTTCGTTGCCCGATCGGCGACCGCACCATCAAGACCGCCGACGTGGCCGATCTTGCGCGCTATGGCCTCGCTCTGAAGGTGAAGGCGAGTTGAACCCTGACCGTTATGAGTCTGATGACGAAGACTAAGCGCCTGCAATCTTAGGACGGTCCGTCGCACAGTGCGCGATCGCTTATTCAACGAGCTGAGCGATGTCTTTTGGCGCATTCGTGAAAGCATAGGGATTGAGGATCTGCCGTCGCCAGAAGAGATTTTTATCGACCTCTGAAAGCTTGGCTTCCTCGCATACGGCTGACCAGCGCTCC
>DASZKX010000345.1:0-5624 GCA_035552735.1 Xanthobacteraceae bacterium
CAGCACCAGGCCACGCTCGCCGCCATCGAGCGGCAATTCGGCGTGCCCGGCAATGT
This sequence comes from Xanthobacteraceae bacterium, assembly GCA_035552735.1. Classification (GTDB taxonomy): domain Bacteria; phylum Pseudomonadota; class Alphaproteobacteria; order Rhizobiales; family Xanthobacteraceae; genus VAZQ01. Next base: position 57 of record DASZKX010000345.1, read on the forward strand.
TCTGCTGGCGATCTGGGGCCGCGAGACCGATTTCGGGCGCTACCAGCTGCCCAAGAATGCGGTGCGGGTGCTGGCCACCCAGGCCTATTACGGCAAACGCAAGGATTTCTTCCGCGAGGAGTTCCTGCTGGCCCTCAAGATGCTCGAGGAGGGCCACGTCAAGCTCGCCGACATGCGCAGCTCCTGGGGCGGCGCCATGGGACTGACCCAGTTCCTGCCGTCCGAGTTCTACAAATACGCCGTCGACTTCGACCATGACGGCCGCCGCGACATCTGGAATTCGGTGCCGGATGCGCTCGCCTCCGCCGCCAAGCAGCTCGTCGACAAGGGCTGGCAGCCCGGCCTGCGCTGGGCCTACGAGGTGCATGCCCCCAAGGACGTCGACTGCACGCAAGCCGTCCCCAACGTCACGCAGCCGGTCGGCGCATGGCTCAAGAGTGGTTATGTGCCGGCCTATCGGCGCGCCCCCACGGCCGCCGAGCTCGCGGCGCCGGCCTCGCTGCTGCTGCCCGAGGGCACCTTTGGGCCGGCCTTCCTGACTCTGGCGAACTACTACGTCATCAAGGAATACAATTTCTCCGATCTCTACGTCCTGTTCGTCGGGCATCTGAGCGAGCGCATCACCGACCCGCGGCCGTTCGAGACGCCCTGGAGCAAGAACGCGCAATTGCACACCGCCGAGGTCGAGGCGATGCAGCGCACCTTGACCAAGCTCGGCATCTACAAGGACAAGATCGACGGCAAGGCCGGCATGCTCACCCGCTCGGCACTCGGCGCCTATCAGAAGGCGAACGGCCTCAAGACCGACTGCTGGCCGACGGCGGCATTGCTCGCCCACATGCAGGCGGCCGGCCATTGAGCCTCGTCGCCGACTGTCATGCTCCGCGAATACGGAGCCTCCGGTAACCGCATGCGCCGGTTTTGTATCGAAACCTCGGTGTTTGCCGGGTCGTGCGCATTCGCGGACGATGACAGCGCAGAGTCATTGCCCGGGTTCCCCTGGTATGAGACGCAAAAATGGTATGAAACGCAAAAACCCGGCGGCGCTTATGCGCTCGCCGGGTCGGATCTCTGGCCCGGCAGGGATGCCGGGCGGAATGGATTCGCCTGAAGCTTATTGACAGACCTGGAAGGGCCGTCCGCGCCAGCCGACGACGTTGCCATACGGATCATAGACCGGCTGCCGGGTCCAATAGCAGCCCGGTCCGTTCACCGGCGCGTTGTAGCCCGGATAGACCACATACCCTCGGGGCGCGGTGGCCCCCACGATGGCGCCGCCGACGATGCCGCCGACGATGAGCCCGGGCAGGAACCCGCGGCCTTGCGCGGAAGCGGTTGTCGGGGTGCCAGCCAGCGACCCGGCCAGGGTCGCGGCCGCAACGAGGGCAGTCAGGGTCTTGTTCATTTAAGTCTCCTCGATGAGCGGTCGGCGGGTGCCGAGCGCGCGAAGCGTTCAGTTCTTTGGTTCTTGGCGATTCTGCGAATCTTATCGAGACAGCCCACCATAAACGGGGCCATCAAGGCCGACCAATTTGTCGGAATTTGGGTGTGTAGCCTACTACCGCCCGAATTAAAACCCCGGGGCCCGCTGGCGGGCCTCGGGGCCATTGCGCTGCAGCACGACGCGCGGCGACCGGTCAGCAGACCCGGTAGGCCACCCAGCGCCAGCCATTGAAGTGGCGGCGCCAGCAGTAGGGGCCATTGTAGTACCCGTAGTAGCGCGGGTAATAGCCGCCGTAGTAGCGCGGCGCCAAAGCGCCCGCGATCAGCCCGCCGGCGATCAGCCCGCCGAACAGGCCGGGACCGCGCCAGCCCCAGCGGGCTTCTGCGCCAGTCGGCGCCGCCACGGCTGCGATGGCAACCGTCGCGGCGGTGGCGAGAACGGTCAAAGTCTTCCTCATGGGGTCACCTCGGAATTTGTGGTGTGACAGTCAAACGTCGTCCTTGTCGGGCAGGTTCCGCTACCGGCGCTGAATGAGGGCTGAACGCTCGCGACAGAATGCCGCCACGATTGGGGGGGCAGAGCAGGAGGCGATTCGAATTGTGCGGTGCCAGAACAAAGCTACAGGTTCGCAGGTGGCGGCCGCTGGCATGGGCCCTCCATCGAGACATCTCGCGAGATCGCTTCTCATTGTCGTGGCCGGACTTGTTCCGGCCATCTCGATCAGGAGGGCACGGTGCCTGCCGAGATAACATTCGACCCAACCGAAGGCCGCTCCAGCGCGCGGCAAATGCGATGGATTGTTGAAGCCTGAACCGTCGCGTGGCGTTCGGCGCGGCGCCGCAACGGCGAGGTGCCAGCGCATTGCGGTCGCTTGACGCCGCGACGCAACAGGGGGGCGCTTCGCGGCTGGGGCGGGCGTTATCCCCAGTTGTCAGGATCATGAGCCGGAATGTCGTCGGCGCTACGGCGGCGTGCTATTCTGGTGGAGATCTACGTTCGAGCCCCAAAACATCCCAAGGAGAACACCACCATGCGATTCACGTCCGGAATTCGTGCGGCCCTGATTGCGCTGACCGTCGCCTTCGCGGGCGCCGGGCTCTCGTCCGCCGCGCGCGCCGACGGTGGCACCATCAGCTTCAAGGTGATCAAAGGCGGCTGGGTCATCGGCGCGTCCGGGGGCAGCGGTACGCTGACCTTTCATGGCCAGCACTACCCGATCTCGATCGGCGGCCTGAGCTATGGCATTGTGTTCGGTGCGTCGGAGACGTACTTCCGCGGTACCGTCAGCAACATCCGCGGCCCGTCCGATGTCTCCGGAATCTATGGTGCAGCCGGAGCCGGCGCTGCGATCGGCGCGGGCGCCCAGGCGATCGTGCTGACCAACGAGAAAGGTGCGGTGCTGTCGCTGACGGGGCGGCAGGTCGGATTGCAGATCAACGCCGACCTGAGCGGATTGAGCATTTCGGTGCGGTAGCGGGCTGGGCGATCAAATTCACGGCACGGCCCGTAGGGCGGATTAGCGTAAGCTTAATCCGCCTTTCCCTCGCATGACGCGGCGGCTGAACTCGCGTTAGTCGCTCTACAGCTCTACCAATCTGCAGGGGTCTGAGATGGCACTCGACACGGATCGGATCGACGAAACAGTTCTGGCGCTCCTTTATCTTGGGCTTCACGATCAGTATCGCGCTTGGAAAGGTTTCGATTGGGACGCCATGAACCGGCTGCACGAAAAAGGGATGATTCAGAGTCCCGTCAACAAGGCAAAATCCGTGGTGTTCACGACGGACGGGCTGCTCCGCTCGCGCGAGCTGTTCGACAAGATGTTCAGGAAGGAGAGTTGACGTCCGCCTCACCCCGGCGTCACACCCTTGGCTTTCATCACCGCGGTGGCTTCCGGCGTCTTGAGATAAGCGATGAAGGCCTTGGCTGCGTCCGCTTCCTTGCTGTCGACGGCGACGGCCGCGGTGAACACCAACTCATTCTGCAATTCGGCCGGGAACGGGCCGGCCAGCTCCACGCCGGGTGCGATCAGCACATTGGTGAGGAAGATGCCGAGCTCGGCATCGCCCTTGGCCACCGCTTGCGGGATCGCTCCGGTCGTGGCTTGCGGCTTGATCTTGGCTTTCATGGCGTCGCTGATGCCGAGACGTCCGAACACCTGCAGGACGTAAGCCCCCGCCGCGCTCTCCGGTATGGTGGCGATCGATTGCGCCTTGAGGAGCGTCTGCTTGAACGCATCGGGCGTGCTGATGTCGGGCCTGGGGGCGCCCGCCCGGATGGCGATGCCGTAGCCGACCCGCGCGACGTCGATGGTCGGCCCTCCCGCGAAGCGGGCGCGGGCGGCGGCATCCTTCATGACATCGACCGGAACGACCCCGAGATCGAACGGCGCTCCGGACGTCGCCGCCTTGATCAGGTTGGGGGTCGAGTCGAAAACAATCGTGAGCTTGTGTCCGGTGGCACTCTCGAAGCGCGGCTTGAGCTCGTTCAGGCTCACCGTCATGGAGCCGCCCGCCAGGACCTTGAGCTCGGCGGCCCGCGCGCCCGCCATCGGCGACAGCACCATTGCCAAGCCGAGCAGTGATGTCGTGATCGAAGATGTGTCCATGGAGCGCCTCCCGGATGGTTGCGGCGCGCTACGGCGCCTTGTTGATCGCCTTCACCGCCGCCTGATCGAACTCCTCACCTCGGCAAAGTTGAATTCGTCCTTGATGTTGTCGTTGAAAAATTCGCCCTTGGATTCAGCATCGAGCAACCCCTCATAGATTTCCACGGGCACTTGCAGATAGCGATAAGTTTTGCCGCTCGTGAATGTGATGTCCAACTCGCACGCATCATCGTCGTATTTCACGAACGTCATCATCGATGATTGGAGGTGCGGCATGACATAAGCCAGGGAATGACGCCCAACGATTGCCGCTGATCTGCGACAAGAAATTTCACCGCCCGGGAGCCGCGAAGACGGGATGATCCGTGGCGTGTGAGGCGAATTCCAGCGCGGCGGTGATGTCGTTGTCCTCCAAGTAGGGATAGTCGCCAAGTCCCGCCCGCGGCGAGCCTCCCGCCGGCATGTCGAGGATGTCCCTCATACGAACGCGCAGCCCGCGAATGCATGGGCGGCGGCTGCATGTATCCGGATCGACCGTAATGCGATCGAGCATGCTCGCCATGATTCACCCCAGCGCCTTGTTGCTCTCCTTCACCGCCGCCTGATCCACATAAACCTCCGCGCCCATGTCGATGAACTTCTTCGACATCTGCGCCATGCCCTGCTCCTTGTCGTTGAGCGTGGCGGCGTAGTCGCGCACGTCCTGGGTGATCTTCATGGAGCAGAACTTCGGCCCGCACATGGAGCAGAAGTGCGCCACCTTGTGGGCGTCCTTGGGCAGGGTCTCGTCGTGGTAGGAACGCGCGGTATCGGGGTCGAGCGAGAGGTTGAACTGGTCGACCCAGCGGAAGTCGAAGCGCGCCTGCGAGAGCGCATCGTCGCGCAGCTGCGCGGCCGGATGGCCTTTGGCGAGGTCGGAGGCATGCGCCGCGATCTTGTAGGCGATGACGCCGTCCTTGACGTCGTTCCTGTCGGGCAGGCCGAGATGCTCCTTGGGGGTCACGTAGCAGAGCATGGCGGTGCCGAACCAGCCGATCATGGCGGCGCCGATCGCCGAGGTGATGTGGTCGTAGGCGGGCGCGATGTCGGTCACCAGCGGCCCGAGCGTATAGAACGGCGCCTCGCCGCATTCCTTGAGCTGCTTCTCGACATTGATCTTGATCTTGTGCAGCGGCACGTGGCCGGGGCCTTCGATCATCACCTGGCAGCCTTTGGCCCAGGCGACCTTGGTCAGTTCGCCGAGCGTCTCCAGCTCGGCGAATTGCGCACGGTCGTTGGCGTCGCGGATCGAGCCGGGGCGCAAGCCGTCGCCGAGCGAGAACGACACGTCGTATTTGCGCATCAGGTCGCAGATTTCGTCGAAGTGAGTATAGAGAAAGCTCTCGCGGTGATGTGAGAGGCACCAATGCGCCATGATCGAGCCGCCACGCGAGACGATGCCGGTGACGCGCCTGGCGGTGAGCGGAATATGCGCCAGCCGCACGCCGGCATGGATGGTGAAATAATCCACCCCCTG
>DASZKX010000346.1:0-4997 GCA_035552735.1 Xanthobacteraceae bacterium
GTCCGGCTCGAAGCGCTTGACCGCCTGCATCAGCCCGACGTTGCCCTCCGAGATCACCTCGGAGATCGGCAACCCGTAGCCCCGATACCCCATGGCGATCTTGGCCACCAGGCGCAAATGGCTGGTGACGAGCCGATGGGCCGCTTCGCGGTCGCCGTGCTCGCGCCAGCTCTTGGCCAGCATGTATTCTTCCTGCGGTTCCAGCATGGGGAACCGCCGAATTTCCTCAAGATAGCGGGTGAGGCCTGATTCAGCCGTTATGATCGGCAAGGCCGCGGCGTGGGCCATGGTAGCGCCCTCCAATGTTATGCCCCCGTTTCCGGCGGGCGGATCGCACCGCCGCTCCCTGAGCCGACGGTGCCGTCCAGTTTGCTGCGACCGCGAGATGTGACCGCAGGTGCAACATTACAGGAAAACGGGGCGCGAAAGGAAGATACACCGGGAACACGTCGCCGTGACTCTTTCGTGTGCCGTCAAGCCTTTGATTTTCCGGTGGATTTATGAGACCGGCCGGAAGCCCCGGATGAGAGCTGGGTCCCGAGACTGAATCGTAAACGAATGAGGTCACCTGGCAGTTCCGAGCGGAACTCAACGTATTCGCCCCCGGATGGGTGTTCGACCCCCAATAAATAGGCGTGCAAAGCCTGTCGTCCAAGCCCTGCCAGCGCCTGGCGGGCTTCTGGCGGCAGCCGGGCGGTCTTGGTTCGGAAGCCTGACCCATAGGTGTCATCGCCCAACAGTGGATGGCCGATCGAGGCTAGATGGACGCGAATCTGGTGTGTGCGCCCGGTCATCAGCCGGCACGCCAGCAGACTTGCGACCGGAGCCCCATCGGAGCCGGCATAGCGCTCCAGGATCTCCCAATGAGTTACGGCCTCGCGGCCCTCCGGACGCACGGCCATTTTGTCGCGGGCGCGCGGATGGCGGCCGATCGGAGCCTCGATGGTGCCCTTGGGGCGCTCCGGCACCCCCCATGCGAAGGCCAGATAGCCTCGCTGCATCACGCCGGAGCGGCCGTGATCGGCGAACTGGCGGGAGAGCGAGGCGTGGGCGCGGTCGGTCTTGGCCACCACCATGAGGCCGGTCGTGTCCTTGTCGAGACGGTGCACGATGCCGGGCCGCCGCACCCCGCCGATGCCCGAAAGGCTGCCGCCGCAATGGGCGATCAGGGCATTGACCAGGGTGCCGGTCCAGTTGCCGGCCGCCGGGTGCACCACCAGTCCCTTGGGCTTGTCGATCACGACGATCTCGTCATCCTCGAACACGATGTCGAGCCGGATGTTCTCCGGCCCGGGCTCGGCCGGCTCCGGCGGCGGCACCTCCACCATGACGGCATCGCCGGCGTTGACGTGGTGGCCCGGATCGCGGATCGTGCGCCCGCCGATGGCGACTTCGCCGGCGAGGATCAGTGCCTTGAGCCGCGAGCGCGAAAGGTCGCCGATGCGCGCCGCGAGCACGCGGTCGAGCCGCTCGCCGGCATCCTCGCCCGCGATGACGACTTTCTCCTGGCGCCTGTGTTGCACTGACATGAGCGATCCGCTGACGGACGACGAAAAGTGACGGACGACGAAAAGCTTCGCGATCCCGCGGCCGCGGGCATCGTCGCCAAGGTGCGATGGCTGATGATCATATCGGGCGTGACCACGCTCGTCGCCATCGCGGCCGTGGTCGGGGTCATCGGCTATCGGGTTTTCCGCAGCGAGGGAAGCGTGGCGCGTCCCGATGTCACCGCCATGCTGCCCAAAGGCGCGCGGGTGGTCGCGATCGCGGGGGCCGGGGACCGCATCGTGGTCACCATCGAGCTCGCTGGGGCGCTCGAGGCTCGTACTTTCGACAGCAAGACGCTGGCGCCGGCGGGTCGCCTGCGCTTTGCCGACGAGCCTTGAGACTCCGTTTCACCGCCGGGCCGTGATCTCGATCTCGATGAGCTTGCCGGGCCGCGAAAAACCCTCGACCAATTCGATCTCGGCGTGCGCGAGCGGCACCGGCGCAAGCGCCGCCATGCCGGCCAGGAGCGCGTCGGGGTCCTGGTCGCGGTGCAGGAATAACGAGACCCGCACCACGTTGCCCCAATCGCAGCCGGTGTCCCGCAGTAGCGTCTGGGCGCGCGGCAGGATATCGGCACACTGCGCCTGCAGGGTCGGCTGCGTCTCGCAGGTCATGCCGGCGAGGAAGACCATCGGTCCCCAGACCAGGTGCCGGATGAAGCTCTGCACCGGCTCATGCTCGCTCACCTGGCGCGTCGGATTGCCGGTTGGCGCCGCGCCGGTTGGCGCCGCCATGGCGAACAGATCGAGGCCGACATCGGCCGCGGAAGAGAAGTGTGGCACGCAGACGTAGCTCGCGCCGGCCGCGCGCGCGGGCCCGACCAGCGCCTGCGTGCGGGCCGCGCTGCCGGCGGCACGGGCCGCGCTGCTGCGGCCGAAAACGCGGGTGCGCACGGTGTTGCGCTCCAAGGAAAAGCCGAGGGCCGCCAGCTCCGCGCCGGCGCGCCCGAACAGTTCGGAAGACTGCTGCGGCAGCGGCCGGCCCGGCTCGCCCTCGAGGCCGAGATAGAGAAAACGCTCCCCCTGCCAATTGAACAATCGCCTGCGCATGCGCGTCCCCGGGGCCAAGCCGCTCTCGCGCGCGACCCTAGCCGGATCCCATATGTCTCGCCACGCGCGCGGCCGGCCGGCCGCGCCGAGCCGGCGCCGGTGCGCTTGCGCCGCCGCGGGATCGGGGTTATTCGGATGCTCGCGCCAAGCTCCCTTCGTCTAGCGGCCCAGGACGTCGCCCTCTCACGGCGAAAACACCGGTTCGATTCCGGTAGGGAGCGCCAATCAATAAAATCAATGACTTAGATGCAGCCTTAGCGGCATTAGCGGCAGTCATTAGCGGCAGTTCTCCAGTCAGCGAACAGAACCGTCGCGGCCAATAGGCTGCCGATGGCAACGGCTGTCAATGAACTCACGCGGAGCGACAATCGCTCATAGGGCGTGCCGCGACGACTGAAGCAACAGGAGCAACGTCCATGACTGTCCCGTGTCGTGATCTAATCGTCGAGGAAGTCGACCGCGTGCTTGCGTCGCTCGGCTCTGACGAAATTCAACGGCGCGACGCACAACACGCTCGCACCTGATGTCGAACCTTTACTTAAGGGAATTATATACTTGACTCCCTCGACTTTTCGGGCTAGATTTTGCCCAGAAATTGGGGGGTTTGCGATGAGCGAGAGCACCATTTCGACGTTCCAGCATTTCGAGATGTTCCCGGACCAAGAGACGGCCCGGACGTACCTTGAGGGGCGCTTGTGGCCGAACGGCCCGCGCTGTCCGGTCTGCGGCCTTGGCGAGCGGATCACGGAACGGACTGGCGGCTTCTATCGCTGCAACCAGTGCAAAGAAGACTTCACCGTGCGCACCGGGACAATCTTCGAGCGCAGCCACGTTCCCCTGCATAAGTGGATTTACGCGATGTACCTGCTCGTGACGGCCCGCAAAGACGTATCCTCGATGCACCTCGCGAAAGAGATCGGGATCACGCAGAAGTCGGCTTGGTTCGTCCTGCATCGTCTGCGAGAGGCCTGCGGCGGTCGCGATCTCACGAAGCTCGCCGGCATCATCGAGATTGACGAAACGTTCGTCGGCGGCAAGGAAGCCAACAAACACGAAAGCAAGAAGCTCCATGCCGGGCGCGGCACGGTAGGCAAGACGCCCGTTCTCGGGATGCGGGAGCGCGGCGGCTGAACTGTCGCCATGCCGATTTCCGGAACGGATGCGAAGTCGATTCAAGCCGCGGTCCTGCAAAACATTGAGGTCGGCTCGACCATCCATACGGACGAATCCGGCGCTTATGTTGACGCCGCAACAGGTTCTGCGCGCGCTGGTTCTCATGCGCGTCAAGAACTGGAACTATCGTGAACTGCGCGAACGGATCGCCGACGGATTGATGCTGCGTCAGTTTGCCGACTTCTACTGCGATCCGGTGCCCAAGCACGATGCGTTCGGCCGCAGCTTCAATCGACTGACGCCGGAGACGCTCAAAGCGATCAATGACCTGGTGGTTCAGGCGGCAGTCGATCTTGGATTGGAGGACGGCACCAAGCTGCGTGTCGATACCACGGTTGTCCAAAGCGACATTCATCATCCGACCGACAACACGTTATTGTGGGACGTGGTGCGCGTCGTCACACGCCTGATCGGGCGCCTCGGCAAGGCGCTGGAACTGCGACGAATCAAGGGCTTTCGCGATCGCACGCGTTCGGCCCGGCGTCGCATGTACGAGATTCAGCGGATGACGACAAGGCAACGCCATGAGCAGCAGACCAGGAAATATCGCGCGCTCATCGGCATTACCGAGGAGGTTGTGGAAAGCGCCCGACTGGCGATCGAGAAGACCAGCAAGGCGCGCGGCAAGGATGCGCTTGCCGACGCGGCCTTGGAAGAAATCCGCAAAGACATCGAGCATTTTTGCAGATTGGGAAGCCGTGTGATCAATCAGGCGCGCCGCCGCGTGCTCGACGGCGAGCAGGTTCCCACCGCCGAAAAGATCTATTCCATCTTCGAACCCCATACTGACCTGATCAAGCGCGGCAAGGTGCGCACGCCCATCGAGTTCGGCCACAAGGTGTTCCTCGCCGAGAGCGCACAAGGCTTGATCACCCAATACCAGGTGTTGAAGGGGAATCCTTCTGACGACATCCATGTGGCGCCGTCCCTCGAGCGCCACTTGGAGACTTTTGGCCGGGCTCCGGAATTGTATGGATCAGATCGCGGCTTCTTCAGCGAGCAAAACGTGGCATCGTGCGCGCAAGAGGGCGTCACGGTGGTGTGCATTCCGCAGCGCGGCGGCAAGAAAACGCCGGAACGCGAGGCCTACGAAAAGAGCGCCGGCTTCAAGGCAGGCCAGCGCTTTCGGGCTGGTATCGAAGGGCGCATCTCGGTCCTGTTCCGAGGTCGCGGCATGAAGCGCTGCCTTGCCGAGGGCCACGAGCGCTTCGAATTGTGGGTCGCTGC
>DASZKX010000347.1:0-4187 GCA_035552735.1 Xanthobacteraceae bacterium
CATGATGCGCCCAACCGAGCGGTGTGCCCTGCCAGATGGTGTTACTTCCGCTCCACCGCCACCACGCGGTTCTTCTCGATCGCCAGCATCAGGTGGCCCTGCTTGAGGGCGAGCGCCTTCTCGCCGAACAATTCGCGCCGCCAGCCGGACATCGCCGGCACGGCGGCGGCGTCGTCGGCGGCGATGCGGTCGAGATCGTCGACGGTGGCGATCACCTTGGCGGCGACGCCATGGCGCTCGGCGGTCATGCGCAGCAGCACCTTGAGCAGCTCGACGGTGGCCTGGCCGTTGATCACCGGCTTGGCGCGATCGAGCCGCGGCAGAGTCTTGGGGTCGCGCTCGAGCCCGCGCTTGACCGCCTCGATGATCGCCTCGCCCCACTTCGAGCGCTCGAAGCCGCGCGGCAGCGAGCGTAAGCCCGCCAGCCGTTCCATGGTGGTGGGCGCCTGGATCGCGATGTCGCCGACCACGTCGTCCTTGAGCACGCGCCCGCGCGGAACGTCGCGGGTGCGCGCCTCATGCTCGCGCCAGCCGGCGACCTCGATCAGGACGGCCAGCTCCTTGGGCTTGCGCACCCGCGTCTTGAGGCGCTCCCAGGCATGCTCCGGCTCCATGCGGTAGGTATCGGGCGAGGTGAGGATCTTCAATTCCTCGCGCATCCATTCGATGCGGCCGCGCTCCTCCAGATCGGCGGCAAGCCGGATATAGACGTCACGCAGATGGGTGACGTCGGAGACCGCGTAGGCGAGCTGCGCCTCGGCCAACGGCCGGCGCGTCCAATCGGTGAAGCGGTGCGACTTGTCGAGGCTGTCGCCGGTGATGCGCTGGACCAGCTGCTCATAGGAGATGGAATCGCCGTAGCCCAGCACCATGGCGGCGACCTGGGTGTCGACCAGCGGGGTCGGAATGACCTCGGCGGCATGCCAGCAAATCTCGATGTCCTGGCGGGCGGCATGGAAGACCTTGATGACCTGCTCGTTGGCCATCAGGTCGTAGAACGGAGTGAGATCGATGCCCTCGGCCAGGGCATCGATGATGATGGCCTCGGCGCTGCTCGCAATCTGGGCGATGCAGAGCTTGGGATAGTAGGTGGTCTCGCGCTGGAATTCGGTGTCGACCGTCACGAACGGATATTTCGCCAAACGGGCACAGGCTTCAGCGAGCTTCTTGGTGGTGGTAATGGGCTGCATGGTGGAGTGATAGCTCAGTCATTTGTTCTTGTCAGGGCCGCGATCGGCCGCGGACGCGGGGGAGGCGGAGAAATTCCCAAGGGGAAGGCAGCGGCCCGACCGGGACCTCGATCACAGTCGGACCGTCGCGGCGCTTGATTGCGCGGGCGAGCGCTGCGGCGAGCTCGGGTGGCGTGCGGGCGCGCTCGGCGGCCGCCCCGAAGCTCTCGGCGAACCGCACGAAATCCGGATTGGCGAGGTCGCTGGCGATCAGACGATTGCCGTAGCGCTCCTCCTGGTTGCGGCGGACGTTGCCGAAAGCCCCGTCCGCGAACACGACGGCGGTGAGGGGAATACGGTGGCGGACGGCGGTCGCCAGCTCGCCCGCGGTGAACATGAAGCCGCCGTCACCGCTGATGGCGAGCACCGGCACGTCGCGGCGGGCGTCCTGGACGCCCAGCGCCGTGGCGAAGCCCCAGCCGAGATTGTCCTGGTAGCCCGGCGAGATATAGCTGCGTGGCCGGTAGACCGGATAGGCCACCCGCGCCGCAAAGCCCATCTGGGTCACTTCCTCCACGAAAATGCCGTCCTCGGGTAGCGCGACGCGGATCACGTCGAGAAAGCCGAGAAGAGGGCCGAGCCGGGTCAGCTCCTGGCGGAACCGGGCCTGCCGGCCGGCCATCTCCTCGTGTCGTGACGGGCGGGCCTGATTGTGCGGCCCGACGAGATCGATGAGGCGGCGCAGGATCGGCTGGGCATCTCCCACCAGGGCGACCGCCGGTGGCCGGAAGCGGGCCGGCTCCTCGGGATCGGCATCGAGACGGATCACCGCGAGGTCGTCGTCCAGCCCCCATTGGTTGAGCGGGTTGTGCAAATGGGTGCCGATCCCGAGCACTACGTCGGTTTTCGCCCACTCCTCATGGCCAAGCGGCAGCGTCACGCTCAAAGGATCGCGGGCGTCGAGCACGCCGCGGCCGCGCCGGAAGGCCAGGACCGGAGCCTGCAGGAGGCGCGAGAGCTCCGTGACCTCGGCGGCGGCATCTTGGGCGCCACCCCCCACGACGATCAGCGGGCGGGCCGCGCCGCCCAGGCGCTTGGCGGCGGAGCGGATCGCATCCTCATCGAGGGGCGCTGGCCCGCCCGGGCTGGGCCGCCCGATCGGTGGCACCGGGGCCCGCACGCCCCAGACGTCGATGGCGCATTCGAGCGCTGCCGGGCCCGGCCGGCCGCTCCGCATGGATGCGATGGCGGCCGCCACCAGGCCGGGGGCCTGGGCGGGCGCGTGGATGCGGGCGTAATGATCGACCAGCCGCTCGATGATTCCGGCCTGATCGCGGATTTCATGCAGATGGCCGAGCATGCGGCCGATCGCGGCCTGCGGGATGTTCCCGATCAGCGCCAGGACCGGCGCATTGGTGCCATAGGCGGTCAAGAGCGCGGCCGAGGAATTGAGCAGGCCCGGTCCCGGCACCACCGAATAGGCCTGGGTGCGGCCGGTGGCGAGGGCGGCGCCCAGCGCCATATAGGCGGCGCCCTGCTCGTGGCGGCTGTGGACGGTGCGGATGCGGTCGGAGGCTTTGAACAGGGCATCGAACAGCGCATCATTGTGGACGCCGGGCAGCGCATAGATGGTGTCGAGGCCGTGGGCGACGAGCGCCGCCACGGTGGCCTCGGCCGTGGTCATCAAGCCCGGGCCGCCCGACGCAGCCGAGCCGGTAACGGCCGATAGGGAAACGGCGGTCTGTGGAACCGATGTGGTCGCGGCGGTCATTTGCGCATGGGCTTTCAACATTGGCTTTCGTGGGAACGAAGGGAGGGGACCGCGCCCGAGTGTGCAGATCGGCGGCAGCCTGTCGAGACGCCTTTCCGGGTAACTCTCGGTAGATCTTGGCCCGCCTTGACAAGCCGCCCCCTGCATGTGCCTTTCCGCGCGACATTTACGGACCAGATCACCACCATGCATCGCTATCGCTCCCATACCTGCGGCGAATTGCGCGCGGCCGATATCGGCCGGGAAGCGCGGCTTTCCGGCTGGTGCCATCGCATCCGCGACCATGGCGGCCTCCTGTTCATCGATCTGCGCGACCATTACGGCATCACCCAATGCGTGGCCGACCCTGATTCGCCGGTCTTCAAGGAGATCGCGAAGCTGCGCTCGGAATGGGTGGTGCGCCTCGACGGCAAGGTGCGGCAGCGGCCCGCCGACACCGAGAATGCGGATCTGCCGACCGGCGCGATCGAGTTGTTCATCAGCGGGCTGGAGGTCCTGGGCCCGGCCGGCGAGCTCCCCATGCCGGTCTTCGGCGAGCACGATTATCCTGAGGACATAAGGCTCAAGTACCGCTTCCTCGACCTGCGTCGCGAGCACCTCCACCAAAATATCATGAAGCGCGGGGCGATCATCGATTCGCTGCGGCGGCGGATGAAGGAGCGGGGATTCTTCGAGTTCCAGACTCCCATTCTGACGGCGTCGAGCCCGGAAGGCGCGCGCGACTACCTGGTGCCGTCGCGGCTGCATCCCGGCAAGTTCTACGCGCTGCCGCAGGCGCCCCAGCAGTTCAAGCAGTTGCTCATGGTGGCGGGCTTCGACCGCTATTTCCAGATCGCGCCGTGTTTTCGCGACGAGGATGCGCGCGCCGACCGCTCGCCCGGCGAGTTCTATCAGCTCGACATCGAGATGAGCTTCGTAACCCAGGAGGACGTGTTCGCTGCGGTCGAGCCGGTGCTGCGCGGCGTGTTCGAGGAGTTCGGCCAAGGCAAGCCGGTGACGCAGAAGTTTCCGCTCATTCCCTATGCGCAAGCCATCCGCAAATACGGCACCGACAAGCCCGACCTGCGCAATCCGATCGAGATGCAGGACGTCTCCGACGTCTTTCGCGGCTCGGGCTTCAAGATCTTCGCGCGGATTCTCGAGACCAGCCCGAAAGCGGCGGTGTGGGCCATCCCGGCCCCGGGCGGCGGCTCGCGCGCCTTTTGCGACCGGATGAATTCCTGGGCGCAGGGCGAGGGCGAGCCGGG
>DASZKX010000348.1:0-2314 GCA_035552735.1 Xanthobacteraceae bacterium
GGCGACTTTGCGAGCGTCGTCGTTGTCGATGTATTTCCACAGCTCCGGCACGCCCATCTGGGTCAATTCCGCATTCGGCTCGAGCCCGACCTGCACCAGGATGTTGAGCTTGTGGTCGCGCAGCCAGTCCGACTTCTGCGATTTGGCGCTCGACCAGTCCCAGCCGCAGACGCCGTCGACCTCGCCGCGCTCCATGGCGAGCGTGATGTCGGCGGTGCCCTTGTAGCCGGCCACGACGTCGAACTTGGTGCCCGCGGTGTGATTGAGCAGATAGCCGTAGTCGCGGGTGGCGCCGCCGGCCGCGGTGGCGCCCAGGACGGTCTTCTGGCGGCGCGCATCCTCGAAGCTCTTGATCTTGGAGCTCTGGTAGGTGCCGCAGATGCGCGTGCCGGCATCGGCGGAGCCGATATAGATCACCTTGGTGGGATCGAACTGCGTGTCCGGCTTGTCGTCGAGCAGCGGCCCGATGATGGCGCCCGGCATCAGCGCCCCGAGCGTCGCGCCGTCCTTGGGCGCCACGTTGCTGATGAAGACCGCCGTGCGGCCGCTGCCGGCGCCCGGCATGTTCTTGACCACGATGGTGGGATTGCCCGGGATATGCCGGCTCAAATGGCGCGCGAGCGTGCGGGCATAGATGTCATAGCCGCCGCCTACGTCGGCCCCGACCTCGAAATCGATGGTCTTTCCGGCATAGAAATCGGCTGCCATGGCCGGCAGCGCATCCAATGCCAGATAAAGCGCCAGATAGGCGCCCGCCGCCGCCACCGCTCCGCTGCGCCAAGCCAAATATCTCAATCTCATTGCCGTCTCCCGCGCAGGCGTCCCCTTGAAACGAGAGGAGGGTATCACGCCGCCGCCGGCTTGCGCGACGTGTTGATCGCGACTGTGGCGATCGAGATCAGGGCGCAAGCGGCCACGCAGAAGAATATCGCACGCGGATAGCCCTGGTCCAGGAGCTGGCCGAAGATCAGCGGCGACACGATGCCGCCGATGTTGAAGCCGGTGGAGACGAAGCCGAACACCCGGCCATAAGCGCCGGGCGGGGTGACGGCGCGCACGATCATGTCGCGCGACGGCATGGTGAGGCCGGAGAAGAAGCCCGCGATCGACATCAGGATGACCAGCGCGACCGCGGCGAAATCGAACGACCCGACCAGCGAGGTGACCGCCGCCGTCACGATCAGGCCGCAGGTGGCGACCAGGCCGTGATGCGGGGTGCGTCCGGCGAGCCAGCCGCCGACCAGCACCCCGATGGGGCTCAGCAGCAGCAGGCCGGTCAGGGCCGCGTTGCCGACCGTGACCGGCGTGCCGTGAAGCGCGCCGAGCGCGGGGACGAGAAAATTGTAGAGCGCGCCACTCGACATCGCCAGCATGATGAAGAAGGCGAGATTGAGCAGGATCGCGGGCGCGAGCAGAAGGCGCCATCCCATCGGAACGGCGCCGGATTGCGTCGCGTCGGCTTGCGTGCCGCTGCGCGCATTGCGCTTGCCGGGCGCAGCCTCGAGCTCCGGCAGCTCGCCCGCGACCGCCATCACCAGCGCGGCGACCAGCCCGAGCACGGCGGCGCCCAGGAAAGCGCCGCGCCAGCCCACCAGGCTCTGCAGGAACAGGAGGCTCGGGGGCGCGGCCGCATTGCCCAGCATGCCGGCGAAGGTGTGGAACGAGAACGCCCGGCCAGTGCGGGCGGCCGGGACATGACGCGAGAGCAGGGCGTAGTCGGCCGGGTGATAGACCGTGTTGCCGAGACCCGCGAGCGCAAACATGGCCACGAACATCCAGAACGAGTCGACCAGGGCCGCGATCGTGAAGGCGGTTGCACCCACCAGGAGCCCGGCGACCAGCAGCAAGCGCGCGCTCACCCGGTCGACCAGAAATCCGGTCGGGGTCTGCAGCGCGGTCGAGACCACGTTGAAGGCCGTGAAGGCGAGGCCGAGCTCGGTATAGCTCACCCCATAGTCGGCGCGCACGAACAGGAACAGCGGCGCCAGCAGGGTGATGTAATAATGGCTGGCGAAATGCACGAAGCACACGGTTCCGACGAATTTCGTCTCGGCCGCGCGCGTCGCCGGTAGCGGAAGATCGATCGCCTGGGTCATTGCCGGCCGCTCAAGACGACTTGCCGGGCGCGGGCGCGCTCGCGCCGGCCGCCTGGATCGCCTGCCAGACCCGGAATGGCGTCGCCGGCATGTCGATATGCCGGATGCCGTAATCAGATAGCGCGTCCACGACCGCATTCATCACCGAGGTCAGCGCACCGGCGCAGCCGGCCTCGCCGCAGCCCTTGACGCCGAGCGGATTGGTCTTGGCCGGCACC